>CAIJIT010000179.1 GCA_903820745.1 uncultured Burkholderiales bacterium
AAACCATCAAGGCTTACGTCGAGGCGCAGCGCGCTTGCTCTGCACCGTAAGCAGCCCTCACGGGCTGCCCCTCTACCTCCCCGCCATGAATGGCGGGGTTTCTCGGGAATTCCGATGAACGATAGCAATTCAAGCGGTCCCTTGCAGGGACTGCGCGTGATCGAGATGGCCGGCATCGGGCCCGGGCCCTTCTGCGGCATGTTGCTGGCCGACATGGGCGCCGAAGTGATCGTCATCGAACGTCCGGCGGCAATGCGCAGCCTGGGCGCCGGCGAGGCGATGAACCGCGGCAAGCGTTCGATCTGCCTGGACCTCAAAGACCCGCTGGCCCTGAACGCAGCGCAAGGTCTGATCAACAGCGCCGACGCCTTGATCGAAGGCTATCGGCCCGGCGTGATGGAACGGCTGGGTCTGGGCCCGGCTGTTTTCGCCGACAGCAACTCCAGGCTGGTCTACGGCCGCGTCACCGGGTGGGGCCAGACCGGCCCGCTGGCCAAGGCCGCTGGCCACGACATCAACTATGTGGCGCTGACTGGTGCGCTGTCGATCGCCGGCCGCGAAGGCAAGGCGCCCAGCCTGCCGGCAACGTTGCTCGGCGACATGGCGGGTGGCGCGATGTTTCTGGCCTTCGGACTGGTCTGCGCCTTGCTGGAGACCCGGCAATCAGGCCGCGGCCAGGTGATCGACGCCGCCATGATCGACGGTGTCGGCATGCTCACGGCGTTGATCCATTCGATGCGCGCCACCCAGCAATGGCGCGATCAGCCGGCGCAGAACTTCTTCCTCCACAGCTCACCCTTCTACGACAGCTTTGAATGCGCTGACGGCCACCATGTGACGCTGGGCGCGATCGAACCCCAGTTCTACCGCGAGTTGCTGCTGCGACTCGACCTGAGCGATGTCGACCCGGCGCAGCAGTACGACAGCCAACAATGGCCGGCATTACGCTTGCGCGTGGCCGAGCGGATCAAAAGCCGCAGCCGTGAGGAATGGCGCTTGCTGCTCGAAGGCAGCGATGTCTGCTTCGCCCCCGTGCTGAGCCTGGCGGAAGCCGCTCAGCATCCGCACCAACAGGCAAGAGGCAATTTCGTCAGCGTCGACGGCCATTTGCAACCCAACCCAGCGCCGCGCTTTTCACGCAGCCAAACGCGCTCACCCCAAGCCGGCCCGACACCTGGCGCAGATACACAGGCTGTGCTCGAGTCGCTGGGCATGAGCGCGCAGCAGATCGAATTGCTAACCCAGTCGGATCAGGCCAGATAAAGGAAAAGGGCCGCTGCTCGCGCATCGGCCCTTCACTTTTCTTGTTGGTCTTGGTGCGGCTGGCAGGAATCGAACCCACGACCCCTTGGTTCGTAGCCAAGTACTCTATCCAGCTGAGCTACAGCCGCATCAAGCCAACCAGTATAGCACCGATCAAGCCATCGATCTCATTGGGCCTTGTGCAAGCCCGCGGACTTCACGACCAGCCGCCATTTCTCGATCTCGCTCTGCAGAAAAGCCTTGAATTCCTCGGGTTTGCCGCCGACCAGATCGATCCCTTCATCGGAAAAAATCTGCTGCAGTTCGCTCTCGCGCAGGATGGCGACGATCTCGCTGTGCAATCGGCGCAGCACCGCGGGCGGCGTGGCTGCTGGCGCGACGATGCCATACCAGGTCGACGAGGCATAACCCTTGATGCCCGCTTCGACCATCGTTGGTACTTCGGGCAACATGGCGGAGCGCCTGTCGCCAGTCACCGCGATCGCCTTGAGCTTCCTGGATTTGACCAAAGGCAAAGCAGTAGCGATGCTGGCAAAGGCCATCGGCACCTGCCCGCTGATGACGTCCATCGCCGCCGGCGACATGCCCTTGTAAGCCACATGGATCAGTTCAATCCCACTCATCTGACTCAGCAACTCGCCGGAAAGGTGGCTGCCAGTACCCATGCCGGCTGACGCATAAGCCATGCTCGCCGGTTTGGCCTTGGCCATCTCGACCAGTTCCTTCACCGATTGAATGGGCAGGCCGGGATTCAGGCAAAGGACGAAGTCCTGGGTGCCGACCAGGGTGATCGGCGCGAAGTCCCGGAGCGGGTCGTAACGGAGTTTTTCCAGGCTGACATTGGTCGCCAGCCCGGCAATCGTGCCGATCAACAGCGTATAGCCATCGGCCTTGGCATTGGCTGCCGCCTCGGTCGCGATGATGCCACCGGCGCCGCCGCGGTTGTCGACCACGACCGGTTGGCCGAGCCGCTCCGACAAGCGCCTGCCGATCGCCCGCGCGAGTTTGTCGACACTGCCGCCAGGCGCCGAGGGCACGATCAAGCGGATCGCGCGGTCAGGGTAGGTTTCTGCCTGAACTGGCGTCATTGCCACAGCGAGCAGCAGCGTCATTGCGATAAAACGGAACATGGTCGGGTTCGCTTTCGATTAGTCTTGCAGGAGTTGGCTGAACAGGTGTTCGCAAGCCCGGTTGATGTGGGCGCGCATCAGGGACTCGGCGAGTTCACCGTCTCTGGCACGCAAGGCACGGATGATCTGCCAATGCTCATCAAACGCCACTCCCTTGCGCTCGGGCACCGTGCCCGATTTGCGCCGGTACATGCGCAGCAAATGGTAAAGGTCGCCGCACAGCGCAGCGTGGATCATCGTGTTCTGGCAGCCTTCAACCAGTCGCGCATGGAAATCGAAGGCATCGACTGCTTGCTCACCAGACGAAGCCCTCTGCCGCTCGCCTTCAAGCGCAACCAGCAAGGCCTCGATGTCGGCATCGGTCATGCGGGAAGCCGCCAAGCGGCAGGCCATGCCCTCGAGCGCCGCCCTCATTTCGAACAACTCGCGGGCAGTCTCGGCGCTCAGGCTGAGCACCCGGCTACGAATATAAGGCTCACGCGTCACCAGCCGAATGCCTTGCAGGCGCCGGATCGCCTCACGCACCGGACCGCGGCTGATCTGGAATTCCTCGGCCAATGCCGCCTCATTGACGACGACGCCGGGGGCGAGTTCGCCGGCGTAAATCCGCGCGAGCAGGGTTTCAAACACCCGCTCCGCCAGCGGCACGGCCTTGTCATCGAGATCTCCAAGCATGCTTGCAGAGTAATCAGCGCGAAAAAAACTGTCAACAGTTATAAATAATTCAATCCGTATTTCAACTAATACCCACAAAATTCAGGTTTTTTCTTGACGATCTCCAGACAACTGTTGACACTCCAGCGATGAACCGGGCCAAGCAATTCATTCGAACCTTCGATCTGCCGCGGCCTGAAGGCCAGCTTCGCTGCATTGATCTCGAGGCGACGGTCACCGAAGCTTGTGTCGACCTGCAGGCCATGCCCTATGTGATCCGCGTGCTAATGGAGAACCTTTGCCGGCACCATCTCTGGAGCGAAGGCAAGGCCGTCAACGCCACAGAACTCGACGCCATCCTGCATTGGCAGCAGCGCGTCGGCAGCGAGTTACCGCTGCATCTGTCGCGGGTGATCCTGCCCGATTCAAGTGGCATTCCGGTGCTGCAGGATCTTGCAGCGCTGCGCGATGCGGTGGCCTCGGCCTGTGGGGATCCGAAACAAATCGACCTGAAGCTGCCGCTGCACCTGATCGTCGACCATTCGCTACAGGTCGACGACTGGGGCTCGTCCGCTTCGATGCTGCGCAATCTGCAGCATGAATTTGCGCGCAATGAAGAGCGCTACGCCTTCATCAAATGGGCTGCACAGGCCTTCCCCAGCCTGCGCGTCTCGCCCCCGGGGACCGGCATCATCCATCAGGTCAACCTGGAGCAGATCGCCGAAGTCGTGATGCAAGCCGAACAGGCCGGTGTCCGCTGGGCCTTTCCGGACTTCGTCATCGGCGGCGATTCGCACACGCCGATGGTCAACGCGCTCGGCGTGCTCGGCTGGGGTGTCGGGGGCATCGACGCCGAGGCCGCGCTGCTGGGCCGGGCTTACACCTTCCCGGTACCCGAAGTCGTCGGCGTGCGCTTGCACGGATTGATGCCAGCAGGCGCTTTCACCACCGACCTGGCCTTGCAGGTGACCGAAGTCCTCAGGGGCGAAGGTGTGGTCAACCTCGGGGTCGAATTCTTCGGCCCGGCGGTCGACTCGCTGTCAGTGCCGGAGCGGGCGACCTTGTCGAATATGGCGCCCGAATATGGCGCGACCTGCGCTTTCTTCCCGGTCGACCAGCGGACCATCGACTACCTGCGCATGACCGGCCGCGCAGACGATCAGGTCTCCTTGGTTGAAGCCTATTGCCGGCGCAATCGGCTGTTCAGGGATGCTTCCAGCGTGACGCCGGCCTATGGCCGCATCATCGACATCGACCTGGCCCAGGCAAAGCCTTGCATGGCCGGCCCACGGCGGCCGCAGGAGCGTCAGGATCTGGCAGCCATCGCCGCCGATTTTCGCCAGCGTCTGACTCAACCGACGCAGCAAGGCGGATTCAAGGCCGACGTTTCATTGACTGCCGAAGCCAGCGACGCCGAGCTGATGCCGCGGCATGGCGCGGTCGTGATCGCGGCGATCACCTCCTGCACCAACACCTCCAATCCGCAGGTGATGCTGGCCGCCGGCATCGTCGCGAAAAAGGCTGCGCAGCGCGGGCTGAAGCCGCCGCCCTGGGTCAAGACTTCGCTGGCGCCCGGGTCGCGGGCAGTCACAAGCTATCTCGAAGCGGCGGGCCTGCTGGCGCCGCTGGCAGACATCGGTTTTCACCTGATCGGCTATGGCTGTACCACCTGCGGCGGCAAGTCAGGCCCGCTGGACTGTGAAGTCGCGGCCGCCATCGAGCGTCGCAACTCGGTCGCCGTCGCGGTGCTGTCAGGCAACCGGAATTTCGAAGGCCGTATCCACAAACTGGTCCGTGCCAACTACATCGGCGCGCCGCCGCTGGTGGTGATCTATGCCTTGGCCGGGCGCATCGACATCAACCTCGAGCGCGAACCGCTGGGCCTCGACCGGCAAGGCAATCCTGTCTATATGCAAGAGTTGATGCCAGATGCCCAGGAGTTGCAGGCTGCCATGGTTCATGCGACCAACCCCGCCCGCTTCGCGCGGCAGGATCAGGCATTCGATCCAGCCCAAGAAGCCTGGGCGTCGATCGCTGCCGCTGGCGGCCCACGCTTCGCCTGGAATCCGCAGTCGGGCTATCTGGTCGAGCCGCCCTTCTTTGCCGGCGCACAGCAAGGCGCAGGCAGCGACGCCGGCCGGTTCAGCAATACCCGCGTGCTGGCAGCCTTCGGCGACTCGCTGACGACCGACCATATCTCGCCCGGTGGCGAGATCCCGCTCGACACGCCGGCAGGCCGTTATCTGCAACAACAAGGCATTGCCCAGAAGGATTTCAACAGCTATGTCGCCAGGCGCGGCAATCATCATGTGATGGCCCGCGCGACCTTCGCCAACATCAGGCTGCGCAACGCCTTGCTCAGCGATGTCGAAGGCGGCTTCACCCGGTATTTCCCCGACGATTGCCGGA
Organism: uncultured Burkholderiales bacterium; assembly: GCA_903820745.1. Classification (GTDB taxonomy): domain Bacteria; phylum Pseudomonadota; class Gammaproteobacteria; order Burkholderiales; family Burkholderiaceae_C; genus Paucibacter_A. Next base: position 5,457 of record CAIJIT010000179.1, read on the forward strand.
TGACGATCTTCGAAGCCGCGCAGCGATACCAGGCCGAGGGGGTGTCGACGATCGTGCTGGCAGGCCAGGATTACGGCACCGGCAGCAGCCGCGATTGGGCTGCCAAGGGCACGGCGCTGCTCGGTGTCACCGCGGTCATCGCCGAATCGTACGAACGCATCCACCGCGCCAATCTGGTCGGCATGGGCGTGCTGCCCCTGCTCTTTGGCGCCGGCCAGGGCTGGCGCCAACTGGGCCTGGGCGGCGATGAAAATTTCAGTTTCACAGGCATTGCCGAAGCGATGGCCAGCGGCAGCCTGGCCCATGTGACGGCCAGCAAGGCCGATGGCAGCGTGACCCGATTTGATGTCAGCCCAGCCGTCCTGACAGCCTCGGAGCGGGCCTTGATGGCCGAAGGCGGCATCCCCCAGAGCGTCTTGCGCGAATTCACCCAACCCGGCTTGAGTCCGGCCAACAAAAAGCCCTTATGAACACAACAGACAATTCCCCCGGCGCACAGTTGAAAGCCTTGATCAATGCGCCTGAAATCACCATCGCCCCAGGTGTCTATGACGGATTCACCGCCAGGCTGATCGAGAAAATGGGGTTCAAGACCGCCTCGATCTCCGGAGCGGGCACCTCGGAAAGCCGCCTCGGCTGGGCCGACCGGGGGTTGATGGGGCTGGAAGAAAACCTCTCCAATGCGCGCCGCATCGCCGACTTCAGCGGTCTGCTGCTGCAGGCGGATGCCGACACTGGCTATGGCAATGCGATGAATGTCTATTTTGTCGTCCGTGCCTTCGAGAAAGCCGGCATGGCCGCGGTGATGATCGAAGACCAGGTCTGGCCCAAACGCTGCGGCCATATGGCCGGCAAGAGCGTTGTGCCAGCCGAAGAGATGGTGGCCAAGATCAAGGCCGCCGTCGATGCCCGGCATAACCAGAGCTTTGTCATCAAGGCGCGCACCGATGCGGCCGGTCCGCTCGGCCTGGAAGAGGCCATCAGGCGCTTGAACCTCTATGCCGAAGCCGGTGCCGATTGCCTGTTCGCCGATGCCTTGACTTCAAAAGAAGACATCCAGCGCGTTGCCGCCAGCGTGCCCAAACCGCTCTCGGTGAATATGGGATTGGGCATCAGGTCGCGCAAGACCACGCCCTTGATCAGCCCGCTCGAGTTGCAGGGCTTCGGTGTCGCGCAGGTCTCCTACCCGAGGCTGCTGTCAGCTGCCGCCATGAAAGGCATGACCAACGCACTCGACGTCTTCGTCAGCGAAGTGATCGGCAAGAACAACAATGTCGACCGGCCAGATCTGGCCGCGTCATTCGACGAAATCAACGACCTGATGGGCATGGACGTGCTGGACGAGTTGGAGGCGCGCTTCGCGACCTGAACCATCAGCGCAGAAGGCTTGCGGACTTCATGGCCTGGCCAGCGCGCGACCTTCGGCAAAGCCATCAGCAATCAGAGTGAACATGTGGCGGAAATCGTCCACCTGCATGTCGCCGAACCTCGGATCATCGTTGCTGGCAAAGCCGGTGGCGATTTCAGCCCAATCCTGGGTGGTCAAACGACTGCGGGCCAGCGGCAGGATATTGCGTTCTTCAAAGCCGATGTGATGAAAGACATGGGTGGCCAAGGCATTGACCGCATCGCAAAGTGCCCGGGCCTGGGCAGGTGACGTCCGGCCACGCAGCACCACGCAGGCTGACACCTGCTCGATCAGTCCTTTCTCGCTCTGATGTTGCGCTTCAACATCGGTCAGCATCGGCTCGCAGTCCGGCACCCGCAGGCGCAACAGACGGTGCAGATGCATCTCCTCCTTCGGATGATGGACCTGGCCGGGAAACTCGCGCAAATAGGTCAGCAAGCGAGCCAGATTGACTCGATCCGGCGCATGGGCTTTGGTCAAGGCCTGCTGCGCCAGATCACGCATCGCCTGCACCACCACCGCAATCGAGCGATGTTCGTCCTGGATGATGCCCAGCGCGCTTTCCTCATCGGTTATCGGGCGCCCCGCCGCCACCCTTGTCACGAGCAGCGCCACCGGCGCATTGCGCAGCACCATTTCGGTTTGCGAACTGTGCAGCCAAGCACCGGTATAACCTTTGCCGCGCGACGCCATCACAATCAGATCACAACCATGGGTCTGCGCGGCCTCGATGATCGCTTCGGCCGGTTTGTCGCTGCTTTGCGCTGCCGCCTGGCTGATCACATTGGCAGCCTTGGCGCTTGCCATCGCCTTGGTCAACAAGGCGTTCGTCAGGCCGACTGCCGGTTCGGTAAACAAGTCAGGCTCCAGCATCCTGAAAAGGGCGTTGCCATCGGTCAAGTTCCAGTCCGGCACAGCATAGAAAAAAGTGATGCGTGCGTTCAGGCCTTGCGCCAAGTCCACCGCAGACAGGACATTGGCCGCCGACAAGGCCGAGCCGTCAATCGGAACGAGCAGATGCTGATACATGGTTGACATCCTCCCCGCCCTAAAGGGCGGGGATTCCCTCTGCAGGGGCTGCATGTCCGCAGCCGGCTCTGAACTTTGACAGGATATTGCGAGCAGCGTTCACATCACGATCATGCAAACGCTCACACTCCAAGCAGGTCCA
>CAIJIT010000180.1 GCA_903820745.1 uncultured Burkholderiales bacterium
TGCTCTGCATAACTCAACGCGAGTTGGTGCAGCGCGGATCGGGATGGGATGCAAGGCGCATTTGTTGCCAATAGCGCGTGCTATTGGCAACAAATGCAACGCCGCAGACCGCCCGAGGCCGCACTTGCACAAGCCGTGAGGGGTTATGCAGAGCGTCCTTAGATCAAGTTCGAGGCTTGGCGAGTCGATGTGACGGAGGGAGTTCCGCACGGCATTCGTTACTCGCTCACCTTGCATGAACCCTATGGCAAACGGATCCAGGGCTATGACAACGCCCATGCCGTGAAATTGCCGAAGAAATTCAAATTTACGGGTCGTCGCTTGGTCTACGACAACAAACACCGGCATGTCAGCGACCAGGGTGTGCCTTACGAATTTCAAGCTGCCCAACAGCTGTTGGTCGATTTTTTCGCGGAAGTCGACCGCGTGCTGGACGAAATAGAAAAGCCATGAAAGCTATCGTGATCGGCATCATGCCGCAAGAAAACATCAGGGCAAGGATGTTGTCCATTGCTCGTGGCGAGTGCAAACCCAAACCATCTGACCCCAAGATCTGGTTCACTTCAATGCGCTCGTTGGCTGAGGTCTTGAGCGATGAGAACCGCAGTTTATTGAAGGTCATTCAGGCGACCAAGCCGCAATCGATTTCATCGTTGGCCGAGCTGACGGGGCGCAAATCAAGCAATTTGTCGCGCACGCTAAAGACGATGTCCAACTACGGATTTGTTGAAATGAAGCGCGAAAAAAACCAAGTCCGCCCGGTCGCCATGGCCACTGAGTTCAGAATCTTGGCCTGACCCGACCAGGCATTGCTTTGCTGGTGCGGGCATTCAGTGAGCACCTGACGGATAACGCTGCAAGATTTCATAGCGCCGCTGCGAATCGCCAGTGGAGCGGGCCAGCACATAGATGCTGACAGGCCAGTGGATCGGCTCGATCGACTGAACCGGAGGCCTGGCATCGGCAGCCCGGCGCGCCAGCGTGACATGCGGACGAAATGGCCTGGCTTCGACTTTCAATCCCAGAAAAGCCAAGGCCTGGGCCAATGACTGTTGCAACTGCAGCAGCGCCCCAGGCACAGGGTCGGGGGCCAGGATCGCCAGGCCTTGCGGCCATTGCTGCGGGTGATCGAGCGTCAGCTCGAACGGCGCGAAGCAAACGGCCAAGCCCTTGCGCAGGCGGTCGACTGAATCGAGCGGCAGCGCGCCGAGAAAATGCAAGGTCAGATGCCAGTCGTCGCTTGCATAGCGCGCCGCAGCCCCCCAATGCCATTGCTCAACATGGCGACCGAGTTGCTCGCGCAGCGCGGCGTCGGGCCAGATGGCGAGGAACAGGCGTGCGGTCTGACGATTCATTGCCGGCATCCGGCGCCTGGCTCAAGGCCTGGCTGGCGGCTTGGCGCGGTACTGCCCTTGCATGGCGAGCATCCAACCCGGGTATTCCGGCGGCAATTTGCTGACATCGTCCAGCGCCTGCAAGTCCTCGGCCGTCAAGGCCAAGGCCGAGGCGCCGAGGTTGTCGGCCAGCTGTTCGGGCGTCCTGGCGCCAACGATCACGCTGCTGACTTGCGACCGGCTGAGCAGCCAGGCCAGCGCCACCTGGGCCACGCTGGCCTGGTGGCGCGCAGCGATCGGGCGCATCGCGTCAACCACCTTGAAAGCTCGCGCCTTGTCGACCACAGGGAAATCAAAACTGGCGCGGCGGGCACCTTCCGGGCCCTTGCCGTCCGCCGAGAACTTGCCGCTGAGCAGTCCGCCCGCCAAGGGACTCCAGACCATCAGGCCAAGCTGCTGATCCTGAATCAGCGGCAGCAACTCGCGCTCAAGGTCGCGGCCGGCAACGGTGTAGTAAGCCTGCACCGTATCGAAACGCGCCCAACGGTTTTTCTCGGAAATCGCCAGGCCTTTCATGATCTGCCAGGCGGCCATATTGCACAGGCCGATATGGCGCACCTTGCCCGAACGGACCATGTCGTTGAGCGTGGCCAGCACCTCTTCGAGCGGCGTGAGCGGGTCGTAACCATGCAACTGGTAGAGGTCGATATGGTCGAGCTGCAGACGCTTGAGGCTGGCATCGAGCTCGTTCATCAAGTGGTAGCGGGATTGGCCCCGCCCATTGATCTGGGTCTCGCTCATCGGACCATAGGCCTTGGTGGCGACGACGATTTCGTCGCGCGGCAGGCCTTTGATCGCAGCGCCAGTGAGGGTCTCGGACAAGCCCATCGAATACACATTGGCGGTGTCGATGAAGTTCACCCCAGCGTCAAAAGCCTGCTTGACAAGCGTCGTCACCGCCTCCTGGCCCAGGCCGCCCATCACCTTCCAGAAACCCTGGTCACCAAAAGTCATCGTGCCGAGGCACAACTCCGAAACGTAAAGGCCGGTACGGCCCAGCAGTCGATAGTTCATTGCAGTCCTTCAAGGTTGAAACTGATGCATCCAGGCCGTTTGTCGGCAATCACGATGGTCCAGCTTCACCTTAACAGCAAGCGCATCAGCGAGTCAGCCACCAGGGCGACAGAAGTCGCAAGAGTTCAATCCGTGAAGGCCTCGCATGACTCTTGCTAAGCTCAGTTCTTGACATCCTCCCCGCCCTAAAGGGCGGGGATTCCCTCTACAGGGGCTGCATGTCCGCAGCCGGCTCTGAACTTTGACAGGATATTGCGAGCAGCGTTCACATCACGATCATGCAAACCCTCACACCCCCAGCAGGTCCA
>CAIJIT010000181.1 GCA_903820745.1 uncultured Burkholderiales bacterium
ACCGAGTTCGACACCATCCCCAAGCCTAGGGCATGGGCCATCGGGCACCCGATTCCCCAAGGTGACCCCCTGACGCAACGTGCAGCCCGCCCCGACCACCACGCGTGGTTTGACAAAGACGTCGCCGAAATGCCAGATTCGCAGGCCCGGTCCGATTTCGACTTCTTTGGGAAGGCTGATGCCGAGGACGGTTTCCACCCACCTGAACAGCAACCAGTAAAACTTGGTCTGCCATTGGCGGATCAAGCCAGGCGGGCGAGCATCCACGCGCCGTCCGAACCGGTAAACCCAGATCGCCCAGAGCGATTGCTCGCGCCACAACTTGCCACCGATGGCCGAGCACCGGTAAAGGTCGGCCTGCCAGTTGAGATCAGCCATGTCAACGCCTAGACTCGGTGCAATCGACAGCCACCAAGCTGCCACCAACCGACGAGGCTTGCCCACCCTCACCGCTATAGGCGACCGCAACAGCGCGCGTCTGCTCGGCAGGCCAGCTGAAGACAACAACTCGTCGGTCTTCGAGTTCACCGCTGTCGAAGAGTTTTACCGACGACTTCAGCGCAAACAACTGCAGACGCAACCTTGCGCCGCCACTGGCGTTGACGGTCAACCGGTACGCTTCTCCAGCCTGAGGGACGGCCCAACTAACAGGGTTCAGATTCCGGTTGCTGTAATTGGTTTGTACCGCAGGGCCCGATGCCGGGGCAAAGAGGACTCGCTGCTGCCATGTGTTGAATACACCGACCCGGGGACCGCTGTTCCATTTCCAGGCGCCGCGCATGGAGAGCAAGTTGAGACGACGCTCCATTTCCATCGGCTTGCCATCGCCGTCCAGCCAGCCATTTGTCTTGACGACTTGGCGCAATGCAGCGCGAATGCGGTCCAGGTCCCGCGCGACGGCGTTATCCCATTTGCTGCCGTGCAGGCTGAAGTTGCTGCCGTTTTCCACATAGATGACGAAAGGTGTGCCGAAATTCCGGTCGACAACATAAGCCCCGTAAACCTTCAAGGTCTCGGCGACCTTGCGGAGTTTGACGTTGCCGATGGTCGATGTATCAAAGCCCGCTGGCAGCATCAACAATGCACCCTCGGGGATGCGGCCCGTGTTTGTGGTCGCCGCATTGGCGTCTGCGGAAGTGGCGGGATAAACATAAGTGGGATTTGCACTCAACGCGTTGAAGGTGAGCGAGGCTGCCAAGGCATGGGTATAGATCGCATCGCCATCGTCGATTTCATGCTTGCGGATAATGCCTCCCAGGCTGGGAACGGCGGCGGCGCGAGCACCTTGAAAATAATGCCCGGGTTCACCCCACCCGCGCCCGCCAATGCTTGTCCAGGCATATTGGGCAGCTCGCCATTGCCCGTCGATATTCCTCAACTGAAAGAACGAATGAACGATCCCCAGCACGGGGTCAACGATGTCGGCGTGACCATCGCTCCCCGAGGCCGGCAAGACACCGGCAGGCCAATGGGGAATATCCATGGCCGACTGGACCTCCTCGGCATCCGGATCCCAGACGCCACGCCGTCCCGGCAATGCAAGTACTTGCATCGATTGCTCATCTGGTGCGGCGAGGAATACGCCCGTCGAATACGCACCCTGGGCCACTGTCGGGAAATATTCAGAGCGTGGTATCTCGAAATCACCAAACACTGGATCTACCGGCCGCGAATTCCACGGTGACTGGGCGGAAAAAGGCTTCAAGTGGGTACCCCACAAGCCCGCTGCAAATGAAGCCGTTGAGCCTGAAATTAAAATAAATAATGCGAAAAATTTCAATAAAATAAATGATCTTGTGCGCGGGCTATATAAATTCATTAAATATTACCTAGCTGACCCGAACCAAACTTCTGATGGCGACTGCCTTCGGCCAGAAAAATATCTGATGCATATTCAGCTGAAATCCGCATCTTCATTGCGCAGACTGCCCCAATAAAAAACCAAAAGTACCAATTATAAACAAGGTAAAAAAGCATGTTGTCCGAAAGAGAAATAATCAAGTACCCGAACAACAGCGACGCCGATATTATTTCCAAAATATAACTTCTTCCAAAATTCCTTCGCAGCATCTTGAAACAAGCCGCGAATAACCACAAATAGGTCACAATACCCAGTACGCCAATATCAAAAAACAACTGTACTAGTACATTGTGCGCGCCAAAATTTCCTCCACCTCTTATAGAATTAAATGTTGGCGAATAAAATATGAAACCGCCATTCCCATAACCAACAAGATAGCGTATCGGCTCCATCCATTGCAATGCGTCCTGCCAGGCCAACTGGCGCCAAGCAAAAGAATTCAGCCGGGCATATTGCACGACAACATTGCCCTGATTCAAGTCAAATATCCGATCGCGGAACTCAGGGATCAACATCGCCATGGCCGGGACGAGCAGGAGATAGAGCAGATAACGGCGCTCAAAAACCAGCCCATAAATTCCGACCAGGGCGGCGGTAGCGAGCCAGGCGCTGCGAGTCTTGGTCGCATAGAGCACCCCGAACAACACCAACATATAGCCAAAGGCGCACAACGCCGTCCAGTTCAGCATCGAATTACCCTTGCGCTTGATTGAATACAAGTTCAACGCAATGATCAAGGTCGTATAAAAAGCCAAAATATTCGGATGAGTAAATGGCCCGGCGTAACGCCCTGATACGGTCTCCGCGCCTTCAAGAAAATAGGTGGTTGTCCCGCTGAGAATATAAACGATAGTTATCGCCATCACTGGCACTGAAGACGCGAGAATTAGGCGCAACGCCTTTTCTAGCGATGACATATCATCGACCATATAAAAGGCCGCTATAAAAATCGCGAATGTAGATAGTTGTGCCAACAGGTTACGAGACTCTTGATAATAGTCAGGAGAATGCATCAGACCGATCAGTTGACATAACAGGAATGGTAGCCATGCCCACCAAGCTTGTCGCGGCACCCGCTTCGGGTCTTTCAAAACCAAGCTAAAGGCGATCGCAATGATGGCCAGATTAACGATTCCGCCAAG
>CAIJIT010000182.1 GCA_903820745.1 uncultured Burkholderiales bacterium
CCGTTTCGGTGTTTCCACCATCCACGAGGCGATGGGTCGCGCCGGGTTGATGAAGCCTTATCTGCGGCCGATCTATACCGGCGCCAGGATGTGCGGCACTGCCGTGACGGTGCTGCTGCAACCGGGCGACAACTGGATGATGCATGTGGCGGCCGAGCAGTTGCAGCCCGGCGACGTGGTGGTGGCGGCTTGCACCACCGACAACGATGACGGCTTCTTCGGCGATCTGCTGGCCACCTCGTTCCGGGCCCGCGGTGCCCTGGGTCTGGTCATCGACGGCGGCTGCCGCGATGTAAAAGACCTGACCGAGATGGACTTTCCGGTCTTCAGTCGTGCGGTGCACTCGAAGGGCACGATCAAGGCGACGCTGGGCTCGGTCAACATTACCGTGGTCTGTGCCGGTGCGATCGTCAACCCCGGCGACGTGGTGATCGCCGACGCTGACGGCGTGGTGGTGGTGCCGGCGCAGATCGCGCAACAAGTGGCCGATGCGGCCGAAGCGCGCGAGGCGCTGGAAGGCGAAAAACGCGCCAAGCTGGCGGCTGGCGTGCTGGGGCTGGACATGTACAAGATGCGCGAGCCGCTGGAAAAAGCCGGTCTGAAGTACATCGACTGATGGACATGCACACCCCAGCTGAAACATGGCAGGTCGGCATCGTCGGCTACGGCGAAGTCGGGCGCATCCTCGCCGAGGACCTGCGTGCGCAAGGCCTGGCGGTCGCCGCTTATGACCTGAAACTCGCCGGTCCACAGGCAGCAGAGTTGCTGGAGCATGCCAGCCAGCATGGCGTCACGCTCGCTGCATCGCATGCCGAATTGGCGGCGCATGCCGATTTCATCGTCAGCGCGGTCACTGCAAGCCAGACCCTGGCGGTGGCGCGGGACTGCGCGGCCGGCATCCGGCCGGGAACCTGGTTTCTCGACTTCAATTCGGCGTCACCCGGCGCCAAGATCGAAGCCGCAGGCTTGATCGATGCGGCAGGCGGCAGCTATGTCGAAGGTGCGGTGATGACTTCGGTGCCACCGTACCGGATCAAGGTGCCGTTGCTGCTCGGTGGTCCGCTGGCAGAGATTTTTTGTCCCTTGCTGAACCAGCTTGGATTTGCTGCCAAGGTGGCCAGCAGCAAGCTTGGCGTCGCTTCGGCCACCAAGATGTGCCGCAGCGTGATGATCAAGGGGCTTGAGGCGATGGTGATTGAAAGTTTCACCACGGCGCGGGCCTATGGCGTCGAGGACGCCTTGCTGGCCTCGCTGACCGAGACCTTCCCGTCGATCAACTGGGAACAGCAGGGTGCCTACTTTTTCCAGCGTGTGATCGAACATGGCCGGCGCCGCAGCGAGGAAGTCCGCGAAGTGGCGGTCACCGTGCGCGACATCGGCCTGAGCGCCTGGAGCGCTGACGGCACCGCCTTGCGCCAGGCCTGGGTGGCTGATCTGGCCGACGCCGGTTTGTTCGGCAACAAGGGCGAGGCGGGTTTTGCCCGCAGCACGGACTGGCGGGTGGAAGCCGACCGCATCCTGGCGCAGGCCAAAGAAGGAAAGGCTCAATGATGGAATTCCAGAAAACCCCTGGCTGGCTCGATTGGTATGCGGATCCCGCCAAACCAACTTTCAAACTGCCGGCGGGATCGGTCGATGCGCATTGCCATGTGTTCGGCCCGGGTGCCGAGTTCCCGTTTGCGCCCGAGCGCAAATACACGCCTTGCGACGCTTCCAAAAAGCAATTGTTCGCGCTGCGCGATCAACTCGGCTTTAGCCGCAATATCGTCGTTCAGGCGACCTGCCATGGCGCCGACAACAGCGCGATGGTCGACGCCTTGCGGCATTCGGGCGGCAGGGCGCGGGGTGTTGCCACGGTCAAGCGCAGCATCAGCGATGCCCAGTTGGAGGAACTGCATCAGGCCGGTGTTCGCGGGGTCAGGTTCAACTTCGTCAAACGCCTGGTCGACTTCACGCCCAAGGATGAGTTGCTGGAAATTGCCGGCCGCATCGCCAAGCTCGGCTGGCATGTGGTGATCTATTTCGAGGCGGTCGATCTGCCGGAGCTGTGGGATTTCTTCAGCGCCTTGCCGACCATCGTTGTGGTCGACCATATGGGACGCCCCGATGTAGCACTTCCGGTCGACGGTCCTCAGTTCGACTTGTTCGTCAAATTCATGCAGCAGCATCCGAATGTCTGGAGCAAGGTCACTTGCCCCGAGCGGCTCAGCCTGACCGGCCCGAAAGCCTTGGCTGGCGAGCAAGCCGCCTACCACGATGTGATTCCGTTTGCGCGGCGTATCGTCGAGACTTTTCCCGACCGCTGCCTCTGGGGCACCGACTGGCCGCACCCGAACCTGAAGGACCATATGCCAGACGATGGCCTGCTGGTCGACTTCATCCCGCAGATCGCAACCACGACCGCGTTGCAGCACAAACTGCTGGTCGACAACCCGATGCGGCTGTACTGGCCAGAACAGGTGGCCTGATCATGGCACTCGACAAACCCTATCTCGACGTGCCCGGCACGACGATCTTCGACGCCGAGCAATCGCGCCTCGGTTACCACTTGAACCAGTTCTGCATGTCGCTGATGAAGGCCGAGAACCGTGCTCGCTTCAAGTCGAATGAGCGAGCCTATCTGGATGAATGGCCGATGACCGAGGAACAAAAGCAGGCAGTGCTGGCTCGCGACCTGAATCGCTGCATTGCCGTGGGCGGCAATATCTATTTCCTGGCCAAGATCGGCGCCACTGACGGCAAGAGCTTCCAGCAGATGGCCGGCAGCATGACCGGCATGAGCGAAGTTCAATACCGCGACATGATGATCGGCGGTGGACGCAGCATCGAAGGCAATCGTCATATCGGCGAAGACGGCGACGCACAAGCACATCGGCAGCCGCAAGGGCAGCAGAAAGTGAATTCATGAGCAAGGCCAGAATCAGTGCCAGCGTCTATTCCTCCCATGTCCCGGCGATCGGCGCCGCACTCGATCTGGGCAAGAGCAGCGAACCCTATTGGCAGCCGGTGTTCGCGGGCTATGAGTTTTCCAAACAATGGATCAAGGAGAATCCGCCCGACGTCATCCTCCTGGTCTTCAACGACCATGCCACGGCTTTTAGTCTGGACATGATCCCGACTTTCGCCATCGGCACGGCGGCCTCGTTCACACCGGCCGACGAGGGCTGGGGACCGCGTCCTGTGCCGGTGGTGCAGGGTCACCCGGAACTGGCAGCGCATATCGCCCAATCGGTGATCCAGCAAGACTTCGACCTGACGATTGTCAACAAGATGGATGTCGATCATGGCCTGACCGTGCCGCTGTCGCTGATGTTCGGCCAGTCCCTGCAATGGCCTTGCCCGGTGATCCCGTTTGCAGTCAACGTGGTGCAATATCCGGTGCCCAGCGGCCAGCGCTGTTTCAATCTCGGTCAGGCGCTGCGTCGTGCGGTAGAAAGCTTTGACAAGCCTTTGAATGTGCAGATCTGGGGCACCGGTGGCATGAGTCATCAGTTGCAGGGTCCGCGCGCGGGGCTGATCAACAAGGTTTTTGACAATGCCTTTCTGGATCGATTGATTGCTGATCCGGCCGGCCAGGCGGCAGTGCCGCATATCGACTATGTCCGCGAGGCGGGCTCTGAGGGAATCGAGTTGGTGATGTGGCTGATCGCGCGCGGCGCGATGGGCGATGTCGCCGGCGGCAAGGCGCCCGAAGTCCTGCATCGTTTCTACCATGTGCCTGCCTCGAACACTGCTGTCGGCCATTTGATTCTGGAGAACCCGTTGTGAAACCGATCAAGATCGCACTCGCCGGCGCCGGCGCATTCGGCATCAAGCACCTCGACGGCCTCAAGCTGATCGACGGCGTTGAAGTCATCTCCTTGGTCGGACGCGACCTCGACAAGACCCGCGAGGTCGCCAGCCGATATGGCATTGCCCATGTCAGCGCTGATCTGGCCGACAGCCTCGCACTGCCCGAAGTCGATGCCGTGATCCTGTGCACGCCGACCCAGATGCATGCCGAGCAGTCGATTGCCTGCCTGCGTGCTGGCAAACATGTGCAGGTGGAAATTCCGCTGGCAGATTCGCTCGCCGGTGCGCAGGCTGTGGTCGAGTTGGCGCGCAGCAGCGGTCTTGTAGCGATGTGCGGTCACACGCGGCGTTTCAATCCGAGCCACCAATATGTGCATCAGCAGATCGTTGCCGGCCAGTTCAATCTGCAGCAGCTCGATGTGCAGACCTATTTCTTCCGCCGCAGCAATATCAATGCCCTGGGCGAAGCCCGCAGCTGGACCGACCACCTGCTTTGGCACCATGCTGCGCATACGGTCGACCTGTTCGCCTACCAATGCGGATCACCGATCGTCAAGGCCAATGCGCTGCAAGGCCCGATCCACCCTGTGCTGGGCATCGCGATGGACATGAGCATTCAGTTGAAAGCAGCCAACGGTGCCATCTGCACGCTGAGCCTGTCCTTCAACAACAACGGGCCGCTCGGTACCTATTTCCGCTATATCGGCGACAGCGCGACCTATCTGGCGCGCTACGACGACTTGTTCACCGGCAAGGAAGAGAAGATCGATGTCAGCCAGGTGGCGGTGTCGATGAACGGCATCGAATTGCAGGACCGCGAATTCATCGCAGCGATTCGCGAAGTCAGGGAGCCCAATTCAAGCGTGGCTCAGGTCCTGCCTTGCTATCAGGTGCTGCATGATTTGTCGCTGCAACTGCAGGCTTGACTTGCCACCAGCTCGGCAACAAGCGCCGCACTTCGCCGCGCAGATAGCGGTCGTCCATCAGGTACAAGCTGCCTTCGTCGCTTGAGCTGCGGATGATCCGGCCGGCGGCCTGCACGACTTTTTGCAGACCCGGGAAAAGATAGGTGTAGTCGTAGCCACTTCCCATCAACTTTTCAATCCGCCGCTTGAGCTGTTCGTTGATCTTGTTGACCTGGGGTAGGCCCAGCGTGGCGATAAAGGCACCGATCAGGCGTTTGCCTGGCAGGTCGATGCCCTCGGCAAAGGATCCACCGAGAACGACAAAGGCGATGCCGCAGCTTTGCGGGGTCAAGCGCTGCAGAAATTCCTGCTGTTCGGCCTCGCTCATGCGGCGCGTCTGTTTCCACAGGGTGATCTGCGGATAGCTCGCCTCGAACTGCTCAGCAGCTTGCTGCAGATAGTCATGGCTGCTGAAAAAGGCCAGATAGTTGCCCGGTTCCGATTCGAATTGCTGCGCCATCAAGCTGTTGATCGCCGGCAGCGAAGCCTGACGGTGCGCGTAACGGGTTGAGATGTGGGCTGCGACCTGCACCTGCAACTGCGCGGCTTCAAAGGGCGATTCGACTTCGACCCTGACCGAGTCTTCCGGCAGCCCGAGCATGTCCAGGTAGAAATCGCCCGGTTGCAAGGTGGCCGAAAACAGCAC
>CAIJIT010000183.1 GCA_903820745.1 uncultured Burkholderiales bacterium
CACACCCTCCGACACCATGTACGACAGCCCGATGGTCCCGGACTTGGGCTTTGTCGTCTCCACGCGCGGCGCGCAGAGCCGGCTGGAGCCGGATCATCCCGCGGTGGTGGCGCCAGGCAAGCGCCCGCGCCTGACGCCCACACCGGCGATGGCGCTCGACGGCGGCAAGTTGCGTATGGCCTGGGGTACCCCCGGTGGGGACGTGCAGTGCCAGGCGATGCTCCAGGTGTTTCTCAACATCGCCGTCTTCGGCATGGCGGTGCAACCGGCCATCGAGGCGCCGCGCATCGGGACCTTCAACTTCCCGGGCTCGTTTGCACCACATCCGTATCACCCGGGCCGACTGTACATGGAGGATCGCATTGCAAAGAGTACGCGCGAAGCGCTTGCGGCCATGGGCCACAACGTCCAGACCTGGTCGTCGATTTCGTGGAGCGCAGGCGCCGTCTGCGCGATCTGGCGCGACCCTGCTACGGGCCAATTGCATGCCGGCGCGGATCCCAGGCGTTCGGCCTATGCAATGGCCTGGTAGCCGCGCGGCTCAGACAGCCTTTTCGCTGACACGAAGATGGCCCTTGGCCCAAGGCGTGATGGCCAGGAGCTCGGTCACCACGGTATCGCGCAACTGCTGGGCACAAATATTGAGCACCAGGCGCGCCAAAGCATCGCTTTCACCCTTGCGCGTCAGCACGTAGATCTCGCGCGACTGCAAGGGCGCAGGCGCAGGCAGGATGGCCAGGCGCGGCAGCATGTCCGCGCATTGCAGCAGGCACAGCGGCGTTGTGACGGCCCAGCCCAGGCCGCTGGCCACCAGCGAAAACAGCACCCGGCTGGTATCCACCTCGAACTTGAGCGGCAGGTTCAGGCCCACCCGCTGGAACAAGGCCTCGATGGTTTTTCCTGACGAAGACTGAGCGGAGTAGCGGACGACCGGCCTGCCGCAGTACTGCAACTCCTCCCAGGTCCAGCGCTGCCTTTGCACCGCCATTTCCAAAGGCAGCACCAGCACATGCGGCTCTTCGAACAGGAAGTAGCGATTCAGTCCGTCGATCTCGTGGTACGGATTGCTGGAGATGACCAGATCCACATCCTGCTGCAGGAGTTCGGCCACGATGACGTCGGAGGTGCCGGTCAGGATGGAGATGTGGGTCGAGCGGGCGGCAAGGCTTTGCACCAGCGCAGGCGCAATATTGGGCGAGAGCGACTCCACCACAGCTGCGCGAATGGCGGGTTTTAGGCTGTTGTCCTGGCGCGCGCGCAGCAAGGTGTCGGAGATCTCCGCGGCATGCCTCTCGAGCTGGGCCTTGAGCGCCAGCGCCTCCGGGGTCAGCCCCACAGGTCGCATGCTGCGCACGAACAGGTTGAAACCCAGCATGTCTTCCAGCGCCTGGATGTTCTGCGAAACGGCCGATTGCGAAAGTCCAAGCACGGCCGCGGCCTTGGTAAAGCTGCGGTGCTGGCAGACCACAAAAAAGGTTTCCATGGCCTTGCTGTAGACCACGGAGAAAGTTCCCGGTTGCTGGTTGCTCATGCTGGACCTGTCGCGGCACAAATCAACCGCCTTGATGGGCAGCATCGCTCCAGGTGATGCTGGTTTACCGGGAGGGCCGGCATTTCTATTATCAGTCCATATTTTTTGGGGGATAAGCATGAGCAGGCTGGATCGCGACTCGCTCGGCGAGATGGAATTGCCGGATGACCTTCCCTATGGCATCCAGACTGCCCGGGCCGTTACCAACTTTTCCATCTCCGGCCAGACGGTTGGTGAGATTCCCGGGTTCATTGCCGCCATTGTGGAAATCAAGAAGGCGGCGGCCATCGCGAACGGCCGCATCAATGGACTGCCTCAGGGAATGGTCAAGGCGATCGTGCGGGCGGCCGATGCGACGCTGGGCAACTACAGCGCCAAGGAATTTCCGGTGGATGTCTACCATGGCGGCGGCGGCACCGCCGCCAACATGAATGTCAACGAGGTGCTAGCGCGGCGAGCGAGTGGCGAGGGCCTGGATGTGCATCCGAATACGCACGTCAATATGGGGCAATCGACCAACGACGTGGTGCCGGCGGCCATGAAGATCACCGTCTATCGGCTGCTCCTGGGTCTAGAAGCCGCAACGCGCGATCTGACCCGAGCGCTGGCGCGCAAGGAAAGGGAGTTCGCCTCCATCGTCAAACTGGCCCGCACTTGCCTGCAGGACGCGCTGCCCGTCACGCTGGGCCAGCAATTCAGCGGCTATCGCGCAGCCGTGGAGCGGCAGGCCGACGAACTTGCACGCGTTCGCAACGCGTGCCTGCATCTGCCACTGGGCGCGACGGCAGTGGGCACGGAATTTGGCGCCTTTCCCGGCTACAAATCCGCGGTCTACGAGGAGCTTGTGCGCGTCACCGGCATCGCCTTCGTGCCCGAAGAGAATTTTTTCGATGGCCTGCAGAACGCGGACATCTGGATGGCCGTGTCAGCCGTGCTGAAGGCGTTGGCCATGACGCTGTCGAAGATTGCCGCTGACCTGCGGCTGATGTCTTCCGGACCCCGTGGCGGACTGTCCGAAGTGGAGTTGCCGGCGGTGCAGCCGGGTTCGTCCATCATGCCTGGCAAGGTCAATCCAGTGATCCCGGAGATGGTCATGCAGGTCCATTTCCGGGTTCTGGGCAATGACCTGTCCATCAGCCGCGCGTGCGAGGGCGAACTGGACCTGAACGTCTGGGAGTCACTGATCCTGCATTGCGTTGCCGAGTCAGCGGTGCTTCTGCGCGAGGTCATGCCGCTATTTGGCGCGCTGTGCATTGATGGCATCAAGGCCCACGAAGCGCGCTGCCGCTTCGATGCGCGCATGTCCCTCGCGCTATCGACCACGGTGGCCACCCTGTTCGACTATGAAATGGCATCGGGTATCGCCAAGGAGGCTGCCCGCGATGAGTGTTCGATAGAAGAGGTGGTCGTGCGGCGCGGGCTGCTGTCCCCGAACGAGGCGGCACGGCTGCTGGACCCGTTCGTGCTGACGCAGCCGGCTCTTTTCGGCGCCCTGTTTTCAGGCAAGCGCTGATGGCGGCCGACCGCATCGCTGCCATGGCGCAGTGGGTGGCTGATTTCGAGCTGGCAGGCTGCGACATGCGGGCGGTGGCGGTGGCTCGGGACTGCATCACTGACGGCCTGGGCGTGGCCTTGGCCGGAACGCGGACGGACATCTGGCACGCATGCGCCAGGCTGACCGCGGCCGATGAGGGCCTTTGTTCGGTATGGAGCAAGCCGCGGCGCGTGCAGGCGCAGGCCGCGGCGTTTCTCAACGGCGCCGCCCTCCATGCCCTGGACTTTGATGACACCTGCTATGCGGGGATCGTGCACGGCACGGCCGCGGTGCTGCCCGCCGCATGGGCGGCCTGCGAATCGCGCGGCGGTGATGGCGCAAGCCTGCTGGCGGCTTTCATCTGCGGCGTAGAGATCGAATATGCGTTGGGTCTGGCGCTCACCGATGCGGTGTATCACCGCGGTTACTGGAGCACGGCAACCTTGGGCATCGTCGGCGCTGCGGCTGGCGCGGCAAAGGCGCTGGGACTTTCGCCGGCGCAGATTGGCAATGCCCTGTCGCTCGCACTGGCCATGCCGATGGGCCTTCGGTCGGTGCACGGCGCCAACGCGAAGCCCTACTTGGTCGGCATGGTGGCCCGCCTGGGTCTCGAGGCGGCGCTTGCCGCGCGCGAGGGCATTGCGTGTCCGCCGGGCGCCCTCTCCCATCGCTTCGGCTTCCAGAATGTGGTGGGCACCGGCGCATTCGATGACGACGTGATCGTGCAACTCGGAAAACGCTATTCCCTCGTGGATCCCGGCGTTGCATTCAAGCTCTATCCACTGTGTTCGGCCACGCAGGCCGCGATCGAGGCGACCCTGGGCCTGCGCGAGCGGCACGGCATTGATCCTTCAAAGGTCGCCCACATCGAGTGCATCTCTACGCGCCTGGGCTTTGATTCGCTGCCGTACCTCGCGCCCCGGACGGCGTCGGAGGCGCAATTCAGCATGTCCTTTGCGATCAGCTGTGCGCTGCTGCGCGGCCGTGTCGGCGTGGCGGACCTGGACTCGGGCCTGCGCGATCCTGCCATGCTTGGGTTGATGCCTCGGCTGCAGTTCTCCACTGGCTTTCAGGACCAACCCGCAGCCGGCCCGGAGTCGGCTTGCGTGACGCTGATCATGGTCGACGGCGCGCGCCATCAATGCACCATCATGCATGCCCAGGGAATGCCGCAGCAGCCCCTGGCGCCCGGGCGGTTGGCTGCCAAGTTTCGGGATTGCACAAGGGACACCCTGACCCCGGAGCAGGCCGCCAACTTTCTGGACCGCTTGTCGGGGCTGGAGCGATGTTCCGACCTGCGCAACCTGCTGCCGACCGGGTATCTTTGACCCCTTTTGTGAAGTCGCGACTTTCCCTGCGAAGATCGACGTCAGGGCAAAACCTAGCGGCTCACCAGCGACCAGATACCAACACCCAGGGTTTTCTGCGTACATTGAACGCAGAAAAGGCCCCGATCAATCTAAACAGGCAAACCCATGGATCGACGTGATTTTATGGAACTGATGCTCTTGACTGGAGGCTCGGCAATGACGGCAGGCGCAACAACAGCAAGGTTTGATGTCAGTGAAAAGACGGTCGCCGAGTTGCAGGCGGCCATGCAGTCAGGCAAGACCACCGCGCAACAACTGGTGCGTTTGTACCTGGAGCGAATTGCCGCCATTGACAAAGCCGGGCCGCGGCTGAACTCCGTGATTGAACTCAACCCCGATGCGATGAGCATTGCGGCTGCGCTGGATACCGAGCGCAAGACCAAGGGCCCACGGGGTCCGCTACACGGCATTCCCGTACTGCTCAAAGACAACATTGCAACGGCAGACAAGATGCAGACCACGGCAGGGTCGCTGGCGCTGGTGGGCGTCAAACCACCGCGAGATGCATTTCTGGTGGACCGTCTGCGCCAGGCGGGTGCGGTGATTCTGGGTAAGACCAACCTCTCGGAATGGGCCAACATGCGCTCCACGCGCTCCACCAGCGGCTGGAGCGCACGCGGCGGTCTCACGCTCAACCCCTACGCCCTGGACCGCAACACCAGCGGTTCGAGCTCCGGCTCGGGCTCCAGCATGGCAGCCAGCCTGGCGGCAGTGGCGGTTGGCACCGAAACCGATGGCTCCATCACCTCACCGGCAGCAGTGGCCAGTTTGGTTGGCATCAAACCGACCGTGGGATTGGTCAGCCGATCCGGCATCGTGCCGATCGCCCATTCGCAAGACACCGCCGGCCCCATGGCACGCAGCGTGGCCGATGCGGCCGTATTGCTCACGGCCATGGCGGGCAGCGACGCACACGATCCCGCTAGCGACATGGCCGACCTGAACAAGACGGACTACACCCGGTTTCTGGACCGAAACGGATTGAAGGGTAAGCGCATTGGCGTGGTGCGCGGTCAGCTGACATCCTCCAGCGATCTGGTGGCTGCGCTGATCGAATCGCAATTGCTTGTGCTGCAGGCGCAAGGCGCCATATTGGTCGATGTGCCAGAGGTGCCCAACACGTACAAGTACGCCGACAGCGAACTCACCGTTCTTTTGTACGAACTCAAAGCCGACATCTCCGCCTATCTGGCCGACTACGGCCCTGCCGCAGCTGTCAAATCCCTGGCCGATGTGATCGCCTTTAACGAGCAGCACCGCGTGCAGGAGATGCCGTTTTTTGGACAAGAACACTTCACAAGTGCACAGGCCAAGGGCGGACTTGAGCAAAAGGAATACCGGGATGCACTCGCCAACAACCAGCGTTACTCTCGCGAAGAAGGCATCGACCAGGTTCTGAAGGAACACCAGCTCGACGCGCTGGTCGCACCCACCTGCGGGCCGGCTTGGTTGACGGACTTGATCAACGGCGACGCGTCGGGCGGCAGCTTCACATCCCCGGCCGCCGTGGCGGGCTACCCGCACATCACGGTTCCGTGCGGATTTGTGCATGGCCTGCCCTGTGGAATGTCGTTTGTGGCTGGCGCCTGGACCGAGGGCAAGTTGATTGCAATGGCCTATGCCTATGAGCAGGCCAGCAAGAAGCGCCAGCCGCCGACCTATGCCAAGTCAGTCAACCTGAATGCGCTGCAAAGTCAACGCGGCAAGATCTAAGGATCTGACGGCAGCGTCAGCCATTCCTGCAAAGGCCGGTTTTCTCGAAAAGGCCAGCAGCTTGCCAACTCAATCCAGGCAGCGCACCGTGTCGCCGCTGCGGATGATGCCGGCCTTCAAAACCTCGGCGTACACCCCCGCGCAAGGCAGGGTTCCAAAGTCCCCGAGGTCGCACATATTGTGCTCAGCGATGGTTCGCAAGATGCGTGGGTCGCGCGGCAAATCGGGATCAAGTCTAAATTCTGTGCATCAGCTCGATGATCTTGGGTGAATATCGGTGAGCATCCTGGCTCATGGGGTCAGTATCAATCGGCGCCACCGATATATAGCTGCTTCAGCGACGGGTTGCGCCACACGTCATCGGCAGTACCGGACAAGGCAATGCGCCCATGCTCCATCACATGGACTTGATCGGCCAGTTCGAGCGCGCGTTCGACATCCTGTTCGACGATCAGCATCGTCAGGCCTGCGGCGCGCAGTTCGGCCAGGGCGAGATACAAGCGATCCATCATCACTGGCGCCAGGCCAAGGCTGATTTCGTCGAACAGCACCAGCCGGGGTCGCGACATCAAGGCCCGCCCGATCGCCAGCATTTGCTGCTGCCCGCCCGACATCAAGGTGCCGCCGCTGGCACGACGCTGCTTCAGATCGGGGAACAGCGAATAGACATGCGACAGGCGATCAGCGCGCTCTGCGGCGCTGACGCCGCGCGCGGCGATCAGCAGATTCTCTTCAACGCTCAAGGTCGCAAAAATCCGCCGCCCCTCCATGCATTGCGCCAGCCCCAATCGTGCGATCTGATGCGCCGGCGATTGGCTGTGATCGATGCCATCGATGCGAAGCATGCCCGCAGTCGGCTGAATCGCGCCGCCGATGACCTTGGCCAAGGTGGTCTTGCCGGCCCCGTTGCTGCCCAGAATCGCCACCACCTCGCCGGCGCGCATCCTCAGATTGACGCCCTTGAGCACAATCGCCTGGCCATAGCCGGCATGGATGTCGCACAACTCCAGCACGGGCGGCGCCGGCTCGCTCGCCCGACTTGGTTTTGCCAGCAGCGCGGCCAGACCGAGGCCCGGACCGCAGTCTTTGCCTGGCAGGGGCAGCTTGCGATCATGCGCCGTGCCCAGATAGACCGCCGCCACTTCATCACTGGCCAGCACCTCGGACGTCGGTCCCGCCGCGAGGCTGCGACCGAAATTGATGACCAGCAGCCGGTCGCAGCATTCGCGTACGACGCGCAGCACATGTTCGACGACGATGATGCCTTCGACCTCGGTGCGGATCGCCTGGATCAACTCGATCAACTCGCCGACCTCGGCATCCACCAACCCGGCGCCGACCTCGTCGAGCAGCAGGAGCTTGGGCGACAAGGCCAAGGCCCGCGCCACCTCGAGTCGCTTGCGGCGCATCAGCGGCAGCTCGCGCGCGCTCAGCTGGGCTGCGTCGGCCAGGCCAGTGCGTTCGAGGATGCGGTCGCAGGCAGCGTGAGCTTTTGCACTGGGTTCGAAGGCATGGAGTGAATAGCGGGCCGCCAACAGGTTTTCATGCACCGTCATGTCGAGAAACGGCCGCGGAATCTGCCAGGTGCGGCCGATGCCGCGCCGCGCAAGCTCGGCGGCCGGCCAGGCGCTGACATCCAGTCCATCGAACTCGATCCGTCCTTCGTCGGCCTTCAGCGCGCCACCGAGCAAGCCGATCAGCGTCGATTTGCCGGCCCCGTTGGGCCCGATGATGCCCAGCACTTCGCCACGCGCCAGGGTCAATGAGACCTGCTCGATCGCCACCACCCCGGCATAACGCTTGACCAGGCCACAGGCCCGCAACAGCGGCGCGGTCGAAGCCATGGCTCGATCGTTCATTCCTGCCGCCCTCGATCCAGCAGGCGCCGACCCAGCCCGACCAGACCCTGTGGCGCGAAACGGATCACCACGATCAGGATCAAGCCCGTCAGGGCCAGATGCAAGGCCGGATAGTCCGCCAGCAACTCGCCAATTGCGACGACGAAAATAGCGCCGACGATGGGCCCGGCCCGTAGGCCCTGGCCACCGATGATGACGATCGCCAGCACATTGACTGTCCATTGCAGTCCGAACATGCCATAAGGTTCGATCGCGCCGAGTTTGAGCCCCTGCAAGGCCCCGGCCATGCCCATCAGGAAACTCGCCACCACAAACACGATCAACTTGATGCGAAAAGTCCGCACACCGATCTGGGCGGCTGCATCCTCGTCATCACGCACCGCGCGCAGGAGAATCGAAAAGCGCGAACGCGTCAGCAGCGTCATCAAGGCGGTGGTCAGGCCCAGCAAGGCCAACGCGATCAGGTAGAGCTCGAACAATCCGGGCGGGTCCTGCACCAGGAAAAGCCCGGTGGCGCCGCCCAAGCCGTTGTAGTTGATCATGAACATCCGCATCGCCTCGGCCAGCGCCAATGTGCCAACCGTGAAATACAGACCCCGCATGCGGAACATTGCGCGCGACACCAAGGCCGCCAGCAAGGCCGCACCGAGTCCCGCCAGAGGCATAGCCAGCCCGATCGGCAGGCCGGCGAAGTTCATCAGGACGGTGAACCCATAAGCGCCGATGCCGAAGAAACAGGCCGTCCCGAGCGAGACCAGCCCGCCGTAGCCGGCCAAGAGATTCCAGGTTTCTGCCAGCGTGATGAGCAGCAGGATTCGAAAGCCGATCTCGAGCGGGTAGTCAGACAGCACCGGGGCAACAGCGGCCAGCAAGCCAAAGCCCAGCAGCAACAGCAAGACATGGGCCCGCAGGGATGACAGGGCTGGCGCTGCCATCAGCGAACAGCCCTGCCGATGATGCCCTGCGGGCGCAAGGCCAGCGCGAGCAGGAACAGCAGCAGACCGATCAAGTCGCGGTAGCCATCGCCAAGGAACACCGCACCCAGGCTCTGCAGCAGACCCAGTGAAATTCCGGCGAGCAAGGTCCCGAAAATATTGCCGACGCCACCCAGAACCACCACCGCAAAACTGATCAACAAATAGCTCGAACCCGAGCTTGGTGTGAAAGAAAAAGCCGTGCCGAGCAGCACCCCGCCTACCGCGGCGCAGGCAGCGCCGAGCGCAAAGGTCAGGGCGTGCACACGCTTGACATCAACGCCCATGGCCGCTGCGGCTTCGGCATCGCTGGCACTGGCGCGCAGGTCGCGCCCGAAGGCTGTGCGCGAGATCAGCCAATGAACCAGCAGGACCAGCAACACAGAAACCGCGAAGCCGATCAGGTAGATCTCGGCTACCGTAATCGGCCCCAAGCTGACAGCCCGCGAGGCATAGGGCGTATCGATGGCCCGGGTGTCGGCATGAAAAGCCAGCAAATATAGATTCTGCAGAATCACCGAGACGCCAAACATCGTGATCATCGGCGCATCCAAACCCTTGCCTGCCAAGGGCGCGATCAGCAAGGCCTGAAACGGCAGGGCGATCAGCGCGACGATCAAGGCCACCAAGGGCAGGCCCAGGATCGGATCAATCCCCGCTTGCTGCAGCAGGAAATAGCCGAGATAGGCGCCGCCGACCAGCAGCTCACCATGCGCCAGGTTCACCAACCGCATCACGCCCAGCGCGATCGACAGGCCCAGAGCCGTCAATGCAAACATGCCGCCGAGCAAAAAGCCCGCCGCCAGGCTGCTCGCTGCGCCATCCCAATTCGGCATCGCGGCAGTCGCTGCGTCAGTTGGCTGAAGGCAAGGGGAAGATCAACTTGCCGTTGGCATGGTTCTTCGGCCAGACCACCACCGATTTCCCGCCCTGCCATTGCATCAAGGTGATCGGGATGCGCGAGCTGTTGCTGGCGTCGAATTTAACCGGACCGACTACGTAGCTCTTGTCGGTCCTGCCTATCGCTGCATTGATCTTTTCACGGTCGAGGCTGGCAGCCGCCGCAATCGCGTCGAGCAGCACCTGGGCCGCGGCGTTGGAGTCGGCGATATGCTGGCTCTGCGACTGTTTGGTCTCGCTTTCGAAACGCTTGGCCAGGTCAGCAGCGCCGGGGTAGCGGAAGGTTGGATCCCAGTAGCCGCCGACCAGCACGCCATCGGCGAGCTTGCCCAGAGCCTGAGCGAACATTTCAGGTTCGGCGCCTTTTTCCATCACCAGCAATTTGGGTGTGAAGCCCGCAGAAGCCAGTTGCTTGCGGATGGCGATCGCTTGCGGCGGAATCGCATCGACCAGCACGATGTCGGCAGCAGCAGTCTTGGCCTGCCCGATCATCGAGGTGAATTGCTGTATGTCGACCGGAAAGGAGCTCTGATGAACCACCTCGAAGCCGCCAGCCTTGGCTGCCGCCGGCCAGAGCTGGCCGCCCACCACCTGTCCGTCCGGGCCGTTGTCAGCCAGGATGGCGATCTTCTTGTTGGTGTTCAAGCCCAGGTCGCTCATCATCCGAAAGCCTGCTGTCGCCAGGTCGCTTTCGTCAAAAAATATCGCCCAGGCATAACGCCATTTGCGCACCGATTTGAACGCCATCAGCGGATCGCATCCGGCCACGATGGGCACTTTGCGCCGCTCGGCGACCAGGGCGCCCGCATTCACCAGGGCCGGCGTGCATGAGCCAAGCATCGCCACCACCTTGTCACGCGACAGCAGGGTCTCGGTATTGCTGGCCGTGACATTCGGATCGGTCTTGTCATCGCGAATGATCAGCCGGACGGGCAATTTCTTGCCGTCGATGGCGATCCCGCCCGCCGCGTTGACATCCTTGACGGCGGTCTCATAGCCCCACTTCTGGTACATGCCGAAACCCGCCAGCGGCCCCGACAGCGGCAGCGACGCGCCAATGACAATTTCTCCGGCAGCTGCAGCCGGCCCGAAGCTCAGTGCGGCGGCAAGGAAGGCCAGCGCCAGATGTGATTTGATCTTCATGACAGTCTCCACTCGCAATCGTTGATCGGGGCAGCAAATCACGCCAGCTTGAAAATCCGTTCGGCGTTGCCGGAATAGATCTTGGCCCGCTGGACTTCGCTGATCTCCACCGTGTCGAGGAATCTCACGCCCTCCTCGACGCTCTCATAGGGATAGTCGGCGGCGAACATGATGCGGTCCTCACCCAGCACCTCCAGGCTCAGCCGCAACGCCGGCCCCGACATCACGCCGGCCGTGGTGATAGCGAAGTTGTCAAGAAAGTACTCGCTCGGCAATTTCTTCATCTTCTTGACCGCGCCGATCTTCACCTGCAGCAAGTAGCGGTTGTCGATGCGCTGCAACCAGAACGGCAGGCCTTCGCCCATATGGCCGAGCACGATCTTCAGTCGCGGGAATTCGTCGAACAGGCCGCACATGATCAAGCGCATCGCGTGCAGACTGGTCTCGACAGCGAAGCCGAAACCGGCGAAATAAAGGCCGTAATCGAGGAACGGCGAGACCATGCCCGGCGAGGGCTCGCGCGGATGCAGATAGAGCGGCAGATCGAGCGCCTGCGCGGCCTCGAAGATCGGCCAGTATTTGCGATCGTCGAGGTATTCGCCCATCGTGTGCGAGTTGATCAAAAAGCCCTTCATCCCCAGGCCGCTGGCTCGGTGAAGTTCCAGTGCAGCACCCGCCGGGTATTGCGGCGCCACAGCAGCCAGGGCGGCGAAGCGGGTCGGATGCGCCAGCACGGCAGCAGCGAGTTGATCATTGGCATCCTTGGCCAAGCGGGTCGCAGTCACCGCGTCGAAAGCCTGCACCCCTGGCGAGGTGATCGAGAGCACGGCCATGTCGATCCCGTCGGCATCCATCTGCGCGATGCGGCCGGCGCCGATGTCGACCAACCTCGAATGCACCAGTCTGGCACCCGGATCATCGCCGAGGATGGTCTGCCCCATCATGCGGAAGCCCGGCTCGACGAACTTGCTCGCCAACACCTTCTTCCATTCCTGGGCAATCTCTTCGGTAACGAAGGCCTCTTCAACTGCAATTCGTTTCATTTCTGATCCTCTTCCTGGTTTGAAAATGACATTGGCCTGGCATCACCAGACGCCGATCTCAACGCCACCGGGTTCGGTCCGGTGCCGGGTCCAATCTTCGACTTGGGCATCCGCCATGGTTGTCCGTTGGCGTCTACCGGTATGCCAGGCTGTCAGGCGCTCCAGCAGTTCGGCCCGGACCGATGCATGGGCCGACGCAAGCCCCAGGTCGACCAGCTCTTGCGGGTCGTCCTGCAGATCGAAAAGCTGCGGCGCGAAGCCGGCGTAACGGATCAATTTCCATCGCTCGGTGCAGACCATCTCGGCCCGCGCCTGGTTGACGCCAAGCCCGAGGGCCGCGCGTGCGCCATAGAAGGCGTAGTCCAGCTCGGAAAACGCCGCCTCGCGCAGGCCCGATGCCTGCCCGCGCAAATGGGGCAAGAGCGACTTGCCTTCCAGCCACTGCGCATCAGCCGGCGCACCGACCGCTTCGACAAAGGTCGGCAGCAGATCGATCGCTTCGACCAGATCGTCCACCACCTGGCCGCGCCGCTGCGCCGCGGGGTCGACGATGATCAGCGGCACGCCTGCGCTGGGCTCGTAGAACATTTCCTTTTCGCCCAGCCAATGGTCGCCGAGCAGGTCGCCATGGTCGCTGGTGAAAACGATCAGCGTGTCGTCGAGCCGGCCCGCCGCTTTCAAGGATTCGATCAAGCGGCCCAGATTGTCATCCAGCTGCTTGACCAGTCCCATATAGCTGGGGATGACCGCCAGCCTGACTTCATCACGCGAAAACGCCTGGCTCTCCGCGTGGTTGCGAAAGGCCCGGTAGACCGGGTGCTTGTCGTCGCGTTCGGCCAGGCTGCGCTTGGCAGGCAGGATGTCGTCGCCGCCATAGGCCTGGTGGTAAGGCGCTGGAGCGATATATGGCCAATGCGGCTTGATGTAGGAAAGGTGCAAACACCAGGGCGCTTCGCCTTGCGCGCGGATGAAGTCGATGGCGGTATCGGTCGCCCAGGCGGTTTCCGAATGCCGCTCCTTGACCCGCGCAGCCAGACCTGAATTGCGCAGCTTCCAGCCGCTTTGCAACTGGCCCGCCGCGTCGACGCCGGAATTGGCAAACTCATGCCAGGCGTTGACCGCCTGATAGCCACTGCGGCGCAAATAGTCGTTGTAGACATAGCTGCGCTGCTTCAGTCCGGCATCGAGCACCACGCCGTCATGACGCGCATAGGGCTCGAACCCCCCTTGAGACAGCAGCAGGCCCGGCGGGCTGAGCGGGTCGATGCCCAGCCGGTTCATGCCGGCGCTGTCGCCGACGACATGGGTCTTGCCGATGACTGCCGTTCGCAGCCCGGCCTTGCGCATGTAATCGCCCATGGTCGGAATCTGCACCGACAGCGGGACGAAATTCCAGGTCGACCCATGGCTCGCCACATAGCGCCCGGTGTAGGTGGACATGCGCGAAGGGCCGCAGACCGTCCCCTGCACATAGCAGCGATTGAAGCGAGTACCGCTTGCGGCCAAGGCATCGATATGCGGAGTCTTCAGCGTCGGATGCCCGTAGCAGCCGAGATAGTCGCGACGCAGCTGATCGCACATGATGAAGAGAATATTGCGCGCTCGCCGCGGCCCGGTCTGGGGCGGCTCGCTGGCTGCAGATCGGCTCGCCGTCATCACTCAATCGATCCTGATTTTTGCTGCCCTGGCCACCTCGGCCCAGCGGATCAATTCGCTGTGGATCAAGGCTGAAAACTCGGCGGAACTTCCCGGCGCAGCCTCGGCGCCGAGCTTGACCATCGTCTCCTTGACCTGCTCGTTGGCCAGCGCCCTGGACAAGGCAATATTCAAGCGCGCGATGACCTCGCCCGGGGTGCCGTTCTTGACCAGGATGCCTTGCCAGTCCCGCACAGCCAGACCAGGGAAGCCCTGCTCAGCCACCGTCGGCACATCGGGCAAGGTTGGCAGGCGTCGCTCGGAGGCTACCGCCAGCGCTTTCAGCTTGCCGCCCTGAATGCCGGGAATGGCCGATGGCACAGCCAGGAACATATAGACATGCAGCCCGGCCATCAAATTGACGACGGGCGGGCTCGCGGGATAAGGCACATGGATCGCATCGGTCTGGGTCTGAGCCGCGAACAATGCCGCGATCAAATGGGCCGGCGTGCCATTGCCCCCGGTGGCATAGGACAGCTCGCCGGGTTTGCTCTTCAACAGTGCCACCAGGTCCTTGGTCGAAGTCAGATTGAGCGCAGCCGGGACGACCAGGGCGTTGTAGGACCAGGCGGTCTGACCGATCGCGGTGAAGTCCTTTTTCAAATCGTAGGGCACCTTGGCATAGATGGCCGGCGCTAC
Source organism: uncultured Burkholderiales bacterium (assembly GCA_903820745.1). GTDB lineage: Bacteria > Pseudomonadota > Gammaproteobacteria > Burkholderiales > Burkholderiaceae_C > Paucibacter_A. Next base: position 14,402 of record CAIJIT010000183.1, read on the forward strand.
CGTCATCGGCATGAACATCGTCATCAGCGTGTAGCCGTCGGCTGGTGCTTGCAGCACCGCCAATGCGCCCACAGTGCCGGTGGCACCGGGTTTGTTTTCGACGAAAACCGTCTGCTTCAGGTCCTCGCCCATCTTGCTGGCCACCAGGCGCGAGATGATGTCGATCGGCGTACCGACCGGCGTCGGCACCAGCAGCTTGATCGGCTTGCTGGGGAAGGTCTGAGCCCAAGCTCCCGAAGCGCAAACAAGCAGTCCGGCGGCGAGCATGGCCAGCCGCTTCAGAACCCAGCCATCAAGCGGCCGATTGCCATGCTGGACTAATTTCTTCTGCATTGTTGACCTCTTCACGGTTGGTTGATCAGTAAACAAGACCTGCGCGGTATTGCTTGCCTGGGGGCTTGCTTGGGGGAATGACTTCATCGCAATGAAGCAATGACTTCGGCTTCATAGGCCAGGGCCTTGTGCACGCTGGCGCGCTGCTGCATCCTGGCAAAATGCGCGCTGCAATGCTTGAAGCCCGACAGATCCAGATTGAACTGGATGCCGCGCCGGAAGCACCAGAAGAAATAGGCATCTGCCGCGCTGAACTTGTCGAAGAACCAGTCCCGGCCCGCGAGCATGTCGTCGGCAATCTGGTAGTTTTCAAACAGCTTCTTGCGGGCACAACGGCGCACGCTTTCTTCCGAACCCGGCAGATCGCAAAACTGCTCCGGGCGCGCGTTTGGCGTCAGCGCCGGGTGGATCCCGCTGGCACACCAGGCCATGAATGAAATCGCCTTGATTTCTTCCAGCGGGTCGGCGGGCAGCAGTCCGGCCTGGGGGAAAGCTCTCGCCACCCAGATCTGGATCGCAACGTTCTCGGTCAAGGCAAAGCCATCGATCAACAGCACCGGCACCCTGTGCTTCGGATTGATCTTCAGGTACGCCGGTTCCAGCTGCTGGCCCTTGCCCAGATTGACATCGATGACCTCAAAGCCTGCGCCCGCCTCGGTCAGCGTCAGGTAGGGCACCAACGAACAGGTTCCCGGTGCGTAGTAAAGGGCAAGATCCAAATGTGTCTCCTCGGATTTGTTCTCGGTAACTTGGCTCTGATGGCTTTTAGCTAAGCGCGAGGATACACAGGAGCACGCTTCTCGAGCCTTGCCTGAATACCCTCGGTTTTGTCGGCGCTTGCAAACAAGAGCTGGAAGGATTTGCGCTCGAACTGCAGGCCCTGCTCAAGCGGCAGGTTCATGCCCGCCAGCACCGCTTCCTTGATGAACTGCAACGCCTGTTGCGGCCCCTGCGCCATCTGCAAAGCCAATTCGAGCGCGCGGGCTTCGACCTGCTCGTCGGGCACGACTTCGCTGAGCAGGCCCATGGCCAGCGCCTCGCCGGCCTTGATCGGCGCGCCGATCAGCATCAACTTCATCGCGCGGAACTTGCCCACCGCAAGCGTCAGCCGCTGGGTTGCGCCGCCGCCTGGCATCAAACCGATCAGGACTTCGGGCTGGCCAAAACGGGCCGACTCACCCGCGATGATCAGGTCCGCATGCATCGCCAGTTCGCAGCCGCCTCCCAGCGCATGGCCACGCACTGCAGCAATCACCGGCTTGCGGCATTGGCTGATCGCGGACCAGAGCCGGTCCATCCTGCGCTCGATGATTTCGGGCGGCGTCGCGTCGACATATTCATTCAGGTCAGCGCCGGCACAAAAAGCCCGCTCACCGCCGGCCAGGATGATGCAGCGCACTGAAGCATCGGCTTCCAGACGGGCGAAGGCTTGGGCCAACTCCTGGCGCAAAGCCAGGTTCAGTGCATTCAGTACCGCCGGCCGATCTAGGCGCAACAAGGCGACGCCATCAGCGGGTCTTGTTTCGTTCAGGCAAGAAGCCATCAACGGCCTGCCCCGAAGACGGCGGGACGCTTTTCAAAAAACGCTGCGATCGCTTCACTGTGGTCAGGCAGATGGTGGGCCAGCCCCTGGAAGCGACCGGCAGCGTCCAGGGCCTCGTCCAAGGTCCCGGTACGCGCTTGCTGCAACAACTGCTTGGTCCAGCGCAGCACTTGCGGCGGGTTGGCTGCAATCCTTGCGGCCAGCGCCAGCGCGGTATCGATCAAGGCCTCGGGCGCTACGACGCGCGACACCAGACCGATGCGCAAGGCTTCGGCCGCATCGATGGCGTCGCCGGTCAGCGCCATCTCAGCCGCCATCGAAGCCCCGATCGTGCGCGGCAACAGCCAGCAGCCGCCGTCTCCCGGCACGATACCGACCTTGACGAAACTCTCGGCAAACTTTGCGTTGCTGGCCGCGATGCGAATGTCGCACATCGTCGCCAGGTCATTGCCGGCACCGATGGCCGCGCCATTGATCGCCGCGATGATAGGCAGTTGCAACTTGGCAAAGGCGCGCGGGATGCGCTGTATGCCTTGCCGGTAGCGCAAGGTGATCTCCTCGGCGCTGCCGGCAAACATGCCGCTGCGGTCGCGCATCTCGGCGATATTGCCGCCGGCGCAGAACGATTTGCCGCTGCCCGTCAGCACCGCAACGCGCAGGCTCAGGTCTTCATTCAAGCGCTCGAACAGGGTCTCGAAAGCGCTGAACATGTCCTCGCCGGAGAGCGCGTTGTGGACGCTCGCGCGGTTCAGCGTCAGCAGCGCGATCGGACCGCGCTGCTCGAACAGGATCGGATCATCTGGGTTCATGGCCGGCTCCTCAAACCCGCTCAAGCGCGACTGCAATGCCCTGGCCAACGCCGATGCACATCGTGCACAAGGCGCGCCTGGCACCAAGGCGCTGCATCTGCCGCACCGCTGTCAGCAGCAAACGCACCCCCGACGCGCCGAGCGGATGGCCCAGCGCGATCGCCCCGCCATACCGGTTCACATGTTCGCCATCGTCAGGCAAACCCAGGCCGCGCAACACCGCCAGCCCCTGCGCTGCAAAGGCTTCGTTGAGTTCGATGACGTCGAAGTCGGCAATCGACAGACCGGTATGCGCCAGCAGTCGTTGGGTTGCCGGCAGCGGACCTATGCCCATCACGCGCGGCGCCACGCCTGCGCTGGCGATGCCGATCACGCGCGCCAGCGGCGTCAAGCCCTGGCTGGCCGCGACGGTTTCGCTGGCCACCAGCAAGGCCGCAGCGCCATCATTCACGCCCGACGAATTACCCGCAGTCACCGTACCACCGTTGCGGAAACTGGGCTTCAACCCAGCCAGCGTTTCCAGCGAAGTCAGGCGCGGATGCTCGTCGGTATCAAAGGCTGAAGTCTCGCCCTTCTTCCGTCCCGGCACCTGCACTGCGACGATCTCGTCCTTGAAGATACCATCGGCAATTGCCTGTGCAGCGCGCTGCTGGCTGCGCCAGGCGAAAGCGTCCTGATCGACACGCGAAATGCCATGGTCGGTCGCCACATTTTCGGCCGTCTCGCCCATCGCATCAACGCCATGCAGGCGCTTCATCTCGGGGTTGACGAAGCGCCAGCCTATCGTCGTGTCGTGGATTTCGGCATGACGCGAAAAGGCCGAGGTCGCCTTGGGCATCACGAAAGGCGCCCGGCTCATGCTCTCGACCCCGCCGGCGATTGCCAACCCGATCTGTCCGCAATGGATCGCGCGCGCCGCGCTCGCCAAGGCTTCAAGGCCCGAGCCGCAGAGTCGGTTGACCGTCGCAGCGCCGGCCGTGACCGGCAAGCCGGCCAGCAGCGAAGCCATCCGCGCGACATTGCGGTTGTCTTCGCCGGCCTGGTTGACGCAGCCGTAATAGACCTCTTCGAGCAAACCCCAGTCAAGCGTCGGATGGCGATCGATCAAGGCCTTCAAAGGCAAGGCGCCGAGGTCGTCGGTCCGCACACCCGAAAGCGCACCGCCGAAGCGTCCGATCGGCGTGCGGATGCCGTCGCAGATGAAAGCCTGTTCCATCAAAGCCCCAGCACTCGCTCGGCATTGCCGTGCATGATTTTTTCCATCACTTCGTCCTTGTAGCCGAGCTCGCTCCACTCGCGCAGGATGCGTTCGTAAGGCAGGCTCGGATAGTCGCTGCCGAACATGATCTTGTCCTGCAGACGGCCGCGGATGTCGACCTTCAGATTGCCCGGGAAATGCTTCGGCGCCCAGCCCGACATCTCCCAATAGACATTGCCCTTGTGCAGCGCGACTGCGGTGCTTTCATCGACCCAGGGCCAGCCCGGATGCGCCATCAGGATGGTCAGATTCGGGAAATCGGCAGCCAGGTCGTCGATATGCGAAGGATGGGCATGGCGCACCCTGGCGCCGTTGCCGCCCGGCATACCCGCGCCCATGCCGGTAGTGCCGACATCGATCATCACCGCAGCGCCGAGTGCATTGATCTCCTCGAACAGCGGGTAATGGCGCCGATCGTTGACCGCGAAATGCTGCATGATCGGATGGAAGTGAAAGCCGATGAAGCCCAGCTCATTGACGGCCTTCTTGACCTGGCGAATCGCGATTTCGCCCTTGGCGGGTTCGACCGCACCCCAGCATTGAATGACCCGCTCGGGATGACGTTGCCACATGCCATGCACATATTCGTTGGTGCAAGGGGGTGTGGCCACCGTGGTCTCGAGGTCGAGCGCAACCAGGCAGGCTTCGACGCCCGCGCTGGTGAATTCAGCGATGACTTCTTCTTCGCTTTTGGCAACCCAGTCGCGTTTCCAATAGGTGGCCAGGGCCTCGGGATATGGCCCTTGGGAATCGATCCAGGTCTGGGTGCCTGGATAGCAGTGCAGGTCGATGATGCGCATGGAAATCTTTCTTGTCAGGGAATTGGTTCAGGAATTTTCTGCGGCCAGCTGTGCCGTGATGCGTTCGCCCAGGGCTTTCTTCGAGACCTTGCCGAAGGTCGAAACCGGGAATTCACTCACGGTCTCGAGCCTCTCGGGCAGCTTGAATTTGGCGATCTCCTTGGTCAGCATGAAGTCGACCAATTGTTTCAGCGTCAAGGTCTGCCCTTGCCTGAGGACCACATAAGCGCAGGTCTTCTCACCCATGGCGGCATCGGGCATCGGCACACAGGCCACGTCCTGCACCGAGGGGTGCATCAGGATCAGGTTCTCGATCTCTTCGGCGCTGATTTTTTCACCGCCTCGGTTGATCAGATCCTTCTTGCGGCCGGCAACCACATAGTTGCCGGAGGGGTGCTGCATCATCAGGTCGCCAGAGCGGTAAAAGCCGTCGGCAGTGAACTGGCGTGCGTTGTACTCAGGCACGCCGAAATAGCCACGCAGCGTGTAAGGGCCACGGCAGGTCAGCTCGCCAACTTCGCCGAACGCGACTTCGCGGCCCTCTTCATCGACCAGCCTGACTTCGTCATCCTCGCAAACCGGGCGCCCGCAGGTTTCGAGCTTCACGTCTTCGGGATCGTCAGCCCGGACAAACATCAGCAGGCCTTCCGACATGCCGAAGTTCTCCTGCACGAAGGCGCTCGGTATCAGCTGGCGGGTCAGCAATCTGGCTTCGGGTTGCATGCGCTGGCCGCCGCTCTGAATCAGCTTCAGCGAGGACAAGTCGTAATTGCCGATGGCCGGGTCATTGATCAGACGAATCAGCAGCGCCGGCACCACTTTCAAATGGGTCACCCGGTGCTTCTGGATCAGGGTAAACATCTCCTCGGGGCGGGTATTGCCATGCACGACGACCTTGGCGCCCTTGAACATGAAACCCTGGATGCCAGGGCAGGCCAGCGGCAGGTTATGGGCGATCGGCAAGACCAGCAGCAGCACCGACTCGGCATCGACCTGCACCACATCGGCGGCCACCTTGGAGTTGTACGCGTAGTCATTGCCGGTGCGCGGAATCAGCTTCGGAATCCCTGTCGTTCCGCCCGAGAGCTGGAAGATGCAGGGGTCGGCAGGATCGATGACGATGTCGCTCAAGGCCGAGCGCGGCAGGCTGGCGGGCCGGTCAATCAATTCGCGCAGCGAATGCTCGCCTTGCTGCGGCTGGCCCAGCACGATACGCACGGTCAGTGAGGCGTTTTCGGCCTGGACCCGCTCGATCATCGGCGCAAAACTGAAGTCGCCCTGCTTTTGCACATAGACGCAAGTGCTGGCACCCGACAGCTGCACGAACTGGCTGATCTCGGCAAAACGGTGCGTGACCAGGGCGGCGATCGGAATCGCGCCGATCTTCACCAGCGCAAAGTAGAGGATCACGAACTCACCGCAATTGGGCAGCGTCGGCACCACGCGGTCGAGCGGCTTGATGCCGACTTCCAGCAGGTTCAGCGCCAGGTTGTCGGTGACGCGATCGAGTTCGGCATAGCTGTACTGTTGATCGCCATCGATCAACGCGATGCGGTCGGCGAAACGCTCGAACACATGCGCGAATTCCTGTGCCAGCGACTGGTCACGCCAATAGCCCTTGGCCCGGTAGCGCGCCGCATAGTCAGCGGGGAAAGGGACAAATCCTTGCAACATATCTTGTCTCCGAATAAGGGATTGGGTTCAGGTCGAGCTGGTGAAGCCACCGTCGATGACGATGATTTCGCCGGTGACGAAACGGTTCGACTGGATCAGGTTGAGCATGGTTTCGGCCACATCGTCGGCGGTTACGCAGCGCTTGAGCGGCGTGGCGCGAGCGCGTTTGCCCATCAGGTCGTCGTACTTGTCGCCCAGCATCCGCTCCATCCAATCGCCTTCCATCCATCCCGGCGCGACCGCATTGACACGGATTTCAGGACCGAGGTTCCAAGCCAGCGTCTTGGTCATGTTGACGACTGCGGCCTTGCTGGCGGCATAAGGCAGCGGCTGGGGGCCGGGGCGCAGGCCGACGATGCTGGCGGTATTGATGACGCTCGGGTTCGAACCCTTCTTCAACAAGGGCACCGCCGCGCGGGTGACCTGGAACAAGCCGCGGACATTGACGGCAAACGTGCGGTCCCATTCGGCCAGATCGAGGCTCTCGAGGTCCTTGACCTTCCACTTCGCAGTCGTGCCGGCGTTGTTCACCAGCACATCGAGATGGCCGAATTCGGTTTCGACGGTCTTCATCATCGCGCGCACTGCGGTCTCGTCGCTGACATCGCATTGCAGGGTCAGCGCCTTGGCGCCCAGCGCCTCGGCCTCGGCCGCGGTGGTCTTGGCCCCGGCAGCGCTCGACGCATAGTTGATGGCAACGTCATAGCCGGCCCGCGCCAACGCCAGCACGGCGCTGCGGCCGATGCCGGTGGCTCCGCCGGTTACCAATGCCTTTTTTCTTTCTGTCATGTCAAGTCCTCGAGGTGGGGTAAGTTCTGGTGATGGTTTTCATTGCGGCTGCAGACCGAGGTCCTGCACCACTTTTTTCCAGGCATTGCGCTGGCTTTGCAGGAATTCGTCAAAGGCCTTGATCGATCCGGCTTTGGGGTAGACACCCAACTCGGCGAATCTTGCGATCAATGCCGGTTGTTGCAGCACCTTGTTCAGGTCCTGGTTGACCTGCTCAATCACGGCGGCCGGCACGCCCTTGGGCGCGAAGATGCCGAACCAGCCGATCGACTCGAAACCGGCGACCGTCTCGGCCGCAGTCGGCACCGATTCGAAGCCCGGCAGCCGCTCGCGCGAGGTCACGGCCAGAGCGCGCAATTTGCCAGCTTTCACATATTGGGTCAGCGCCGGCAGACCGTCGATGGTCAGCGCCGATTCGCCGGCCAGCAAGGCGGTCGTCGACTGTGCCGAGCCGCTATAGGGCACCGAATAGAACGTCGTTCCGGTTGCTCGGGCCAGCATTTCACCGGTCAGATGCGGCAGCGAATTCGTCTGCGGCGCGGCAAAGTTGAGCTGACCAGGCCGGCTTCTGGCTGTGCTGATCAGCTCGGCAAGGTTGGTGATGCCCGAGGCCTGCGGCACGACGATCATCATCGGGCTGGTGCCGACCGCTCCGACCGGTGACAGCTGCAGGTCCAGATTGAACTGCGGGTTCTTGAACAGATGCGGTGTCAAGGTCGCCACCGCAGCCGGCACGAAGCCCAGCGTGTAACCGTCAGCGCTCGACTGGACCAGCGCCGACATGCCGGTAATGCCGCCCGCGCCGGGTTTGTTGTCGACGATCACCGTCTGCGACCATTGCGCGGTCAAGCGCTCGGCCAGCAGGCGGGCGATCACATCGGGCGCCGCACCGGCCGGAAACGGCACGACCAGCCGCACCGGTTTGCTTGGCCAGGCGGCTTGCTGCGCCTGCACGCAGGGGCCGGCGAGCGCTACGGCTACAGTGCAAACAGCCAAAAGCAAATGGCGCCAGCCTGCCAAGGCGCTGGGACTTGCAAGTCTCGAGGAAGCCTGTTTCATCGCTTGTCTCCGGTTGAATTGCAGCGGCATTTTTGCTCTCTGCGGACATTAATGTAAGCAGGAAGCCTGAGTCAAATAAGATGGCAACTGCATCAGCTTGATGCGTTTTTGTTGCCCCCGTCCAATGAAGCTCAACCAACTCGAATTCATGGTCGCCATCGTCGAACATGGCAGCCTGCGAGCGGCGGCCAGAGAGCTCGGCATGGCCCAGTCAGCTTTGACGCGCGGCGTGCGCAGCCTCGAGCGCGAACTTGAAGCCCCGCTGTTCGTTCGCGATGTGCAGGGCATGGTGTTGACCGAGGCCGGCAAGATCTTCCACCTGCGCGCCAGTGCAGCAGTCAACGACCTGCGGCGCGCCAAGGAAGAAGTTCAACAAAGTCTGGGGCAGACCGGCGGCCAGGTCGTCGTGGGACTGTCGATCATGCCCCATGTCGGCATGCTGCCTCAGGCGCTGCCGCAGTTCCGGCGCCGCTACCCCGATGTGCAGCTGCGGATCATCGAGGGCCTTTACCCCGCGATCGAAGGCGGCTTGCGCGACGGCAGCATCGATTTCTACCTCGGCGCCATGCCGACCCATGAAACCTTGGCTCAGGGGCTGGTCGCCGAGCAACTGTTCGAGAACACCCGCACCGTGGTCGGCCGCAATGGCCACCCCCTGGCAGCGGCGACTTCGATCAAGGAACTCGGCGCCGCCGAATGGGCCACCACCTCGATCGACTACAACGCCAGCACGGATCTGGAATCGCTATTCGCCCAATACAAGATGGGGTCGCCCAAGCTGAGGCTGCAAGCGAGTTCGGCACTCTCGGTCATCGTTGCGCTGGCAAGCAGTGACCTGCTGGCCTTGCTGCCGGTGCAATGGAACGATTTCCCGATGCTGCGCGGCGCCTTGACGGTCTTCAACATCCGGGAACAGCTACCGGCGCCAAGCATTGCCTGCATCCGCCGGCCCGACCTGCCGCTGACGCCAGCGTCCGAATTTCTCTGCGATCTGCTGCGCCGTTATACGGTCAGCAAGGATCAGCCCGCCGCATGCTCGTCGGTCGACCCGATTTCGGCCAGGTCCAAGGCACCTTCGGCCACCAGGTCTTCGTAGATGCGCCGCATCAGGGCCGTCACCTCGCGGCAGGCCAATGTCGATGGATGGGCCGAAGTCGTACTCAGCACAATCGTGCGATTGATACGCGGCTTGACGATGCGACTGGCCTGCAGAATGCCAGCCTGGATTTCAGACCGCACCGCATGGCGCGCCAAAATGGCGTAGGCCTCGCCCGAGGCCGCGATATTCTTCTGGATCGGCAATGAATCGGCTTCCATGATTACCGACAGCGTGACATGCTTTTGCTGTGCGATGCGGGCGATCGCCACACGCAGGCCGTTCGGGATGTTGGGCAGGATCAGCGGCACCCGGTCCAGCTTGGAAAACTCGACCTCGGGCAAGCGCGTCAGCAAATTGCCGGGCATGCCGACCAGATAGGTGTCAACCACCGCCAGCACCTCTTCGCCGGGCGACGCAGAGTTGCCGTAGCGAAACAGCACACCGAAATCAACCCGGCCGGAACTCAGCCATTCGTCGAGCTGACCACTAGAACCCTCGACGATCTGCAGATGCACGCCGGGCAGCCTGGACCGCACATTGCGCAACAAGGTCCCCAAGGCGGGGTGCGTCAGCGAGGGCAAGAAGCCGATCCTGACCGTACCCGCTGGAACACCAGCGCTGGATTTCAGATCGTCCGACAACTGCTGGGCGTCGTCGATCAAGGCCTTGATGCGCGGCAGCACGCGCTGGCCGAATTCGGTCAGGGTCACGCCGCGCCCGGTGCGATGAAACAGCCTGCCGCTGCAGTCCTGTTCCAGCCCGGTGATCTTGCGGCTGATGGCAGATTGAGGCACGCCGGTGACGCTGGCGGCTTTGCTCAGGCTGCCGAGTTCGGCCACCTGAACGAAGATTTTCAACCGGTCGAGATCCATGCTATGCCCTGAAAAATCCGGACTTTAGCATTTGGATCAATCAGACCGCCGGGGAATAACAGCCTTGCCATGCCTGACATCGATCCAGCCCTGGCAGTCGATAAGATCAGGACACATAGCTTCAGGCCGCTCACCATGCCCAGAATTCCACTGCTGACTCCGGAACAGATGAACGCCGATCAACTCCGCGTTCACGACAAGATCATCTCGGGCCGGCGCGGCCAGATCCAGGGGCCTTTGCGCGCTGCGCTGTACAACGCCGAACTGGCGGACCGCTGGCAGGCTCTGGGCGAGTTGCTGCGTTACAGCACCTCGCTGACGCCGCGCCAATCAGAGCTGGCCATCCTCGTCACCGGCCGGTCCTGCCGCTCGCCCTTCGAATGGCATGCCCACCGCCTCGAAGCCGACAAGGCGGGCATCGAAGTGGCAATCATCGAGGCCATCCTGGCCGAAACCAGGCCGACCGGCCTGTCGCCCGACGACCAGTTGATCTATCAATTCGCGATCGAATTGAACCAGCAGCGCTCGGTCTCGGACGCCACCTACGCCAAAGCGTTGGCAGCGTTCGGAGCGCTCGTCCTGGTCGAGCTGACCGCCTTGATCGGCTATTACACGATGGTCGCGATGACGCTCAATGCGCATGAAATCCCGCTGGCCGAAGGTGTCCAGCCGGCTTTTGCCTTGCCCCAGGCAACGATGCGCTGAAGCTGATTGGCGCGACGCTTTCCCCTCGTTGCCAGCACTGGAGGATGGAAACCATCGCTTCCATTTAGTAGGCCAATGAACTACTATTGCGTATGGAATTCGAATGGGATCCAGCCAAGAGCGATCTATGTTTTGCGGGTCGAGGGTTTGATTTCACCTATGTCATCCATGCCTTTCTCGATCCCGATCGATTGATCAGACGAGACTCGCGCTGGGACTACGGTGAGGATCGGTACTTGCTGCTGGGACGGATCGACAGTCGGGTATTCGTTGTGGTCTACACCACGCGTGACTTGCTCATTCGGATCATCTCCGCCAGGAAAGCGAATCAACGAGAGCTGAATGAATATGAAAACTGTCCGCGCAAGACTTGAGGCTCAAAATCCTGGCGAGGCATCCAGGGGCAGAGTTGACTTCGGGGTGCTCGATGCCACCACTGATGCCGATATTGCCCTCCAGCAAAGCGCAGACGACGCCATTGCGATGCAGGACGCCGCCAGGTTTTCCCGCCGGGTCCGCCAGCGCCTGGGTCTGACCCAGATGGAGTTCTCGCAGCGGATCGACGTCCCGATCGAAACGATCCGGAATTGGGAACAAGGTAAACGTTGCCCGACCGGCGCCGCCAAGGCCCTGCTCAAGGTGCTTGACAAGGCACCGGAGGCCGCGCTGCTGGCATTGAGCTAGGCCCGTCTGACTCGCTTCAGTCGACCGATGCGCCGACTGCCTTGGCAATACCGCCCAGCCTGATTACTTCGAGGCGGATGAAGCTGGCGAATTCTGCGGCGCTGCCGCCCACTGCTTCGACCCCCTGCGCCTGCAGATAGGCCTGGATCTCGGCATGCTGCAAAGCCTTGTTCATTGCTGCATTGAGCCGCATGAGCAGGTCAGGCGGCGTCTTGGCCGGCGCCAGCAGCCCGTACCAGGTGCTCGAGACGACTTCCTTGAGCCCATATTCAGCGGTCGTCGGCAAGTTCGGCAGAATCGGCGAGCGCTTGGGCCAGGTGATGGCGAGCGGCTTCAAGCGGCCCGCCTTGATGAAGGACATCACGGCCGGCAGATCGGCGAGCATCAGTTCCGGCGAGCCGGCGATCAGGTCGGTGATCGCCGGCGCTGCGCCGCGATAGGGAATATGCGTCATCGCAATGCCGGCATCGCGCTTGAGCATTTCGATTCCGAGTTGGGTCGTCGTGCCACTGCCTGCCGAGGCGAAGTTCAGCTGCCCGGGCCGCGCCCTGGCTTCGCGGATCAAGTCATCGAGCGAGTTGAAGCGACTCTGGGCCGCAGTGACGATGACCATTGGCGTCACCACCGCCTGGCCCACCGCGATCAGGTCGCGTTCCGGGTCATAGGGCAGATTGCTGCTGATGGCCGGAAAGATCACCAGCGCTCCGGTCGAAGAAAAAAGCCAGGTGTAGCCATCAGGCTTGGCGCGCGCCACCTCGGCAGCACCGAGCGTGCCGCCGGCACCCGCGCGGTTGTCGATGATGATCTGCTGGCCAAGGTCTTGCGCCATCTTCGCGCCGAGCATGCGCGCCAGACTGTCAGCCGGGCCGCCAGCAGCGAAGGGCACAACCCAATGGATCGGCTTGGCCGGCCAGACCGCTTGGGCACTGGCTGGCAGGCCCAATAGCAGCATGGAGACCAGCAGGAAGCGCAGACGGTTCAGCAAAAAAACAACTCCATCATTGTTTGAACGCTGCGCCGCCCAGGAAGGCCCGCAGATGCTCGGCAAACAAGGCCGGCGTCTGCACCGGCATGTAATGTCCCGAATCGGCTTGTTCATACACAGCACCTGGAATCAGCGCCGCCAGTTCTGCGCTTCGCGCTGCGGGCCGGACCGCATCGAGACTGCAGCCGATGACCAGGCAAGGGCAGGCAAGTTCAGGCAAACGGGGCAGCAGATCGAAACTGCCCGGCAGAAAATTGAAGGCGATGAAGGACTCTGGATCATTGACTAGCCATTGCTGGCGGTAGCGTTCAAAGCGCTGCTGGTCCAGGCGCAAGGCCGCTGGATAAGTCACCGCCAGCATGATATCGGTAACGGCGCGCAGACCACCCTGCCGCACCAACTCCATCCGCGCTTGCGTCGCCTGCATGGCAGCGGCCGGCATGCCGCCGGTGGCGGGGCTGGACAAGACCAGCGCCTTGACAAGATCCGGATGCCGCAAGGCAAATGCCATGCAAAGTGCCGCACCCAGCGCTGCCCCGGCCAGGAAAACCGGCGTTTTGATTTGCAAGGCTTCGAGCAGTGCGGCGAGGTCATCGACCATCTGCTCCATCGACAGCTGGGTCGATTTTTCAGATCGGCCGAAGCCGCGCTGGTCATAACGCAAGACCTGGAAGCCTTCGCCGAGCGCCTCAACCACCTCGTCCCAGCTCTCGATGCTGCCGCCCATTTCATGCACCAGCACCAGCGTCGCAGGCCCTGTGCCGCTGACCGCCCAGTGCAGGCTGGCGCCTCCGACTTCGATCCAGTCGCTACGCCGCATCGCCATAGAGCTGCTGCGGGTTGGTGACGAAGACTTTTTGTCGCAAGACCGCGTCGCCGGTCCAGCGATCGAACAAGTCGATCTGACGGCCGACATCGGGCAGATCCTTGCCCATGGCGATATAGGGCCAGTCACTGCCCCAGAGCATCCGGTCTGGGGCTTTTTCGAGCAAGGCGTCATGAAAACTTCGGACATCACCGGCGTCAAGCCAACGCCGCTGCGTGACCCGGATCGGCACCAGCTTGACCCAGGTTGAACCGCTTTCAAGCAGCCCCAGCAAGGACTGGAAGCTTGGGTGTTCGACCCCTTGCGTCACGTCGAAAGCGCCCATATGGTCGATCACCAAGGGCACGCCGCATTGCTCCAACCAGGGCCTTGATTCGGCCAGATACCGGCATTTGGCCCAGATCTGTGCATGCCAGCCCAGCTCGCGCAAGCGCGGTGCGAAGCGTTGCAAGGCATCCAGCCCGAGCATGCCGGACGACTTCGGCGCACCGAGTTGCTCACCGTTTTCGGTAAAGCGCAGACCGCGTACACCGGCCGCATGCAGGCGCTGCAATTCGGCATCGCTGACATCTTCAGGCACCACCGCAACCGCCAGCACCTTGCCGGCATGGTGCTGCACCGCAGCGAGCGTGGTGCTGTTGTCAAAACCATTGGCCGAGGCATGGACCAGCACCGCCCTTGAAAACCCGGCCGCGTCGAGCATCGCGCGGTGGTCCTGCCAGGGTGCCAGCGGCGGTTGGTAGCGGCAGTCAGCAGCCAGAGGAAATTGGTCGAAAGGACCAAACACATGGGCATGGCTGTCCCAGGCGCCGGCCGGCAAGGGCCGGGTCGGCGCGGTGAAGTGACGCTCGGTCACCGGTTCTGTATCAAGGTCTGCCATCAAGGGTCTCCATGAATGAATCGAGCAAATTGGCCAGCAGTTGCGGCGCCTGCAGGCTGATGAAATGACCCGACTCAGCCAAGGCGTAACGGCCGTCAGCGATCAAGTCAGCTGCCGCCGCGCATTCATGCGGCGGTTTGATCTGGTCCGCGCTGCAGCCAACGATCAGCACCGGGCAGGCAATCTTTTCGTAGCATCCGCACAGGTCCAGCGTCGTGAAGACCCTTGTCAGCGCAGCGAAGGCCAGCGGGTCGTTGGCAATAAAGCGCGCCCGATATTGGTCGAAGCGGTCGGCGTCCTGACGCAAGGCTGGCGGGTAGGAGCGCAGCAGGCTGCTGTCGGCGACTGCGCGCATGCCCTTCTCTTCAAGCAGCAAGGCGCGCTGCTCGAGCAGGCTCTTGGCCGCCTCGGGAATGCCACCGGTGACCGGGCTGGTTGCCAGCACCGAGGCGACCCGGCCCGGATCAGATGCGGCCAGACTCAGCGCCAGCGTCGCACCGATCGCCGTGCCGACCAGATGGCAGGGAGCGACCAGGCCCAGCGCATCAAGCAGATCGAGCAGATCCTGCGCCATGCTGGCAATCGAGATCGTCTTGCTGCGCTCGGACATGCCAAAACCGAGCTGGTCATAGCGCAGGATGCGGCAAGCAGCCGGCAACAGCGGCATCAATTCGTCCCAGCTCTGGAGCGAACCGCCGGCTTCGTGGATCAGCACGATCACCCTGGCACCACTACCGCTCAACTGGTAGCGAAAGACTTTCGAATTGGCTTCAATCCAGCGCATCATGATCCATCCGGTTCATCGGAACGACAGGCAGCAGCAGATGCGAGGGATGCTCGGCACAGCGGTGGATCTTGTGCAACGTCGTCTTGTTGCTGCAGACATGGAAGGGGATGTACTCGACATTGGTATTGCCGCCAACCCCGGTCGGGAAGTCCATGCTGGTTATTTCAAGGCAGACGCGATGCCCTTGCCGGAATAAGTTGGCCGTTGCCATCATCTCGATCTGATATTCGTTGACCTCGCCCGGCTTGATCTCTTGCCTGGCTTCGCGCGTCATCGGATGCCAGGGCTTCCAGGGTCTGGAGCGCTCGGCATCGAGCGCCAGATGCGAAGCTTTCAACCAGCCGCGGCTGACTTCGCGCTCGGGAAGATCGGCCGGCACCGCCACTTCGCCCGGCCTGGCGCTTTGCATCGACGGGTCAGGCCCGAGGTCTTTCAGGATAGCGATCCAGTTGCCATCGGGCTGGTCGATTTCAGCGTACAGCGTCAATGCAATCGGCCCGATCACCAGCAGGTCTTCTGCCAGCGGCTCGGTCATATAGCGCAGCTTCTGGATCGTCCGGGTTAGCGTCGGTGGCATCTGCACAAAGGCGTCGGGCGTCACCGAACCATCGCGGCTTTGCGGCGTGAACGGCTCGCTGCGCAGGCGTTCCCAACTGTCAAGGTAGAGCTTGGTCCATTGCGTCTCGGGCAGCGGCCAGTCATTGGCATAGCGCCAGCGGTTCGCGCCCATCACGAAAATCTTCACCGGGGGTTCGTTCAGAAAGCCGCTGTCCACGCCCTTCAGCCAATGGTCGTACCAGCGCAGGATTTCCTGGTGGAAGGCCCGGAAAGGCCGGTCCAGGTGCGCCATGCCGGTGAACATCAACTTTTTCGGTGACTGCAGACCGGCATACCAGTTCTGCGCGCCCTGGAAATGCGATTTGTAGGTCTGCGCATACCAGCCTGTGCCCAGATAGGCCGGAATCTTGATGCGGCCGAACATCTCTTCGGCCTTGCGCACCGCCTCGGCGCTGTCATAGGGATTGAGCAGCG
Source organism: uncultured Burkholderiales bacterium (assembly GCA_903820745.1). Lineage (GTDB taxonomy): Bacteria > Pseudomonadota > Gammaproteobacteria > Burkholderiales > Burkholderiaceae_C > Paucibacter_A. Next base: position 30,537 of record CAIJIT010000183.1, read on the forward strand.
TGTTGTAGAAAATATTGGCCTTCTGGCCCTTCACCGACAGGATGTTGTAGAGCTGGTGGTGCTGCACGATGTCGGGGTTGGACATCGCTTCTTCCCACAACTTCTGCTGCGCTGGGGACAAGGTCGGCGGCTGCGTCTGGGTGCCGTGCGACACCGACCCGGAATCAATCGTCAGCGGAAATGAATGCAGCATGCCGCCCGGATTGCGGTCGCGGAATTCCCGGTAAGCCGGGCCCGGGTCATAGGGAAAAATCGCCAGCAGATGCGGCGGCTGCTGGGCTGCGGCCTGCAACTGGGCCGCGCCATAAGCCGAGATGCCGATCATCCCGACCTTGCCATTGCACCAGGGCTGCTCGGCGATCCATTCGATCAGGTCGTAATAGTCCCAGGTCGGCGCGCCGCCACCTTCGGACTTGCCCGAGGCTCGGGTCGTACCGATGACATGGACATAGCCGCGCGCATTGAGGAAATCGGTGTCGCCCGCCTCGATCGCACCGGCCCAGAGCGTTGACCAGGCCGGCTGCGGCGGCACCGCGGCGGCGTATTCGGGACCGAGCAACTCCTTGTTGTAAGGCGCGATCGCCAGCAGCGCCGGCAATCTGTCATCGGTCTGGGGGCGAAAGATGTCAATGCAAAGCCGCACCCCGTCGCGCATCGGCACCATCACATCGCGCATCGCGATGCTGCCGCTGTGGCTGGGCGGCGGGCAATAGTCGGCGGGTGGCTCGCTGGCCCGGCCCTTGCGCCATGGCGATGTTGAATTCATGGTGGCCTCCTTCAGCCGTCGACCGGCGCGGTCGCGGCAAATGATGGTCGCTGGCTCAAGGTTTCGAACCAGCTCGCCAGTCGCGGCGCCAGCAAGCGCCAACCGAACGCGTCGAAACGGTAATCGAGGTAGCCCAGCGTGCAAGCAATGGTCAGATGACCGATCGAAAACTCTGCCTCACCCAAGGCCTGGGCTTCGGTATCCAGCAAGTCCAGGCTGGCGCGGGTCTTCTTTTCGAAGGCCTTCAGCAGCGCCGGCAGCGGCTGCTCGCGCTCGCGTTCGTTGCGCCAAAGGATCAAGGCGTCGAGCGCACCGTCGCCGAGCGCATGCCAGCGCAAGGCGCGCCATTTGGCCAGACCTTGTGACGGGAAAAGCGGCCCGCCCGCCAGCTCATTCAGGTACTCGCAGATGACGATCGAATCAAACAGCACGGTGCCATCGGCCAGCACCAGCGTCGGGATCTTGGACAGCGGGTTGTCCTGCATCAGCACATCATTGGGCTGGAGCATCGCCGCCACCGTGCGCACCAGCTCGAGCCGGTCAAGCAATTGCAACTCATGAGCGCAGATCATCACCTTGCGCACATAAGGCGACTTCGGTGACCAATGCAGTTTCATCAAGGCTGGCGTCGCAGCAGCGGTTTGATTCATGCTCAGCGGCCCTTGAACACAGCCGGGCGCTTTTCCTTGAAAGCCAACTGTGCTTCCTTGGCATCGTCGGTCTTGCCGATGATTGCGGTCATGTCCTGCTCGTAGCGATAACCATCGCGCAAGCTCATGTCTTCGATCAAGTTCAATGTGTGCTTGCCCATGCGGGTCGACACCGGGCTCTTGGCAGCGATGGTCGCGGCCATCTCGCGCGCCATCGGCATCAACTCCTCCGGACTGGTGCAGGCCTCGATGATGCCCAGGCGATAGAGCTCCGCAGCGCCAACGCGGTAGCCGGTCAAGGCCATGCGCCGCAGCCTTGAATGACCGAACAGCCGCATCGCATGGCGGCAACCGCCGAGCAAGCCGACATCGACCTCGGGCAGGCCGAGCGAGGCTTTCTCCGAGGCAATCAGGATGTCTGCCGAAGCCACCATCGCCAGGCCCGAGCCTAGCGCTGCGCCATTGATGGCCACGATCACCGGCTTGGCGCATTCGCGGATCGCGTGGAAGCATTCACGGGTGCGGCGTGCATGGGCCGGCAGGTCGCCGGGCCCCTTGATGTTCTCGGCACGGCCCTTCAGGTCGGCACCGGCGCAGAACACCTTGCCTGCCCCGGTAAGAATCACTGCACGGATTTCGTCCAGCTCCGAAATGCGGTCCAGCGCCAATGTCAACTCGTCGTTGAGTGTTCGCGTCAGCGCGTTCACCGGTGGGCTGTCCATCGTCAGCGTGGCCACATGGCCGTCGATTTCAACGCGGAGCTGGGTCAGGTCATGCATGCAAGGTCCAATCTGTGAAGCTGGAGTCTAGGCCCGGCGAAGGCGCGCCGCCAGTCGCTGTCAGCGCAGATCAGTTATGCCGGGACGACATGGCCGCCCGGCGGTCCTCAGCGCTTGAACAGCAACTTGATCAGGAACGGGATCAGGCCCCAGCTGAGCAGCCCGAGGCTGCGCCGCAGATCGGCCGGCTTCAAGGTCGCCCGCAAAGGCACGGTGCCGTAGATGCGGCCATTGATCAGCAGACCGGCTTCGCCAGCTTCCAGCGAGCTGATCGAAATCATCGGCTCGCCGTCGCCGCCATAGAGCACCACATCATGCTCGGCCGCGGCAGCCTGCGCCGTCTGGACGGCGGCTGCGGCGACTGGCGCTGCGCTCACTTCAGGCGGAGCAGCTTCGACCGGCGGCGCCTTCTTTTCAAAACCGGTGGTGCGGGTCAGCTTGACCCGGTCCTGGTCGACCACCTTCTGGAAGTCCAGGCCCAGGTCCTGGAACATCTTGATCGCAGTGGCGCGGCCGCCGCCGAAAACCCCGCCCGACGGATGCATGAAAGGGCCGCATAGATACAGGCCGGAAACTCCAGGCACCGTGTAGTTCGACAGTTCGGGAATCGGCCGGTTGCTGCCACCCTGGAAGAAATAGGTTCCCAGGCCATGCTCGTCGCCATCGACAAAGCTGTTCGGTGAATGGCGCTCATGGTCAAGCGGGCTGTCGACCGTGCGGGCAATGATGTTCTCGGCGGTGAAATTGCTGATGAAAGGCCGCATGCCGTCGAGGATCATGTCGGCGACTTCTTCCTTATAGTCGTCCCAGCGCTGCGGCCCGCCATCCTTGAGGAAATAGGGCACGAAGGCCTGGGTCAGCATCACACCCTTGCCCGGAGGTGCGCGCGACGGGTCATGGTGTGATTGATCGGCACCCGAGAACATCAATTTTTCGCGGATCACTTCGCCGCGGCGCAGCGGCTCGAACTGGTCGACGAATTCCTTGAAATTCATCGTCGTGGCGTATTCGGTCGCCGAGGCCTTGGTAACCACATCACCGGCGAAAAATTTGGCCTTTTCGTTGATCGCGTAATGCGCGGTGAGGATGTTGAACGGCGACGACTTGACGCGGTTCGCGCGTCGCAGCAGGTCCTCGTCGAGGCCGTCGATGAAGCGGTCGAGCCGCTTCGGATGGATCGCCGCCAGCACCGCGTCCTTGGCGGTATGCAATTGCCCATCCTGGGTCCGCAGGCCGACCGCCCGGCCATGCTTGGTGACGACCTTGTCGACCTGGCTTTCCATCACCACTTCGCCGCCGTAATGCTCGAAGCAGCGGATCAGCGCATCGGTCAGGCGACCGCTGCCACCCACCGGCTTGGGGATGCCATAGGTATGCATCAAGCCCGGAATCATCAGCATGCACAGCCCGGTACCCATGTCGTCCGGCATCTGCAGCAATTGGGCCACCGGCTTCATGAAATGGATCTTGACCTTGTCGCTCTCGTACATGTAGTTGAGGATGTCGAGCGGGCTGCGCGTCATCATCTGGAACAGGTCGCGGCCTTCCTGCGACTGGTCGAGCATCGACAGAAAAGCCCCCATCGGTGCCGGTGGCGAATACATGCCCTGCAGGAACATCGGCACCACCTTCTTGCCGAAGGTCGCATGCTTGCGGTAGGTTTCGGCGTCGCGCTGCGAGAACTGCGCGATCGATTCGCAGGTCTTGTCGACATCCTTGTAAAGACAAAGATGCGTGCCATCCGGGAACAGCGTGATCGACGGGATGTCGAGGAAGTTGTAATTCAGGTCGAACTTGCCGAGCAGGCCCAGTTCGTCGTCGGTCATCATCGGGTTCGCTGCCAGACAGACATGCGAAATCGAATGCTGGTCATGGCGGAAACCCGGCACCGTCAGCTCCTGCGTCACGACACCGCCGCCGGCCCATTTATTGCGCTCGACGACCAGCACTTTCTTGCCGGCCTTGGCCAGGTAACAGGCTGCGACCAGGCCGTTGTGGCCGGCGCCCATCACCACGATGTCGTATTGCTTGCTCAATCTATTCCCCTTGTGATTTTCCGGATTTTTTCGCGCTTATTGGAAGGCCGACAGCGGATCAAGCCGGTTCTGCGCAAACAGCTCCAGCGAGGCTTCCCAGTCCTCATGCGAGCAGATCAGCGCGTCCTCGCGCCGCATGCCGTCGAGCAATATGCTGGCGGCCGAAGCCGATGTTGCAGGTTCGACCAGCTTGGCGCTCAAACCTTCCATGAAACCCAGCGCCTTGACCTTGGTGATGCCAGTGCCGCTGGTATCGGTCAGGCCCGGGCAGAACACCGATGAGACGATGCCGCGCGAACGCAGGGCATGGCTCAGTCCGTAAGACAGCCCGAGGGCAGCGCCCTTGCTGGTGATGTAGGGCAGCATATGGCGCGTCGCTGCATTGGGCAGGATCGCCAGCGACGATGAAGTCGTCACCACATAGCCGCTGCCACGCGCCAGCATCGCCGGCAGAAATGCCTTCAGCATGCGCACATAACCCAGCACATTGATGTCCAGCGCGCGGCTCCAGCGATCAAGGTCGATGTCGTCGACATTGCCCGGCGCCAGCAGATGAGCCACCGCGTTGTTGATCAGGATGTCGGCGTCACCAAAGGCCTGCTGCACCGCCAGCCCGACCGCTGCGACCTGGCTGTCGCTGGAGACATCACAGGCCAGCGCCAGCGCCTCACCACCGGACTGCCGGATCGCCTCAGCCGCCTGTTCGGCAGCTTCGGCATTGATGTCAACGATCACGACCTTGCAGCCTTCCGCCACCAAGGCCTGGCAGACGGCCAGTCCGATACCGCGCGCTGCGCCGGTGACGACGGCGATCTTGTGCTTGAATTCCATGGCTGATTGCCCTCAGCGCATGAATCAACGCTGGATGTCGATGAAACCGGGCCGCTGAGCAGCGGGCGGGGCTTGCCAAAAGCATAACTTCAGACCTCGCTGCTGCCCGCCGCCCTGGGTGGAATCCAGTTATGCGCCAGTCACTGCAGAGTCGCCGGAAAAAACATCAACCAAGTCATTGCGGCGTTGCGGTCCGCGCAGCATTCAAGCCACGCATGATTTCGGGCAGGCGGTCCGCCGCTGCGGTCTGCAGACCGTCGTAGAGGCTGTGGCCATGGGCGTCAATCGCCACCGTGCCGGGGCCGAGGCCTTCGACCCGCAGCTTGACCAGGCGGTAATGAACGATCAAGTCCTTCCAGGCCACCGAAACGACTTCGCGGATCGCGTTGGTGAACAGCGTGCAGCCGCCGCCCGGGAAAGACAGGTAAACGCAACCGGTTTCCTGCATCGCTGCGGCCGAGGCCGCATCGAGCCCGCCTTTGCCGCCGACGATGCGCAGCCCAAAGCCGCGGATGAGCGTCGGCATATAGGGGTTGAAGCGGCTGCTGGTGGTCGGATTCAGGTAAAGCAGCTTGACCTGGCCATCTTCTTCGATGTTGTAGCCGCCGAAATGCAGCACTGCGGCATTGCGCATCTCGATCGGCAGAACCTCGCCGCTGGCCAGGAATTCCAGCAAACGCTCATGCGTCGGCATACCGCCGATCAGCACCAGATCGCCGCTGAGCTCGACCATCTCGCCCACCTTCAGCGAGCGCACCGTCGCTTCGTCGACCGGCAAATGCAGAGTACGGATCTCGCTCATCGATTCACTCCGAAAAGACGACTTCGCCCGAGTTGTAGATGCGCGCCCGCGCCCTGCGGTTGATCCAGCAATTGAACTCGACCGCCACCGGTATGAAGCCATGACCCGAGGCATAGTTGACATGCACGGCCATGGCCGTACTGTCGCCGCCGGTGCCCATCGGGCCGAAACCGGTCGCATTGACCGCCTTCAACAGCCTCGCTTCCATCGCCGCCACCATCGGCTCGGGGTTGGGCTGGCCGAATGACCGCAGCACCGCGTCCTTGGCCAGCTTGGCGCAGTAGTCAAAAGTGCCGCCGATGCCGACGCCGATCACCACCGGCGGGCAATGTTGGGAGCCCGCCTTCAGCACCACGCTCATGATGAACTGCTCGATCACCTCAAGGCTGGGGAAGCTGAAAATTTCCAGCGCCGACCAGCGCCCCGAACCCAGCGCCTTGGGCGAGCAGGTGATCTCGACATAGTCGGCGCCGTCGACCAAATCGAAGGTCGTGATCGGCATGTCCTTGCCCTTGTGTCCGCGCTCCAGCGTCAGCGGGTTGGTCACATGGGTGAGCAGCGGCGGCGAAATTTCACGCACCAGTTCGGCAAAGCCGTCGGTGACCGCACGCTTGAAATCGCCGTCGAAGCGCGCCTGCGTGCCGACCTTGACGCTGTAGACCGGAATGCCGGCGTCGGAGCAGACGAAGAAGTTCTGCCGCTCGGCGGCCTCGGCGCTTTTCATCATCACGCGCAGGGTCTTGCGCGCGGTGTCGTTGCTGTCTCTGGCCTCGGCATCCGCCAGGGCCAGTTTGGTGTCTTCGGGGATTTTTTTCAGCGACGACTCGTAGAGCCTTTTGGTCACCGATTTCACCAACTCGTAGGAGATCGCCATGCTCAGCCCTTGCCCGCATAAATTTCGGGGTTGACGACAAACTGCGGACGCTCGCTTCGCAAAGCCGCCACGATGGCCCGGACAGTGGCCATCGCCACCCGTTCGACCGCCTCATGCGAGAAGGTCGCCATATGTGGCGTGACCAGGATGCCGGGTACGGCGATCAGCGGGCTGGGGCTGTTCGCACCCTGTTGGCACAACACATCAACCGCAGCGCCAGCCAGATGCTTGCTGATGACGGCATGCGCCAAGGCCGCCTCGTCGATCAAGCCGCCACGCGCCGTATTGATCAGGAAAGAACCCTTTTTCATCATCGCCAGCCGGTCGGCGTTGATCAGGTTCTGCGTTGCCGCTGTCAATGGCGCGTTCAAGGAGACGAAGTCGCCTTCACGCAGCCCTGTCTCGAGGTCAACATACTCGATGCCATGAGCGGCAGCGAAGGCTTCGTCGCGGCTGTTGCTGACCGCCAGCACGCGCATGTCGAAGCCGCGCGCGCGCTTTGCAAGTCCTCGTCCGATGCGGCCGAGGCCGATGATGGTCAGGGTCTTGTTCCAGACCTCGGTGCCCGAAAAACGCTCCCAGCCATGCTGTTGAACGCCCTGCACCGCTGGCACGATATTGCGCGCCGCCGCCAGCAGCAGCCCCATCGCGAAATCCGACACGCTCTGGTCGTTGACCGGGGAAATGGTGACGGCGATGCCGCGCCTGGTGCAGGCCGCAAGGTCGACGGTGTCATAGCCAACGCCGGGTCTGGCGATCACCTTCAAACGGCTGGCAGCGTCGATCAAACAGCTGCTGACCGGTTCCATGGCAAAAGACAGCGCATCGACATCCCGGGCCTGTTCGATCAGCCAGGCCTCGTCGAGCGGCAAGGGCGTGTTCTTGACTTCAACAACACAGCCTGCATCGCGCAGGAACTGCAAGCTGGCTTGCGATGCGCTGACCGACTTGGCGGTGATGAGGACTTTGCCGAGCATGGTCATTCGCCCGTGGGGTCACGCGGGATGATGGGCAGCAACAAATGCGAGGGATAGGTTTCGTTGTGGTGGATCTTGTGCACGACGGTCTTGCTGCTGCACAGATGGTAGGGCACATATTCGGTGTTGTTGCCGAAGCCGGTGCCGCTGGGCAGATCCATCGCGGTGATTTCGAGACAGATCCTGTGGCCTTTGGCGAACAAATTGGCCGTGGCCAGAACCTCGACCTGATACTCGTTGATCTCGCCCGGCACCACCGGCTGATGGGCTTCACGGGTCAGCTTGTGCCAGGGCTTCCAGGGCTTGCTGCGCTTTTCGTCGAGGGCGCGCTGCGAAGCTTTCAGCCAGCCGCGGGTCAGTTCGCGTTCGGGCAGGTCGGCAGGCACCTCGAATTCGCCCTGGCGGCCGGTGCGCACCGAGACATCGGGCCCGACATCCTTGAGGACGATGATCCAGTTGGTGTCATCCTGATCGAGTTCAGCGAAGAAGGTCAGCGAAATCGGCCCGATCACCAGCGTTTCTTCTGCCAGCGGCTCGGTCATGAAGCGCAGCTTCTCGATCTTGCGCGTCTGCGTTGGCGGCATCTGCACAAAGGTATCGGGCGCCTTGTAACCATCGCGCCCGCCTTCGACAAAGGGCTCGGCGCGCAAGCGCTCCCAGCTATGCAGATAGAGCTTGGTCCACTGTGTTTCGGGCAAGGGCCAGGCGGCGCCGGTGCGCCAGCGGTTCGCGCCCTGCACCCAGAGCTTGACCGGCGGCTCGTCCATGATGCCGTTGTCCTTGCCCTTGAGCCAATGGTCGTACCAGCGCACGATTTCCTCATGCATCGAATGGAAGGGCCGCTCCATATGGGTGATGCCGGTGAACAACAGCTTCTTCGGCACATCGACCCCGGCATACCAGTTCTGCGCGCCCTGCAGATGCATCTTGTAGGTGTAGGCATGCCAACCCGCGCCGGTATAGGCCGGGATCTTGATCTTGGCAAAGCCTGCTTCGCTCTCCTCGTAAGCGCCTTCTTTTTCGAAGAAGTCGATCAGCTGGTTGAACAAGCGGCTGTGGATCTGACCTTTTTGCGACAGCAGGTTGTAGACCCAGCTGTACATCCGATAGTCCGGGTTCTTCATCGCCACCTGCCACAGCGCTTCCTCGCGCTCCGACAAAGGCCCGGGCCGGCCATGGCCGCCATGGTGAACCGATTGCCCGTCGAGCAGATACAGCATCACATGCATGACACCGCCGGGGCAGCGATCATGGAAGGCGCCATAGGCCGGCATCGCGTCAAACGGGAAAATCGCTTTCAAGGCCGGCGGCGCCTGCATCGCGGCATGCCATTGCGACAAGGCGTAGGCCGACAAGCCGACCATGCCGACATTGCCGTCGCACCAGGGTTGGGCGGCAACCCATTCGATCAGGTCGTAGAGGTCCCATTGCGGCGAGCCGCCATCTTCTGACTTGCCAAAGCCGCGTGGGTTGCCGATCACATGGACATAGCCACGCGAGGTGAAGAAATCACTGTCGCCGCATTCCGCACCGCCCTGCCACATCGTTGACCAGGCCGGCTGCGGCGGCAGCGCTTCGGCCACCTCGGGATTCTGCAATTCCTTGTTGTGGCCGGCGATCGCCAGCAGTGCCGGAAAGCGGCCCGCTGCTGGTGGGCGGTAGACATCGACGCAAAGCCGCACGCCATCGCGCATCGGCGCCATCAGGTCGCGGTCCCAGATCAAGGGACCATGTTCAGGCCTGGATGGTTCACCCGCATGTGGCGGCAGATGCTGGGTGCCACCGACCAGCCATTGGCTTTTTTTCTTTTCAATCATGTTGCATCGCTTTCAAATGCTCTGCCTGCAAGTTGCAAAGGCAGTAGATCGGGCCACAGCCGAAACTTCAGACCACGCCGGCTTGGCGCAATTGGGCGATTCTCGCGTCATCGAGGCCGATCGCGTGCAGGATCTGGTCAGAATGTTCACCCAGCAGCGGCGGCGCAATCTTGTGCTCGAGCGGCGCTTGCATGAAGCGCATCGGGCTGGCCACCGAGGGCACAGTGCCTGACAGCGGATGCTCGATCTGCACCAGCATGCCCCGGTGCTTGACCTGCGGATCCGCAAAGACTTCGCTGATCTTGTTGATCGGGCCGGCCGGCACACCCGCAGCATCAAGAGCCGCCACCCAATGCTGGCGGTCGTTCTGCTTCAAACGCTCGGCGATCAAGGGCTGCAGCAGGCCCAGGTTGCGCACCCTGGCCGAGTTCTTCCTGAAGCGCTCATCCTGGGCCAGGTCGTCCAGACCCAGCGCCGCACAGAATTTGACGAACTGGCTGTCATTGCCGACTGCCAGCACCATGTCGCCGTCGCGGCAGGCATAGACATTCTGCGGCTGGATGTTCGGATGCGAGGTGCCCATGCGCTGCGGCTCCTTGCCCGAAACGAGGAAATTCATCGCCTGGTTGGACAGCGTTGCCACTTGCACATCGAGCATGCCGATGTCAATGCATTCGCCTTCGCCGGTGACATCGCGGCGCGCCACGGCAGCCAGCACCGCGATCGCCGCATACATGCCGGTCATCAGATCGACGATCGGCACGCCGACTTTTTGCGGCCCGGCACCGGGCCGCCCATCGCGCTCGCCGGTGATGCTCATCAGACCGCCGAGGCCCTGGATCATGAAGTCGTATGCGGCTTGTTCGGCGCGCGGGCCGGTCTGACCGAAGCCGGTGACCGAGCAGAAGATCAGCTTCGGATTGATCTTTTTCAGGTCTTCATAAGCCAGGCCATAACGCGCCAACGTGCCGACCTTGTAGTTCTCGAGCACGATGTCGAAATCCTTGACCAGCTCGCGCACGATGGCCTGGCCCTCGGGCTTGTCGATGCCGACCGTGACCGAGCGTTTGCCGCGATTCACCGACAGGTAATAGCCTGCCTCCTTGGTGTCAAGACCAGCGCTGTCTTTCAGGTAGGGCGGCCCCCAGCTGCGGGTGTCGTCACCCGCCCCCGGGCGCTCGACCTTGATCACATCGGCGCCAAGATCGGCAAGAATTTGCCCCGCCCAAGGGCCGGCAAGGATTCGGCTCAAGTCGAGCACGCGGATATGCGATAAGGGTCCGGACATATGTTTTCCTGTTTGACCGGCAGTCTAGGATCTGCCCGGCTCGCAACCCAGACGCCAGACCTCAAAGCAGCTATGCAACAGGCAAGGGAGCGCGTTCCAAGGAATGCTTTTTCACTGAGCTTTCTAAGTATTTTCCCGGATGGAAGTGTCACCAAAAGCACATCAGCTATGCACCGTTTGGGGCTTCTGCCAAACCACTTCCTCGGCAAAACTACGCTCCGACTCATGCCACGAGGCGGAGGACCAGGAGTCAGCTTCTCGCAACCGAATGGCGCGGGCGGCAGATCCCGGGTTCGGATTGCGGAGTCGGCCTGCTTGGTTAGCACAGGCCGGAGCCGCAATCACTCATCATCACAACATCGGAGACTGAAATGAACTTTCGCATGACATCCATCGCCGTCGCTGTCGGCCTGTGCGCAGCAACTGCCGCCATGGCTCAGCAGGCTGAACCGGCTCAGCCCACCACGGCCGATGCCAAAGGCCAGTTGCCCCCGGTCCTGGTGACCGCTCAGTTCCGCAAGGAAAGCCTGCAGAACTCTGCTGTTGCCATCAGCGTGATCGGCGGCGATGACCTCGGCGAGCGCGGCATCTCCAGCGCCAAGGACCTGATCAATGCCGTGCCCGGCATCGCGATCACTTCGTCGACACCGAATTCGAACTTGAGCTTGCGCGGCGTCGGCAGCGGCGGTGGCAATGCCTATGCCGACCCGACGGTGGCCTTCAACCTGGGCGGCGTCAACGTGGCGCGCCAGTTCACTACCGTTTCGAGCTTGTACGACCTGGCACGCGTTGAAGTGCTGAAGGGCCCGCAGGGCACTCTGTACGGCCGCAACGCCACCGTCGGCGCGATGAACGTCATCCCGAACCAGCCGAACTTCAAGTCCGAATCCAACATGGGCGTGGACATCGGCAGCTACAACACCTTCAACACCACCGGCATGCTCAACACTGCCTTGAGCGACAACCTGGCAGTGCGTTTTGCCTTCAAGACCGACAAGCACAACGGCTACTTGAGCAATGGCCAGAACGATGCCGACAACCAGGCCGCGCGCTTAAGCGTTCTGGCCAAACCGAGCGGCGATCTGACGGTGCTGTTCTCGATGGACTATTTCCATATGGGCGGCAAGGGCCCGGGCAGCGTTTTCCAATACGCCGATGGCGTCAATCAGTGGCAGGTCGCTGGCAACCCCTGGTTTTCCTATTCACCTGCGGGCTGCGCCAATGCCTTGCTCTGCCCGACCGTGGGTAACTCGGTCACCAACACAGGTCAGATGTTGCCTACTGTCGCCTCTCAGTCAGTGGTCGGATCCGATGCCTATGTGAACAACCGGCAGCTCGTGACCAAGCTCGAAGTCACCAAGGATCTCGGTTTTGCTACGCTGACGGTGCTGCCGGCGATGGTGAAAAGCAAGATCGATTTCAATGCCTATGGCCAGGGTTTCAGGCAAGTGGTGCTGAGCGATGTGGACCAATATTCAATTGAAGCCAGGCTGGCGTCGAACAGCAATAAACCGCTGAAATGGCTGATCGGTGCGTTTGCATTCAGCGAAAGCCAGAACAGCAGCGGCAAGTTCCTCGAAGCCAAGGGTTATCAGGAAATCGCCAGTCCACATCTGGACGACAAGAGCAGCTCGTTGTTCGGCCAGGCGACTTATTCGGTCAGCGACAAGCTGCGCGCCACTGGCGGCCTGCGCTACACCAATGAAACCAAGAGCCAGGACGGCTTTACCATTCTTGACGGCTTTGCCTGCGATGCTGCTGCATTGGCCGGTGGTGGCAAGGTTGTAGCGCCCAATCCCGAGCAGCCAGCTGGCGGCTGCTCGGTGCCCAATGGCGGCAACACCACCTTCAACAGCACCGACTACAAGATCGGACTTGAGTACGACGTCAGCCCGCAATCGCTGATCTACGGCGATGTATCGAGTGGCTTCAAGGCGGGTGGTTTCTGGGCCGGACTGGCACCCAATTCGTACAAGCCAGAGCACATGACCGCCTACTCGGTCGGTTCGAAGAACCGTTTCCTCAACAACCGCCTGCAGTTGAACCTCGAGGCCTTCTACTGGAAGTACAAGGACCAGCAGATCAGCGTCTTCACCGGCATCTTCCCTGCCGGCCAGACCGCCAGGCCGTTCAACAGTGACGGCCATATCAGCGGTGCTGAAATCGGCGTCAAGTATCTGGTGACACCGGACGACAAGGTCTCGCTCGACTTGCTGACCGCCTCGGGTACTTACGACGCCTTCCCGCTCGGGACCAACGTGTTGACGCAGACCGTCAACAACTATGCTGCCAACATGCCTCGGCTGAACACGCCCAAGGTATCGTTCACAGCCGGCTTTGAGCATAGCTGGAGCACCCAGGCCGGCGCTGACCTGACGCTCGGACTGCGCACTCACTACGAGTCAAGCACCACGCTGTCGGCCCTGGGTACGGCAACGGTGGGCCAGGTGCTGACCCTGCCAGGCGCTGTGCGGCCTGCCTACCATGTGTCGAGCGTGAACTTGACTTATGTGGCGCCGCAAGGCAAATGGCAGGTCACCGGCTATATCGACAATATCGAGAACGAGGCCGTGGTCTACACCGGCACGGCGGGAACGGTCTCGCGCGGCATCCTGTACCGTCCAGCCAACACGAACTCGATCTACGCGGCGCTCGGCGCACCGCGCACGATGGGTATCCGCCTGCAATCGAAGTTCTGATGCAAGCCGCTCACCGCTTTTCCTTCTCGAAGCGGCGGGCGCTGCAAATTGCCTGCCTCGCCGCAACGCTTTTTTCCGGTCAGGCAGGCTTTGCTTTGCCTGGGCCGGAACCAGTTTCGGCGCTGGTAGCAAATGGCAAGGATCAAGTCGAGGTCTGGTCTCAAGGGACCGGCCGCTTGCTGGTGATGCTGCCTTCTGCGGCGCGGGGGGCGGATGATTACGATGCGGCCGCTGTTGTGCTGGCGGCACAGGGCTTTCGGGTCCTGCGCCCCGAACCGCGTGGCAGTGGCAGGACCACAGGCCCGCATATCGGCGTTTCACTGCAAGACCTGGCCAGCGATGTCGCTGCGGTCATCCGCAGCGAAAACAGCGGGCCAGCCATCCTGGTCGGCCATGCGGCGGGTAGTTTCGTCGCCCGCATGACCGCCGTCGAATATCCGGGCCTGGTCAGCGGCGTCGTGCTGGCTGCAGCCGGTGCGCGCAACTATCCGATCGAACTGAATGGGGTGGTGCAAAAAGTCGGCCTGCCGGGTCTGCCGGACGAAGAGCGGAGCCGCTATCTGAAGCAAGGATTTTTCGCTCCCGGCAACGACGTCACGCCCTGGCTGACCGGCTGGCGCAAGCTGATCAAGTTCGGCACCGGTGGCGGCCCGCCAAGCGTGGCTGAACGCGAGCTGTGGTGGGGTGCGGGCAACAAGCCGGTGCTCGAAATCCAGGGACTGAGCGATCCGTTCAAACCGCCCCCTACTTTGGGCGAATACAAAACCGAATATGGTGAACGGGTCACTGTCGTGCAGATCCGCAATGCCAGCCATGCGCTGTTCCCCGAACAGCTGCAAGCCGTGACATCGGCCATTGCACAATGGTCAAAATCGATTTTCACGAAAGAGTCCAAAGGCGACCGATGAGCAGCAATGCAGCCGGCCCCAGTAAAATTTTTTATGGCTGGCTGATTGCGCTGGTTGCCGGACTCGGGACGGCAAGTTCGGTCGGGATCTTCATCCCGGCGACGATCGGCTTGCTGATCGCCCCCTTGGCTGCCGAGTTTCACTGGACGGCCAAGGAAATTTTCCTGGCACCCGCCTTCGCGACGACTTCGACGATCCTGGTCGCGCCGTTCATGGGGGCGATCATTGACAAGTTCGGCCCTCGGCGGGTGATCACGGTCTCGTTCCTGATCGAAGCCTTGATCATGGCCTCGTTCAGCTACCTCGATGATTCGCTCTGGTTGTTCTACGCCCGCTACCTGGCTTTCGCCCTGCTCGCCACCGGCACGACCCATGTCGCATTCACCACCCTGGTGTCGCGCTGGTTTGACCGGCGGCGCGGCTTGGCGCTGGGCATCGCATTGGCCGGATTCGGTGTCGGCGGTGTGTTCTGGTCGCTGGTCGCCAACGCCTTGTTCAAGCAGGTCGGCTGGCGCGACGCGTTTCCAGTCATGGCGCTGATCATCCTGCTGGTGACCTTGCCGATCATGTACCTGATCGCGCGTGACTCACCCCAGGCAATGGGGCTGAATGTCGACGGTGATGCGCCCAAAGTCGATGCGTCAGGCAAGGTCGAAATGCGCGCCGAATTGACCGGCATGAGCTTGCGCGAAGCCGCAACGACGCGGCAATATTGGATGATGATCGTGATCTTCTGCCTGATCGGTCTGAGCGTGCAGAGCGTGATGCTGCATATGGTGCCTTACCTGACAGCGCGCGGTGAATCGCGCGAAACCGCAGTGATGATCCAGGCCTCGCTCTGGGCCGTGCTGGTCGTCGGACGCATCTCCACCGGCTGGTTGATGGACCGCTTCTTCGCCCCGCGAGTGGGTCTGGCTTTTCTGCTGCTGCCGATCGTCGGCATCGG
>CAIJIT010000184.1 GCA_903820745.1 uncultured Burkholderiales bacterium
AATCCGGCCAATGCGGCCTGCGCAAGATAAACACCTACCAGCAAGGAGAATTCGCCACTTTCCGAGCCCCCCAGACACCGCCAACCTACCGCTATTCGTCCACGTCGGCTTCGGCTGAACCGCTGTCGTCCCAGTCGGGCTACCGTTCGGAGGATCGAGGCCGGTGCGTCCGCTGCTGTTGTTGCTGAAAACACAGCTGATGCTGGGATCGCAACTGCGCATCGATGTCTCGTGGCGGCGTCTTGCCGGTGGCGAGGCGGCGCCAAGGGCAATCGACGCCTAGCGCGCCCGCAGCCTATTGCCCTGGAGCGGCAACCGCGCCAGCTTCGCAGGCTTTTCGCGCGGCTTCCTGAACAGGTTGGTAAGTCTGAACGCAGAACAGACGCTCGCGCTCCATCTTGCCGAACGTCTTCGCGCACGCCTGAGCCGCGTTCATCTCAGGCACACATTCTGCGCCGCAGAATCGCTTCACTATTTTGTACACGGAATCGCTCTCGGCGCGGGCGCGCACGCACAAACGCCCCGTTTGGCCGCCGCGAGAGCGCTCGCATTGCCACAGGGCAGACAGATAGGGCCCATCGTCGTCCAGAAATTCGCCAGAGGTGTCGTCCGCTTCGCGGCGCCGCACGACAGTGCGTTCCGGCGCGCATGGATCCAAGGCCGCCGTCAATGCATTCTCGAATTTCGACCACGCTGATTCCACGCAGGCGAGGTAGTCTTTGCATTGGGACTCGTCAGGTAGCTCATCCCCTGCCGCCATCGTGCTGAATTTCGTGATCAGATAGCGTGCGCCCGCCACGCCCTCGCACAGGGGCGAAGGAGGCTTACACGCCATCACGCTCTGGTTGCGCAAGTCTTGGGTGCTACCGGCCCACAAACATGTGTACCGATGGAGAAATGCCGGAGCGATTTGCGGTGAGTTCGTCCGCCCCGGGTCCGTGAATCGAACGTTCTCAGGTAGTGCGTCCCACGCGATCTTTTGCTGGCATTTGAGAACGGGCGGGGTTTTCGTTTTTGTGTTTTCTGGTTTCTTCGCGAACGCTATCGCGGCGGATAGGAAAAGCAGCAACACCCCGCAGCGCATTACCCATTTTGGCATGATGACCTCTCAAGCACGACGGTGGTATGCGGTCGAACCTGTCCGTGCCTGGCGATACGACCATCCAGCCTCTCAACAGCGCAGTTGCTCACGGTCGGCCAGGATGCGTAGGAGCTCCGAACACTGTACCGCTGCCATCGCTCACCCGCCGCCTCGCCTAAAACCGCCAACATCGGCAAAATCCGCGGCCCGCCCGAGCCTTGAGCGGCAGAATGCACCCGGCTCCAGCGGTTGTCAAGCGCTTTTTTCACCAAAATTCCCGCAAAACCTCATGGACTTCCCGCTCAGCGTGATCCTGCGATCACCCCAAGCCTCGCCAACAGCGAACCGGCCCGCGTTTACGCGGCCCAGTCCTCGGCGTGCGCTTTTGATTGCGCCAGCGTTTCATAGAAATCGTCCCAGTCTTCCTGGCGCTCGAGCTCCGTAAAATCAAACAATTCCGGTGGGCCACGCACGCTGATGACATCGCCTGCGCCCGGCCAAAGGTGCAAGTGGCGCAAAAAGCGCTCAATTTCGACCTTTTTCTGCACAGCCGCCAGCACCGTGCGGGTGCCACCGCAGGGGCATTTCAGAATTTCCCAGCCAAATGCCCGACGCAAAGCATCCGCCCACGTGAGCTTGGTGGATTCATCCGTCATCCCGCAGGTCTTGGCCTTTTTTCGCTTGGCTTTCTTCTTCTGGCCGTCGGGTACGACATCAGCCCGGATCTTCGAATTCCCAGCAAAAGCACCGTGATATCTGACCGCTTTCCGGAACGGCAGCGGGATTTGCGCCAGCGCCCGAATGACCAAATCCTGTGGACTGACCACCACCGACGTAACATTGCCAGCCCAAATGGTTTTCAGCTTGATCCGAATCGTCCGGCCGTTCACCGGATTTTCCGCTAGTTCCAGCCGACTGGCCGGCACCGCCGGACGACAGAGGTATTTGCACAGTTTTTCAAGCCCTTCGCGATCTTTGGCCGCCACCGTTCGATTGGCGTGAAAAGAAAAACCGTCCGCCGTGCAGCAATTGCGGCCATGGGGTTTGATTTTGTGAGGTCCTTTACCAAATTCAGCATGTTGCGGCTTGCCGATATCTTTACCGTCAGTCTGATAACCCAGCATCGCATTGCGCAGCAGTGCCGACAGCGCCGGATCAGCATCCTTCATAAACTTGCCCGGTTCCTCCATTGGATCAGGCCATTTGGCAATCTGGCGATCGATCCGTTTGAGCACGTCTTCAAAAACCTGTTGGACCACATGCTGTTTGAGCGGCGCCGCCGGCTGAAATTTCAAACCTTCATCCGTTTCCACCCACGCGCCGTCGGCGCACAAAATATGCCAGTGTACGTTCAATCGACATGCGCTATCCATCCGCTGGCGCGTAGGATCCGCAAACGCCTTCCGCCGTCCATCCCCCGCGCCACTCCGTGCCATTTTCCGTTCAAAAACCACCGCCGACCGTCGGCTGCAAGACCATGCTGCACCGGCCTCAAGCCCGAGTCAAGCGCAATCCGGCCA
>CAIJIT010000185.1 GCA_903820745.1 uncultured Burkholderiales bacterium
CGATGATGCATCGGCTGCGGCTGCCAGCTCTCGACATAGTCACCGCTGACCTGCACATGGCCGATCGGCGCGCAAAACTGCGTTTCGACCTGCCCATCCGCTGCCATTGCGCGCACGGTCAGCAAGGTGATTTCATAGTCGAAGTCGATGAAACCCTCGACGATCACCCGACCCGGACCGACCCGGCCGCCGGACATCGCATGGTCCCAAGCGGCTTGCATCCCGGCCGGACCGTCAATCTTGCTCTGGCCCTTGCCCGAACTGCTCATCACCGGCTTGACGACGCAGGGATAGCCGATGCCCTGGTCGATCGCTTGCTGCAACTCGGCCAGCGAATCGCAGAACTTGAACGGGCTGGTCGGCAGACCCAAGGTTTCAGCGGCCAGCCTGCGAATGCCTTCGCGGTCCATCGTCAGGCGGGCGGCACGGGCGGTCGGAATCACCCGCGCCAGGCCTTCAGCTTCCAGTTCCTCGAGCACAGCCGTGGCAATCGCTTCGATTTCGGGCACGACCAGGTCGGGCTTTTCGGCCAGGATCAGGGCGCGCAGCGCTGCCGGGTCATTCATCGTGATCGTGCGGGCATGGTGGGCGACTTGCTGGCCGGGCGCGTTGTCATAACGGTCGACGGCGATCGTCTCGACACCCAGGCGCTGCAGCGCGATCAGCACCTCCTTGCCAAGCTCGCCGCTGCCCAGCAGCATCACCCGGGTGGCAGAAGGAGATAACGGGGTTCCGATCGGTTTCATGACTGCAGGCTCGACTGTTTAAACCTCGATTATCGGGCGGACAAAGACAAGCAACGAGACTTCGGGCTAGAATTCGCCCCTTCCGAGGAGCGTTGCGACCACTGATCAGTGGCCAGGCTCGGAAACGTTCTGCGACCGGTTTGACCATCCAGAACGCCGCAACCGCGCTCACCCGCTGTTTTCTGCGTGGGTGATGCCCCGGTTGACTCAAGACCGGTAGCGCCACGCGCAGACGACAGCGGCTTCATCATTTTGAAGGAGCTCGCAATGACTGCTGCCATGAAACTCACCGCTTTATCCGCCGACCAATACCATGTGGCCGACCTGACACTTGCCGCCTGGGGCCGCAAGGAACTGAACATCGCTGAATGCGAAATGCCTGCGCTGATGGCCATCCGCAAGGAATATGCCGTCACACAGCCGCTGAAGGGCGCGCGCATCACCGGCAGCCTGCACATGACGATCCAGACCGCCGTGCTGGTGGAAACGCTGCAAGCGCTGGGCGCCGAAGTGCGTTGGGCCTCCTGCAATATCTATTCGACCCAGGATCAGGCTGCGGCCGCTCTGGTCGTCGCCGGCACGCCGGTATTTGCCTACAAGGGCGAGACGCTCGAAGACTATTGGGATTACACGCACCGCATCTTCGAGTTCGGCGCCAAGGGCGCAGCCGGTGAAGGCCCGAACATGATCCTCGACGACGGCGGTGATGCCACCTTGTTGATGCATCTGGGCCAGAAGGCCGCGAAGGACCTGTCAGTGCTGGACCATCCAGGCACCGAGGAAGAGCGGATCCTGTTTGCCGCGATCAAGGCCAAGGTCGCGGTCGACCCGACCTGGTACGCCCGCAAGAGCGCTGAGATCATCGGCGTGACCGAAGAGACGACGACCGGCGTGCATCGCCTGCAGGAAATGTCGGCCAAGGGCGAGTTGCTGTTCCGTGCGATCAACGTCAATGACTCAGTGACCAAGAGCAAGTTCGACAACCTCTATGGCTGCCGCGAATCGCTGGTCGACGCGGTCAAGCGTGCCACCGACGTGATGATCGCAGGCAAGGTCGCCGTGATCGCCGGCTACGGCGATGTGGGCAAGGGCTCGGCCCAGGCGATGCGCGCGTTGTCGGCCCAGGTCTGGGTGACCGAGATCGACCCGATCTGCGCGCTGCAGGCAGCGATGGAGGGTTTCCGCGTCGTGACGATGGAATATGCCGCCGACAAGGCCGACATTTTCGTCAGCGCCACCGGCAACAAGAACGTGATCCGTCGCGAGCATATGGAAGCGATGAAGAACCAAGCCATCGTCTGCAATATCGGCCATTTCGACAACGAAATCGATGTCGCTGCCCTGGAATCCTGCACCTGGGAAGAGATCAAGCCGCAAGTCGACCATGTGATCTTCCCCGATGGCAAGCGCATCATCCTGCTGGCCAAGGGCCGCCTGGTGAACCTGGGCTGCGGTACCGGCCACCCGAGCTATGTGATGTCGAGTTCATTCGCGAACCAGACGATCGCACAGATCGAACTGTTCGCCCGCAAAGAGGCTTACGAGAACGGCAAGGTCTATGTCCTGCCCAAGCATCTGGACGAGAAAGTCGCCATCCTGCAACTGACGACGCTGAATGCGCAGCTGAGCGTGTTGACCGACGAGCAGGCAGCCTACATCGGCGTGACCAAGACGGGCCCGTACAAGGCCGATAGCTACCGCTATTGATCGCCTGCTGAGCGCCTGGCTTGCCAGGCGCTCAGCCAAGCCCCGCCTAGATCGGACCGTCATGCGTGCTGACCAACTGCTCTTGTCCAAAGGTCTGGCGCCTACCCGCTCGGCGGCGCAGCGGCTGATCAGCGCCGGCGCGGCCGAATGGGCCTCGCCGGGCGGCTGGATCCAGGTTACCAAGGCCGGGGCTGACTTGCCCTTGCATGCGCAACTGCGGATCAGCGATGACGCCGAGCTGCGCTATGTCTCACGTGGCGGCTTGAAGCTCGAAGGCGCGTTGAAAGCGGCGTCGCTGGATGTCAGCGGCCTGACGGTGCTCGACATCGGTCAAAGCACCGGCGGCTTCAGTGACTGCTTGCTGAAGGCCGGCGCAGCGCGGATAGTCGGCTTTGACGTCGGCCATGGCCAGTTGCATGCGGACCTTGTGGGTGACCCGCGCATCGTCGCGCTGGAAGGCTTGCATGTGCGGGAATTGGCTGACTCGGCCTTGACCGGCCATCAACCGACGGGTGGATTTGATCTGCTCGTCGGCGACCTCAGTTTCATCTCGATGCTCGGTGCCCTGCCGCAGTTGGCTGCCTGGTTAAGGCCAGGAGGTCAGTTGCTGTTGTTGATCAAGCCGCAATTCGAGCTCGGGCCGAAAGCGGTGACGCGTGCCGGCCTGGTCAAGGATGCTGCGCTTTATCCGCTGCTGGAAGCCAGGGCCCGCGAAGCCTGCGCCGAGTTGGGCTGGCAGGTGCAAGGCTATTTTGAAAGCACCATCACCGGCGGTGATGGCAACCAGGAATTCTTCTTGTGGGCGACCGCAGAAGCACAGGAGCAAAGCAGATGACCCCAGTCAGTTTCGAGTTCTTTCCGCCCAATACCCCGGCCGGGGCAGACAAGCTCAAGGCCGTGGTGCAGGACCTCAGCGTCCTGAACCCGCAGTATTTTTCGGTGACTTATGGCGCTGGCGGGTCGACGCGTGAGAAGACCCTGGCTACGGTGATGACTATTGCCGCGTCGGGCTTCGAGGCCGCGCCGCATCTGTCTTGCATCGGATCGACACGCGACAACATCGCCGAAACCCTGGCGAACTACCGCGCGCAAAATATTCATCGCGTCGTCGCCTTGCGCGGCGACCTGCCCAGTGGCACGGCCACTGCCGGTGAATTCCGCTATGCCTCCGAGTTGGTGCGTTTCATCCGCGAAACCCAGGGTTCAGACTGGAAGATCGACGTCGCCGCCTACCCCGAATACCACCCACAGCAACGCTATGCGGCCAAGGATCTGCAGTATTTCGCCGACAAGATGCAGGCCGGCGCCAGCTCAGCGATCACGCAGTTCTTCTTCAACCCGGATGCTTATTTCCACTTTGTCGACGCGGCGCGCGCGCTGGGCGTGGACCAGCCGATCGTGCCCGGCATCATGCCCTTCCACAACTATGGCCGGATCGCCCAGTTCGCCGTCCGCGACGGCATCGAAATCCCTCGCTGGGTGGCCTTGAAAATGGAAGGCTATATGGACGACCATGCCTCGATCCGGGCCTTCGGTCTGGACGTCATGACCAGCATCTGCGAACGCCTGATTGCCGGCGGTGCGCCTGGCCTGCATTTCTACACGTTGAATCAATCAGCGTTGACGCTGGAGTTGTGCAAGCGCCTGGGCCTCGCGCCCTGATCCGCGCAACTCAGCCCTGGCTGTCCCAGACCAGGCCATCCTCGGTCAGCATGGATTCCAGCAGCATGTCCTGAGGCAAGGCCTTCAGCAACGGCAAAAAGCCATGGCCATAGCCAATACCGGCCGTAGCCGGACGCGGCTGCAACGAAGCCAGCGTGCGGTCAATGAAACCGCCGCCATAACCCAACCGCAGCCCACAAGGCCCATAGCCGACACAGGGCAAAAGCAGCAACTGGGGTTCGAACTGTTCGGTGTCCTTCGGTTTGGGAATCCCGAATGAATCTTCCTCCATCGGGCAACCCGGGTACCAGACGTGAAAGCGCAGCCGGCCTTCGGCCTTGTCGACCACCGGCAGGCCGATACGACGCTGCGGATTGGCCTCGCCCCAGCGGTAAAGCGCAGGCAAGGGATCGAACTCGCCCTTGATCGGCCAGTAAGCGCCAATCGTCAGTTCCTGGCGCCGCACCAGCCAGACGCGCAGCACGCTCTGCAATTGCTCGGCCAAAGCCAGCCGCCCGGGCAGATCGAGGCGATCCTGAATCAGTTTCTGGCGCAATGCGCCGCGGTCCTTCAGATCCACTAGGCACTCCGGCTTGGGGGCAAGCAGCTATTGTGCTTGAACCTGCATGGCGCTGATGTCCATATACTGACTGGATGCCAGATACCGACCACGTCCAACCCTATGTCTACGAAGCGCCGGGGACCAAGGCGCTGCATTTCTCGATCAACGAAATCCAGAGCCGTATGCAGACCAGCAGCCCGTACGCGCTCGACCTGGACTACACCCGCACGATGATGGGTTTCCTGCTGTTCGACAGCGCGCCGGCGATGCTGGCGATGATCGGGCTGGGCGGAGGCTCGATGGCCAAGTTCTGCTTCCGCCATCTGCCAGCGACGAACATCACTGCAGTCGAGATCAATCCGCATGTGATCGCTCTGCGCGAACTGTTCCAGATCCCGCCTGACCAAGCCAGGTTTCAGGTGCAGCAGGCCGATGGTGCCGATTTCGTCCGCGAGACCGCCCTGCGCTTCGATGTCTTGCTGGTCGACGGCTTTGACAGTGACGGCCAGCCACCGGCTCTTTGCTCACAAAGTTTTTACGATCACTGCTCGGCAGCGCTGACAGCCGGTGGCTTGATGGTCACCAATCTGCACCCAGGCTACAGCGGCCATATCACCAACCTGACCCGAATCCAGCAAAGTTTCCAGGAAGAAATTCTGGTCGTCAGCGACAAGAAATGCGGCAACAGCATCATCTTCGCCAGCAACCAGCCCCTCACGCCGAAATTCAAAGCCTCGGCGATGCTGCGCAAGCCCGCCGAATTCGATCGCGATACCTGGGAAACCATCAAGCCAGCCCTGGCCGCGGTGGCCAGCACATTCAAGCAGCAAAGCCTGTGACCGACAAGCCTCAGGGCGCGACGATCTCGCGCTCGGTCAACACCAGGGTCAAGGGCTGGTCATGGGCCTCGATGGCGAAATGCGCCTCGCTGACCGACCAGGCCAGGCCAACGCTGATGACGCCCGGATGCAGGCTCAGCCATTGGTCGAAATAGCCGCCGCCATAACCCAGGCGGAAGCCTTCGCGGGTAAAACCAACGCAGGGGACCAGCACCACGTCAGGCACCACCAGGGCCCCGACGCTGCTGCCTATGCCGCATTCATCCTGTATCGTCGGGATGGCGCCATCCCAGCGCCGATAGTCCATGAATCGCGGTGATTTATGGGCATAAGGCAAAGCCAACTGGGGGGCTTGCTCCCAGGCATGACCCTGGATTTGCTCGGCTGCGTTAAATTCACCTTCAAGCGGCCAGTAAAGGCCCAGACATTGCGGTTCCAATTGCTCCAGCAGTTCACGCAAATTCTGCCCCAGCGCTGCGCCGGCAGCATGAGCTGCGGGCAGGGCCAGCCAGGCCTTGCGCTGCGCCAGCAATTGCGCCCGCAAGGCTTTGCGTTCATGCGGCAATCGAGAAGCATCAGCCTGGAATAGATCGGACAAAGTTTCACCCATGAGAAGGAAAAGTGTCTTGGCAGTATATGGATTCCCCCGGCTGATCGGCTTGGCGCTATGCCTGGTCTGCAGCCTGGGCCAGGCACAGTCGCTGCCGGCGGCAGATCCCGCGCTGGTGCTCGAAGCCAAGGAGGCCTTGCGACTGAAGCAGAACAGACGACTGGCCGCGGCCAACGCTGTGGCGCAGGCGCAAGGCCATCCGTTGGCAGCCTGGATCGATTATTGGACCATCGGCTTGCGCCTGGGCGAAGCCAGCCAGAGCGAGATCGATGCCTTCTACGCCCGCTGGCCGGGAACTTATGTCGAAGACCGTTTGCGCAATGACTGGCTGCTGGAACTGGGTCATCGGCGCGACTGGAAAAACTTCCTGGTCGATCATGGCCGCTTTCAGATGCGTGATGACCGCGAGGTTGCCTGCTATTGGCTGCTGGCCCAATATTCAACTGACGCGCTGCGCGGCAGCAATCCGCGCGAAGCCGCCCTCAGCGCCTGGCTGGCCCAGCGCGATGGCGACGAAGGCTGCCAGATGCTGGCCAGCCAGCTCTTCGACGCCAAGAAGTTGCAGCCGGCCGATGTCTGGCTGAAATTGCGCCTGTCAGTGGTGGCGCAAAGGCCGCGTGCGGTCAAGCAGGCGGGCGCCTTGCTGGGGCGCTCGATCGAACAGGCTTTGGTCGAGATCCAAGACAACGCAGGACGCTATCTGGGCCGCAAGGCAAAAGCAGGTAACCGTGTTCAGGCCGAGCTGACCACCTTGGCGCTGCTGAAGCTGGCTGCGGCCGAGCCGGCACAAGCAGCCGCGGCGCTGAGCAGTCGCTGGGAGCGCCAGTTGCCGGCCGACCTGGCCGCCTGGGCCTGGGCACAGACAGGCAGGCAGGCGGCTTTCAAATTGTTGCCCGAGGCTGCCGACCATTTCGAACGCGCCTTGAAACTGCATGGTGATCAAGCCGGTCAACCAGCCTGGCCAGACGAAACCATTGCCTGGGCCGCCAGAACAGGTTTGCGCAGCCAGCGCTGGTCACTGGTCCTGCAAGCATTGAGCCAGCTGAGCCATGAAGAACAACGCGACCCGGCATGGCAATATTGGCGTGCCCAGGCCCTGCTGGCCACGGCTGCCACTGGCGCAGACGGCGATGCCCAGCGCAGCGCAGCCCGTGCAGCCTTGCAAGCCCAGGCCTCGGCCTTGAGCTTTTACGGCAGGCTGGCTGCTGAGGATTCCGGGCAGGCCCTGATTCTCCCGGCCAACCCTTCAGCCTTGACCGGCCAGGAACGCATCCAGGCGCGCGCCAATGCCGGTCTGAGCCGGGCGCTGCAGCTGATCGCGATGGGTCTGCGCAACGAGGGCGTGCGCGAATGGAATTTCAGCCTGCGCGGCATGAATGACCGCGAGTTGCTGGCCGCCGCGCAACTGGCCTGCGATCTGGCGGTCTGGGACCGCTGCATCAACACCAGCGAGCGCACCCGCGGTGAAATCGCCATGACCCAGCGTTTTCCGATGCCGCACCGTCGCGAGCTGCTCGCCCGGGCGCATGAGATCGGCATCGACCCGGCCTATGTCTACGGGCTGATCCGGCAGGAATCGCGCTTTGTCGTCGATGCGCAGTCGCATGTCGGCGCCGCCGGACTGATGCAGGTGATGCCGGCAACGGCGCGCTGGACCGCCAAAAAAATCGGCGTCGATTACCGTCCGGAATTGATGAACGACCGCGACTTCAACATCAATATCGGTACCAGCTATCTGAAGTTGGTGCTGAATGATTTCGACGGTTCAATGGCGCTGGCCGCAGCGGCCTACAACGCCGGGCCGAGCCGCTCGCGCCGTTGGCGCGAAGGCCCGTTGCTCGACGCAGCGATCTGGGCTGAAAACATCCCCTTCAACGAGACCCGCGACTATGTCAAGAAAGTGCTGACCAACACCGCGCTTTATTCACAGATCCTCGGGGCCGAAGCGGGTGCCAGCCTGCGCGCCCGCTTGGGCCCCAGGATCGGACCGCGCGATACCAACCTGAAAACCACCATAACGGAGAATTTGCCATGAATCCATCGATCCTGATCCTCGGCGGCAGCGGCTTCATTGGCCGGTCTGTTTGCGAACAGCTGGTGCGCGAGTTGGGTGGTTGCGCGAGTATCACTGTGCCGACGCGCCGCAAGCAGCATGCCCAGGCGATCCAGATCCTGCCGGGGCTGACCCTGGTCCAGGCCGATGTGAACCAGCCCGGCGTCCTGCAGGCCATCCTGCCCGGTCACGACATCGTGATCAACCTGATCGCCATCCTGCAAGGCAGCCAGGCCCAGTTCGAGCAGGCCCATATCCGCTTGCCGCGCTTGTTGGCCGAGGCTTGCTCAGCCGCCGGGGTGAAGCGGCTGATCCATGTCAGCGCGATCGGTGCAGCGCCCGACGCGCCGTCGCGCTATTTGCGCTCGAAAGCCGCCGGAGAAGCGCTGCTGCAAGCCCATGCAGATCTGGCATTGACGCTGCTGCGACCTTCGGTCGTATTCGGCGCAGGCGACCGTTTTCTGAATCTGTTTGCCAAGCTGCAAGCGGTCTTCCCGGTGATGCCGCTGGCCGGCGCCGACGCGCTATTCCAGCCGGTCTGGGTCGAAGATGTCGCCAACGCGATCGTCCGCTGTGTGGTCGACAAGGCCACTGCCGGCAAGACTTACGAGCTGGCGGGCCCGCAGCGCCTGACACTGCGTGAGCTGGTGCAACTGGCAGGCGGCATTTCAGGCCATCCAAGGCCGGTCTTGCCGCTGCCGGCGCCGTTGGCTTGGGCACAGGCCGTGATGATGGAGTTGGCGCCCGGTCAACCGCTGATGTCACGTGACAATCTCGCTTCGATGCTGGTGCCCAATGTAGTCAGCGGCGACCTGCCCGGCTTGGCCGATCTGGGCATCACGGCGCATTCAATCGCCGCCGTCGTACCCGGCTATCTGGCCGCAGGGCCGGACCGGCTCGATGCCTGTCGCGCCAAGGCCGGCCGCTGAGTCTTCAGCCAAGAGACCCGCATGAAACTCTATATCGGTAACAAGAACTACTCGTCCTGGTCGATGCGACCTTGGGTGTTGCTGAAGGCTTTCGACATCCCCTTCGAGGAAGTCAAGTTGCGCTTCGATTTCACCCCGGGTTCGAGCTTTTACCAGGCACTGGCAGAAATCGCGCCAGTCAGCACCGTGCCCTTGCTGGTGGAAGCCGATGGTCTGGTGGTCTGGGACAGCCTGGCGATCGTCGAGTATCTGGCCGAGCAATATCCGGGGCATGCCATCTGGCCGCCGGAGCGGCATGCCAGAGCCTGGGCGCGCAGTTTGTGCGCCGAGATGCATGCCGGCTTCCACCGCCTTCGCCAAGCCTGCCCGATGAATATCGACGCAGACCTGAGCGCTGTCGGGCGGGACCTGCTCGCCAACAACGAGGGTCTGCAGCAGGACCTGGCCCGAATCGAACAGTTATGGAACGAAGCCTTGCAGAACAGTGGCGGGCCATTCTTGTTCGGCCAATTCGGCGCGGTCGACGCCTATTTTGCACCGATGGTGATGCGCATCAGCCGCTATGGCCTGCCGTTGGAAGGCCGGGCCAAGGCCTATCTTGAAACCGTGCAAAACCATGCCGGCGTGACAGCCTGGGTTGCTGACGCTGTGGCCGAGAAGGATTTCCTCGACTTCGAAGAGCCTTACCGCAAGACCCCAGCAGACCGGAACATCTGATGGAACGATATTTGGTCGGCGGTGCGGTGCGCGACGCGCTGCTCGGTCTGGTCGTGAAGGATCGCGACTGGGTCATCGTCGGCGCCGACCCGGAAGCGCTGCTCGCCGAGGGCTATCTGCCGGTCGGGCGTGACTTTCCGGTCTTCCTGCATCCGCTCAGCCATGAGGAATATGCGCTGGCGAGGACCGAACGCAAGCTCGCACCGGGCTACCACGGCTTTGCTTTCCATGCAGCCAGCGATGTGACGCTGGAACAGGATTTGGCCAGGCGCGACCTGACGATCAATGCGATGGCGCAACCGGAAGCAGGTGGCCCCTTGATCGATCCCTATGGTGGCCAGCAAGACCTGGCGGCCAAGGTCTTGCGCCACGTCTCGCCGGCCTTTGCCGAAGACCCGGTGCGTATCCTGAGGCTGGCGCGTTTTGGCGCACGCTTTGCCGACTTCAGCCTGGCCCCGTCAACGCTGCTGCTGATGCGGCAGATGGTCGCTGACGGTGAGGTCGATGCCCTGGTGGCCGAGCGGGTCTGGCAGGAGATCGCCAAGGGGCTGATGGAGGCCAAACCTTCGCGGATGATTGAATTGCTGCGCGAATGCGGTGCGCTGGCGCGCTTGGCGCCTGAGCTCGAGCGCCTGTTCGGCGTGCCGCAACCCGCTTTGCATCATCCCGAAATCGACACCGGCACCCATCTGCTGATGGTGCTGGAGCAATGCGCCGCTCAGGATGCTCCGCTGACGGTGCGCTATGCCTGCCTCGGCCATGATCTGGGCAAGGGCCTGACGCCGCCCGAGCAGTGGCCACGCCATATCGGCCATGAGGGTCGCGGCCTGCCGCTGGTCAGGCGCTTGAGCGAACGCTGGCGCGTGCCGACCGAATGCCGGGAACTGGCCTTGCTGATGGCGCGTGAGCACAGCAATATCCATCAAAGCGGCAAGTTCGACGCTGCCGCCAGGCTGCGCCTGCTGGAACGCTGTGATGCTTGGCGGCGCCCGGCACGTTTCGAGCAACTGCTCTGGGCTTGCGAATGCGACGCACGCGGGCGCTCGGGGCTGGAGCATTCGCCCTATCCGCAGCGCCAGCAGTTGCAGCGCGATCTCGATGCCACCCTGAAGCTTGACCTCGGTGCCGTCAGCGCTGCAGCGATTGCCGCCGGGCTGAGCGGGCCTGCCATCGGGCAGGAAGTCCACAAGGCAAGGCTGGCTGCGCTACAAGCCTCACAAGGTATGTGAGCGATCGCCGGCCGAGAAACCGAGCGCATCGAAACCTTCTCCGCTGGCAAATCCGATGACCTTGAAGAGTTCGCCCATTTCATGTTCGGCGATCAGCTTGTGCGCCATCGCGCGCCCGGCCAGATCCGCATCGGCCAGCAAATCGACCAGACCACAATTGATCAGGAAATTGGCCTGGCTGGTGTAACCGAGCACGGTCAGCCCGGCGTCCTGACCGGCCAGCGCGATGTCGGTGAAGTTGATATGGGCGGTGATGTCCTTCTGCCCGACCAGTAGCAAAGGGTTGGTGTCGGCCAGATGCTGATGGTGGCACATCAAGGTGCCACCGATGCGCTGCGGATGGTAATACTCGGCCGCAGGGAAACCGTAGTCGATGAAAAACATCGCGCCGCGCCGCAAGCCCTGCGCCATGGTGCGGACAAAGGCTTCGGCCTGGGCATGGGTCTCGGTGACCATGCCCGGCGCCAGCTGTTCGGTGTCCTCTGCGGGGGCATGAACCAGCGGCGGGCGCAACTTGCTCGGCTGGTCTGCAGAAGCAAAGCTGCCGTCATGCCAGACCACGCCGCGCTCGAACCATTGTTGCCCGTCGAAGGCGAGCAGTTGCACCGGCATCGCGTCGAGCAATTCATTGCCGACGACGACGCCTTCAAAGGCTTCAGGCAATCGGCTCAGCCATTCGACCTTGTCGCCCCATGGCGCCAGACGCTCGGCCTGGCGCCGCCTCAAACTGCCGGACAGATCAACGATGCGATAGCGCTCGATACGCTCGCCCAAGGCTTCAAGCAGCTGCGCTGCCAGCGCGCCGGTGCCGGCGCCGAATTCCCAGACCTCGGTCGTGCCGGTCTGCGCCAAAGCCTGCCCGACCTGCGCCGCCAGCGCGCGGCCGAACAAGGGCGACAGCTCGGGCGCGGTGACGAAATCCGAGCCCGACTGCGGCATCAGCCCGAATTTCTGCAGCTCGTTGCTGTAATAGCCCAGCCCCGGCGCATACAGCGCCAGCGCCATGAAACGGTCGAAAGGCAGCCAGCCTCCCGCCTCGTCAATGGTCTGGCGTATCAGTACAGCCAGCTCTTGGTTCATTGCGCCGACTGCAGCGTCTGCAAGGCCAGGCACAAGTCTTCCCAGGCGCCAGCTTTTTCGCCCGGATGCTTGAGCAGATAAACCGGGTGGTAGGTGACGATCAAAGGCCGGCCCTGGTATTGATGGACAAGGCCGCGCAGCTTTCCGATCGGCTCGCTGCTGCGCAATAACGACTGCACCGCAAACCGGCCCATGGCCAGGATGATGCGCGGCTGGACCAGCTCGACCTGGCGCGCCAGATAAGGCTCGCATTGCGCCAGCTCGGCCGCTTGCGGATTGCGCTGTGACCGGCATTTCAGGATGCTGGTGACGAAGGCCTGATTGGCTGCTGTTTCACCGCTGCGGCTCGCCCCAACAGCGCGCAGCATGTTATCGAGCAACTGCCCTGGCTGGCCGACAAAGGGCAGACCCTGCAAATCCTCCTGCTCATCGGGTGCTTCGCCGACCACCAGCCAATGCGCACCGGGGCTGCCAACGCCAAAGACCGGGTTCTTGCGCGTGGCACCCAGCGGACAAGCCTGGCAGGAAGCAACGCTTTGCTGCAGGCCAGGCCAGTCCAGCGGTCCCGATTGCAGCTCTTGCAGTACCGGCTCGAGCTTCACCGGAGGCTTCAAAACCACCGTCGCTTCAACAGGTTCCGGTCTTGCTGTTGCAGCTGCGCTGGGTGAATTCCAGACGCGCAAGCCCATCTCGGCGAGCATCGCACGCTGGCGCTGGTCCCAGCTCATGCCGGGTCTCCGGCCAATATCAGATTCATCAGCACCGCATCCTCGCGCTGGCCCTGCAGCACCGGGTAATAGGCCGGCCGCATGCCGACTTCTTCAAAGCCATAGCGCTGATAAAAGCGGCGTGCGCGCAAATTGCTTTGCCTGACTTCCAGCCAGAGGCTGTCGCAGTCCTGCTGGCGGGACAAGCGGCAAAGCTCATCAAGCATCAGCCGCGCCAGGCCGCGGCCCTGTTGCTCGGGCAGCAAGGCAAGATTGAGCAGATGCATCTCGTCAGGGCCTTGCAACGCGAGCATGTAGCCGAGCATGAGCCCTTGCTGATCGCGCAGGACCAAGGCTGGATAGCCGGCGGCCAGCGAATCGATGAAATTCCCCTTTGACCAGGGCACAGGGTAAGCGGCTTGCTCGATCGCCAGCACCTCGGCCAGGTCGCTGACCTGCATCGCCTGAAAACCCGACTGCGGGTCGGTCATGCCGCTGCCGCGATGCGCTCGCTGTCGAGCCGCGCAGCCTGCCGCTCAGCGGTGGTCTGAGCAACCTTGTCACGCACATAGACCGGCAAGGCTTCGGCTGCGTCCAGGATTTCGCCACGCGCCCAGGCCTGCCCGGCCAATACAGCCAGCGCAGCGGCACGGGAGGCCTGTCGTGGCCAACTGCGCTGCGGCTTGCCGAGTTGGTCTGCGAAAGCGAGCAGCGCCGATCCGGCGACTGCCTCCGGCAACTGCCATTTTTCACAGAGTTCGGCCGGGCGATAAAGCGCCGGCATGACGCGCGTCTGCCAGAACCCCTGGTCGAATTCATAGGCCGCCGCATAGATTTCACCGATGCGGGCGTCCATCGCCACCCAGATCGTTCCGCTCAACGGTTCACCGCTGGTTGCGGCTTGCTGACGCGCATCCTCGGCCACCAGCATCAAACTGTCGATCGCCAGGACCGGTTTACCGGCCCCGAAAGCCAGGCCCTGCACCACAGCGCAGGCGGTGCGCAGACCGGTAAATGCACCAGGGCCGCGACCAAAGGCGATGGCGTCGACATCGGCCAGCTTGATGCCGGCGCGGGCCAGCAAAGCCAGCGCCTCGGGCACCATCAAGGCTGAAGCCTGCGGTCCGCCTTCGGTCTCGAAATACAGGCTGCCTCCCGAGCTGCTGAGCGACAGCGCCATGATTTCGGTCGAACTGTCGAGGGCCAGCAGAATGGTCATGGCGGGCTCATCAGGAACAGCTTCAGAACGGGTTGTTCTTGGCCCGGGTCTGTGCCAACAGACCGATTCGGGCCTGACCGGCTGTACCGAGCAAGCGATCGTTCGCCCATAGCCAGGTGGTACCTGTGGCATCCTTGGTGCTGTCGCCCCCGAGATCCTTGACCAGCGTCGAAGTCGTGCAGTCAGGCATGGCAATGATCTTCAGGCATGCCGGGCTGGTAACGTCGGCGAAGCCGAAGGCTGCCGGATATTTGACGATGGCCTGAACAGATTCATCGGCAAGCACCAGTCCGATCAAGCGCCCATCATTGATGATTTCCAGGCGCATCGCCGTGTTGAATGCTGCCGTCAACTGTGTCAGCAGCGCGGCGCGATCGGTATCGCCAAGCGACGCTTTTTCAGCAATCGCAAAAGGCGTCAGACCGAGGTCGGGCAGCGTCGAGACGATCACTCGACCGTTGGCATTGGCAATCCGGTTGACCTGCTGACCCAGCAATTTGCCCCTTGCTTTCGCCGCCGCGAGCAGGTCGCTCTGGCTTTGCGCGGGATATTGCCCATAGAGCTCGAATACATCATTGGCACCGACCAGAATTGTCACCAAGTCCTTCGGCCCGAAGGTATCGATGGAAAAATGCGCTTCGATCCTTGCCTGTAGATCAGCCACCTTGGCACCAGCCGTCGCATACATGAGGCCCTGTGGCGCCGCATAATTGCTCGGGTTGCACTGAGGGAAGACGAGGCCGAAAACCAAGGCCACCGATTGCACCCAGACCGGACCGGTGGCGCAGTCAAGCATCCCGGTGGTGGCGTCCAGCGAGTTGACCGTGTATTTCTTGCCGGCCGACGTGATCACGCTTGACTCATCGCCGAAAGCGATGATCCGGGTCGGTGCGAACGGCTCGATCTGCGCCGTGCTGCCACCGCAGGCAGAAATGACAGCCAAGGCAGCCAGGGCCACCAGCAAGGTCAGACCATGGCGGCCAATTCGGCTCACGCCATGCTTGAAACTCTTCATGAACACTCCATCCATATCAAACTGTCAGGCGAACGCTGCGGCGGCTCGGGACAAACGATCCCTGACCCCGTCCCAGTCGGAATTCTGCGGCGGCGATTCGATCCAGATCTCGTTCGCGCCCGCCGCGTCGAACCATCGCAATGCGGCAAACAGATCATGCGCCGCCGCCAGCGCATCATCAGGCATCTGCAGGTAAAGAAATTTTCCTGACACCTGCAACGACCGTGAATATACCGCCAGGCCCGCAGGCAGGGGTCGGACCAGGCATTCGGCGAGTTCTTGGCGACTCACCAAGCGCACCCTTGCCTTCGGCGCGTAATGAGCGGCCAAGGTACCCGAAGCGCGTGGCGCCTGCGCATCCGGGGCCAGCAAGTTCTGCCCCAAGGCCGCTTCGATCCGGGCTCTTGTCAGCACGCCAGGCCGCAACAGCACCGGGCTGACACGGCTGCAATCGACGATGCTCGACTCGATACCCAACTCGCAGGCCCCTCCGTCCAGCACCAGCAGATCCGACCCGAACTCATCAACCACATGGCCGGCCTGAGTCGGGCTGACATGGCCAAAACGGTTCGCGCTGGGTGCGGCCACGCCAGGAACACAGGCAGCGCGTGCCGCTGAAAGCAGGGCACGCGCTACCGGATGCGAAGGGCAACGCAGTCCGATGCTGTCCTGCCCGCCAGCCGCCGCTGTAGCGAAGCCCGGCCTGCGCGGCACGATCACGGTCAGCGGCCCGGGCCAAAAAGCTGCCATCAAGGCTTTCGCGGCCGGCGGTATGGCGTTGGCAAACTGCGCTGCATCGGCTGCGCCGAGCACATGAACGATCAAGGGATGCTGCTGCGGCCGGCCCTTGGCAGCGAAAATCCGCGCCACCGCCGCGTCGTCATCGGCGCGGGCACCCAGCCCGTAAACCGTTTCGGTCGGAAACGCCACCAGCTGCCCCGCCGCCAGCAGGGCAGCTGCCTGCTGGATCACGCCGGGATCATTGCCGTCGACAAGCATCGGCGATCAGACCGGCAGGCCGAGAATCATGGCCGCTTTGAGCGCAACTTGACCGGCCTGGGCGGTGGTCGCCGCGGTGATCGTCAGATGCCCCATCTTGCGGCCCGACCTCGGGCTGGCCTTGCCGTACAGATGCAGATGTGTGCCTGGCAATGCCAACAAGGCATCCCAGGCTGGCGTGCGCATGGTCCCTTCAGCGTCAAACCAAAGATCACCGAGCAAATTGAGCATCAAGGTCGGCGAATGCAGGCGCGGCGGCTGCAGCGGCAGCCCGGCAAGCGTGCGCACCTGCAGTTCGAACTGCGAGACATCGCAGGCATCGAGCGTGTAATGACCCGAATTGTGCGGACGCGGCGCCATTTCATTGACGATCAGGCTGCCGTCCTGCAGCAGAAAGAATTCAACGCAAAGGACGCCCACATAGTTCATCGACTCGGTGATGCGTGCCGCCGCGCTCAAGGCTTGGCCTTGCAGGGCCTCGCTGACATCGGCTGCCGGCACCTGGGTGACGGCCAGAATGCCATCGATATGCAGGTTCTGCTGCACCGGGAACTGCACGATCACTCCGTCCGAGCCACGCGCCGAGATCACCGACAACTCGAGCGCCAAGGGCAACATCTGCTCCAGCACACAGATCACATTGTTCAATTCGCCCCAGGCCATGGCCAGTTCGGCGCGGTTGCTGACCCTCATCTGCCCCTTGCCGTCATAGCCGAAGCGGGCGGTTTTCAAGATGCCTGGCAGCACGCGGTCAGGAACTGCCTGAAGATCGGCAGCGCTGGCGATCACCGCATAAGGCGCGCAGGCTACGCCGCTGGCGGCGAAATGCGCTTTCTCAGCGACCCGGTCCTGGCAGATTGCCACCGCAGCGGCTGCCGGAGCGACCCGGCGCGAACGCGCCAGTCGTTCAAGCGCTTGCGCCGGGACGTTTTCAAATTCAGTCGTGATCGCGGCACAGCGACTGGCCATCTGCTCGAGCCCGGCCGGATCCAGATAGCCGGCGCAGATCTGCTCATGCGCAACCGCACCGGCCGGACTGGCTTCATCGGGGTCAAGCACCAGCGTGCGAAAGCCCAGACATTGCGCTGCATGGACGAACATGCGGCCAAGTTGGCCGCCGCCGATCACGCCCAGCGTCGCTTCGCCCGGCATCAGGATCTCGCTCATCCGAGCAGTTCCTGGCTCATCGCGCGCGCCGCTTCGGTCTGGCGCAGACGGAAGGCCAGCAGTTGCTCGCGCAGGCCTTCGTCATGGTTGGCCAGCATTGCCACCGCGAACAATGCCGCGTTGGCCGCGCCGGCGTTGCCGATGGCAAAGGTGGCGACCGGTATGCCTTTGGGCATCTGCACAATCGAGTGCAAGGAATCGACGCCAGACAGATGGCGGCTGGCCACCGGCACGCCGAGTACCGGCACGACCGTCTTGGCTGCCAGCATGCCCGGCAAATGGGCAGCACCACCGGCGCCGGCGATGATCGCCTGCAGGCCACGGCCGACCGCATTTTCGGCATAAGCGAACATATCGTCAGGCATGCGATGCGCCGAGACCACTCGGGCTTCGTAGGCAATACCGAACTGGGCGAGAATATCGGCAGCGTGCTTCATGGTCTCCCAGTCACTGCTGGATCCCATCACCACGCCGACCAGGGGTGAGGCGTTCGTTGGCAGGTCCTGCACGGCTCGCTCCAAAGGCTGAAAAACCTTGAATTGTAGGCGGTCGCCAGCATCTGGCGACTGCCTTGTCCATTTGCCGAAAGCATTGACCCGCCATGATAGACATCACCTTACAAAATTTTGAATCCGAATTGATCCAGGGTTCGTCGCAACTACCCGTGCTGCTCGACATCTGGGCACCATGGTGCGGGCCCTGCCGGACGCTCGGCCCGATGCTCGAGAGGCTGGAAATCGCCTATGCCGGGCGCTTTCGCCTGGCCAAGCTCGACAGCGACGCCGTGCCCGAGATCGCGGCCCAGTTGAGCCAGATGTTCGGCGTTCGAAGTATCCCGTTTTGCGTGATGTTCGTCGGCGGCCAGCCGGTCGACGGATTTGTCGGCGCGGTACCGGAAGCGCAGATTCGCGAATTCCTTGACAAGCATGTGCCCAGCGGCGAGGCACTGGAAGCGGCTGAAGAAGTCGCCGAAGCCGAAGACCTGCTCGCCGAAGGTGATGTGGAAACCGCACTTGAACGCTTGCAGCAGGCGGTCCAAACCGACCCTGCCAACGAGCTTGCTCGCTTTGATCTGGTGCGCACGCTGCTTGAAGCGGGTCTGCTGGCCCAAGCGCAAGCGGCTTTTGCACCTGTAGCGGCCCAGGCCATCGACAAGATCACGCCGCATGCCCGTTTTGCTGCCCTGGGGCATTGGCTGACGGCCTGCGAGCGCGCTGCGGCTGGGCTGGATGAAGCACAACTGCGATCAGCCATCACTGCCAACAAGCGCGACTTCGATGCCCGCTTCGCCTTGACGCAAAGCCATCTGGCGCGCCTGGATTTCACTGCAGCGATGGACGAGTTGCTCGACATCATCATGCGCGACAAGGCCTGGAACGGCGAGTTGGCGCGCAAGACCTATGTGGCGATCCTCGAACTGATGACCAAACCGGCACCCAAAGCGCAAGCCGCCGAGGCCAAAGGCACGCTCGAGATCGCCGGCCGCGCGATCGTGACGCCGAACGACCCGCTGCTCGACCAATACCGCCGCAAGCTGAGCATGGCCTTGTTCTGATCGCTTAGCGCGGCTTGAGCCTGGCTTGCTGTAAAGCCTGCGCCCAACCGGCCTGGAGGGCAGCTACCTTTTGCCATTCAGCCTCGGCCGCCGCTTGATGCCGCGCCGCGGTTGATTTGTCGCCCAGTCTGGCGTGAATCTGCGCCAACCGGCTGAAGGTAACCTCGCGGTCGTCGGCATCGCCCTGCGGATCAAGCTCGGCTTCGGCCTCAAGCGCCTGCAGCAGCGCCAGTTCCGGCTGGCCCTGATTGACCCGGCACCAGGCCAGGTCGGCCAGCAGGCTGCAGCCATAACGCGCCAGACCAGCGACCAGCTCGGTTGGCAGATGGTTTTCAAACAGCGTCATTGCCGCGGCGAAATCGCCTTCGACCGTGAGAATCTGCGCCCTCAGGATGTCTGTCAGCCCCGGCATCACCGAACCGCCCACCGCAGCGTTGTAATGGGCGATCGAATCAGCACCGAGCCGCAAACCCTTGCTGCCGGAAACCCGGTTCGAGAGCGAATCATGCCTGGCCTGCACCATGCGCAACTGCGCCATGTTGAACATCAGCGCTGACAGCCCCGCGTCGTCGCCATCAGCCAAGGCATGACTTCGCGCAGCGGCGTACCAGCCTTGCGCCGAACCGCTCTGGCCCACCAGATGATGGGCCAGACCCAATGCCGTGCAAAGCCGTTCGCGGGCACCATGGCGATCAGGGGCCGCAAGGTGGTCGCAATCGCTGGCATGGCCGACCGTACCGGCTATATCGTTGTCGAGGTAGGCGAGCATCGCCAGCCAAGCCGAACAGATTGCGTCCAGCGCAGGCAGCTTCGCCTGCCGGGCAATCATCTGAGCGCGCGCGATCCTGGACTGCGCCGCGCTGCTGAAGTCGGTGTAGTAGCTGAACAAACCGGCTGCAAAATGCAGCCAGGCACCGAGTTCGGGATGCGGGTAGCGCAGCGCCAGGCCTTGCGCTTGGAGCAGTTGCTCGCTGGCGCGCGCCATCTCGCCATGGCGTGCCAGCAGCAGCGCGCTGCACCGTCAAAGTACCCAGCCTGCCGGACGGCGGCGAAGCGGCGATTGCCGCGTCGAGCCGCTGCAGCAGGCGGCGGCTCAGGGCAGGGTGAGTCTTTGCAAGGCTTCCCGGTATTTGGCCGCAGTCTTCTCGATCACTTCGGCCGGCAACGCCGGCGCCGGCGCGGTCTTGCCCCAGGGCTTGCCGTCGACTTGGGCCTGCTCGAGCCAGTCGCGCACGAACTGCTTGTCGTAGCTCGACGGGTTGCTGCCCGGCGCATAGCTTTCCACCGGCCAGTAGCGCGACGAATCGGGTGTCAGCACCTCGTCCATCAAGGTCAAGGTGCCGGCCGCATCGAGGCCGAATTCGAACTTGGTGTCGGCGATGATGATGCCCTTGCTCAAGGCGAAATCAGCCGCGCGTTGATACAGCTGGATCGAGATGTCGCGCACGCGCGTTGCCAGATCCTGGCCGATGATCTCGACCATGCGCTCGAACGAAATGTTCTCGTCATGCTCACCCATCTCGGCCTTGGTCGCCGGAGTGAAGATCGGCGTGGCCAGTTTGGCTGCGTTGACCAGCCCGGCAGGCAGCTTGACGCCGCAGACCTCACCATGGCGCTGGTATTCGGCCCAGCCGCTGCCGGCCAGATAACCGCGCACAACTGCCTCGACCGGCAGCGGCGTCAGCCGCTTCACCAGCATCGAACGGTCTTGCACCTGCGCCCGATCGGTTGGACTGACCACGCTCAGCGGATCCTCGCCGGTCAGATGATTCGGCACGATGTCGTGCAATTTATCGAACCAGAACAAGGCCATCTGCGTCAGCAGCGCACCCTTGCCGGGAATCGGCTCGCCCAGAATGACGTCGAAAGCCGACAAGCGATCGCTCGCGACCATCAACAAGCGATCGGCGCCGACCGCGTAGTTCTCGCGCACCTTGCCCCGGGCGATCAGGGGCAGCGAGGTCAGCGACGAATGCAGCAATGCCGCGGTGGTTGAATTTTCCATGATTGAATTTTAGGCGCTGGACCCGCTCAGTCCTGAAATCAAATTGGCACAAAAAAGCCTGCCGGACTTACGCCAGGCAGGCCCTGCTTTGCGGCCATTTACTTGATCAGCTGATTCAGTTCGCCGCGTGCATAGGACGCAGCGACGTCGACCAAGCTGCGCGCCTTGATCTTGCCCGCCTGACCTTCGCAGCCGAACTGCTGATAGCGTTGCTTGCAGATCAAGGTCGCGGCTTCACGGGCCGGTTTCAGGAAGTCGCGCGGGTCGAACTTTGAAGGGTTCTCGACGAAGTAACGCCTCACCGCAGCCGTCATCGCCAAGCGGATGTCGGTATCGATATTGATCTTGCGCACGCCATGCTTGATCGCTTCCTGGATCTCCTCGACCGGGACACCATAGGTTTCCTTCATGTCGCCGCCGTATTGGCGGATTTCGGCCAGCAGGTCCTGCGGCACGCTCGACGAGCCATGCATCACCAGATGGGTGTTGGGGATGCGCGCGTGGATGTCCTTGACGCGCTGGATCGCCAGGATGTCGCCGGTGGGTTTGCGGGTGAATTTGTAAGCGCCATGGCTGGTGCCGATGGCAATCGCCAAGGCGTCCAGTTGGGTGCGCATGACAAAGTCCGCGGCCTGCTCAGGGTCGGTCAGCAGTTGGTCATGGGTCATCACCGATTCGGTGCCATGACCGTCTTCCTTGTCGCCCTGCATGGTTTCGAGTGACCCGAGGCAGCCAAGTTCGCCCTCGACCGTCACGCCCTTTTCATGCGCCATGTCGACGACCTTGCGGGTCACCTCGACGTTGTACTCGTAGCTCGCGATGGTCTTGCCATCAGCTTCGAGTGATCCGTCCATCATCACCGAAGAAAAACCCAGTCCCATTGCGCCGCGGCAGATGTCAGGGCTCTGACCATGGTCCTGGTGCATCACCACCGGCAGATGCGGGTAAGCCTCGACTGCCGCCTGGATCAGATGCTTCAAGAATGCCTCGCCGGCATATTTGCGCGCGCCCGCACTGGCTTGCATGATGACCGGCGCGCCCATCGCATCGGCGGCAGCCATGATGGCCTGCACCTGCTCCAGATTGTTGACGTTGAAGGCCGGGATGCCATAGCCGTTTTCGGCAGCATGGTCGAGCAGTTGGCGCATTGAAACGAGTGCCATGGGGGGAATCTCCGTACAAGTTAATGTTTCTGCAGGCATGGCACCAAAGCATCGCCGGTGTAACCACGCTGTAACTTTCTGGATTCTAGCGGTGGCGCGCCTATTCGACGGCCTGCACACAGGCGGTGGTGATTCAGCGCTGCCCGACCCAACCGGTGCGGCAGGCTCAATCGACCCGGCAGACTTTCAACATATTGGTTCCGCCTGGATAGCCCATCGGCTCGCCGCAGGTGATCGCATAGGTATCGCCTGGCATCAAGACACCCATGTCGACCAGGATCTTCTCGGCGGCCTTCAAGGCCTGATCGCGGTCCTTGAATTCGGGCATCAGCAAAGGCCGCACATTGCGGTAGAGCGCCATCTTGTGCTGGCTCAGGGACTGGGACGTCATCGCATAGATCGGTACCTGGATCCGGTGCCGGCTCATCCACAGCGCGGTCGAACCCGATTCGGTCAATGCCAGGATCGCTTTGCAGCCGAGGTGATAAGCGGTGAAAAGCGCGCCCATGGCGATCGTTTGATCGATGCGCCCGAACTGGCGGCCGGCGAAATCGGTGTCGAGCGAGATGAATTCAGCGCGCTCCGCCTCCAGCGCGATCGCCGCCATCTGTTCGATGGTCTCGACCGGAAATTTGCCGGCCGCCGTCTCGGCTGACAACATCACCGCATCGGTGCCGTCGAGCACCGCATTGGCCACGTCAGATACTTCGGCCCGGGTCGGCACCGGATTGACGATCATCGACTCCATCATCTGCGTCGCGGTGATGGTGATCTTGTCGAGCGCCAGCGCCATCTTGATCATGCGCTTTTGCAAGGCCGGCACGGCCGCATTGCCAACCTCGATCGCCAGGTCGCCACGCGCCACCATGATGCCGTCACTGGCTTTCAGGATCGCTTCCAGATTCGGAATCGCTTCGCTGCGTTCGATCTTGGCAATCAGGCTGGGCTTGTGGCGCCAGGGCTCGCCCGCCACATTGGCCAACTGGCGCGCCATCTCCATGTCGGTCGCATTCTTGGGGAAACTCACTGCCAGATATTCGGCCTGAAAGCTCATCGCGGTCTTGATGTCTTCCATGTCCTTGCCGGTCAGCGCTGGGGCAGTCAGGCCGCCACCCTGCTTGTTGATGCCCTTGTTGTTCGACAACTCGCCACCGACCTTGACGACGGTGTGCACCGCCTCGCCGCGCACCGCGTCAACCGTCAGCACCAGCAGGCCATCGTTGAGCAGCAAGGTATCCCCAGGCTTCACATCGCGAGGCAACTCCTTGTAGTCAAGGCCGACTGCCGTTTCGTCACCGAGTTCGACCCGGTTCGCATCCAGAACGAAAGATGCACCATTGATCAACTGGATCTTGCCATTTTCGAATTTGCCGACACGGATCTTCGGCCCCTGCAGATCAGCCATGACCGCTACGGCCCTGCCCGCCGCCTTGGCCGCTTCACGCACCATACGGGCACGGTCGATATGGTCCTGCGCCGTGCCATGCGAAAAATTCAAACGGACGACGTCGACGCCCGCGTGAATCATCTGCTCGAGAATCTCCGGCGTCGACGACGACGGACCCAGAGTCGCAACGATTTTGGTAGAACGGGACATGGCGGGTTCTCGCTGAAATAAAATTACAGGAAACTGATTATCGGCCGCAATTGCACTGTATTTACGGCTACATCAGGCAAACAGGCGAGTTACATCGAGTTA
This sequence comes from uncultured Burkholderiales bacterium, assembly GCA_903820745.1. Lineage (GTDB taxonomy): Bacteria > Pseudomonadota > Gammaproteobacteria > Burkholderiales > Burkholderiaceae_C > Paucibacter_A. Next base: position 23,664 of record CAIJIT010000185.1, read on the forward strand.
CAAGAAGATCGCTGCAAGCCAGCCGCTCCCGCCGCAGCGCTTGAGCCAGTGTTGCATTGACCAAGCCCCTGCCGCAAGCATGAACTCAGGTCTTCGCAAGCCGCCCAAGGGTGAGCAGTCACCCTTGGGCGCGCCTGCTCAGAATCTCGAAGGCGGGCAGGGTCTTGCCTTCGAGCACTTCGAGGAAGGCGCCGCCGCCGGTGGAGATATAGCCGATGTCCTGCTCGATGCCATATTTGGCGATCGCCGCCAAGGTGTCGCCGCCGCCGGCGATCGAAAAGGCATCGGACGCTGCAATCGCCCGCGCGATCGTTTCGGTGCCATGGGCAAATGCGGGGAATTCGAACACGCCGACCGGGCCGTTCCAGACGATGGTGCCGGCAGCCTTCAACTGCTCGGCCAGCAGCGCGGCTGTACGGGGCCCGATGTCGAGGATCAGATCATCGTCGGCAACATCGTCGGCGGCTTTGACCGTGGCTTCAGCATCGGCAGCGAAGCGCTTGGCGACCACCACGTCGACAGGGATCGGTACCGCAGCACCGCGTGCCTGCATCGCAACGATCACGGCTCGCGCCTCATCGAGCAGGTCGGGCTCGGCCAGCGATTTGCCGATCTTCAAGCCGGCCGCCAGCATGAAGGTATTCGCAATACCACCGCCGACGATCAACCCGTCGACATTGGCCGACAAAGCCCGCAGAATCGTCAACTTGCTCGACACCTTGGAGCCGGCAACGATTGCGACCAAGGGCCGTTGCGGCTTGGCCAGCGCCTTGGAAATAGCGTCGATTTCGGCCGCCAGCAAGGGGCCGGCACAGGCGATCGGCGCATATTGGGCAATGCCGTAGGTCGATGCTTCGGCACGGTGGGCGGTACCGAAAGCATCATGGACGAAGATGTCGCAAAGCGCGGCCATCTTGCGCGCCAAGACTTCACTGTTCTTCTTTTCACCCGGGTTCAGGCGACAGTTTTCCAGCAACAGCAACTGCCCGGGCGCAATGGCAACGCCGTCAACCCAGGCAGCCTGCAAAATCACTTCGCGGCCCAGCAACTCACTCAAGCGCATGGCCACCGGTGCCAATGAATCAGCGGGCTTGAACTCCCCTTCGGTCGGCCGCCCCAGGTGGGACGTCACCATCACCGCTGCGCCGGCCTTCAGCGCCAACTCGATGCAGGGCAGGCTGGCGCGGATGCGCGTGTCTTCGGTGATATTGCCGGCAGCGTCCTGGGGCACATTGAGGTCAGCGCGGATGAAAACGCGCTTGCCGGCCACCTTGCCGGCAGCAATCAGATCGGAAAATCGGAGAACGTTCATGGGCACCTGCTTGGAATTGACAATCCTGTGAGCTTACCAACCCAGACCGATGCGCAATAAAAGCATCACTGCCGTGCCACTCAAAATGGTGCCGAGAATGCCGCGACGCCAAAAGAAATAGGCGGTACCGACTGCCGCGGCATAAAGCCTGGCGTCTTTCCAGTTGTCGATCAAATGACCTTGGGTGATGAAAATTTCGGGCAGGATGACGGCCGCCAAGGCAGCCAGCGGGGCATAGCGCAGACCCTGTTTGAGCCAATCGGGCAATGGCCGCGACTGGTTGCTGATCAAGAAAAAGCAACGTGTCAGCAATGTGATTGCGCCCAGGCCCAGAATCGCCAGCAACGTTTCAGCCTCGCTCATTGACTGCCCTCGGCGCCGGGGTGCGCATCAGGCCGCCATTGTTCAAGCGCCAGGCCAGCGCTGACCGCTGCGGCGATCGCTACCACGATATTCAAATGCAAAGGCAGGCCATAGGCGGCGATTGCTGCGCAACCAGCAATTGCTGCCGTCACCCAAGCCCTGCGGTCATTCAGCATGGTGTAGAGCAGACCCAGCAAGGCCAGCACGCCGGCGAAGCCCAGGCCCCATTGAGTCGGCACATGATCGGCCAGCAAAATGCCTGCGATCGAAGGGATTTGCCAGGTCGACCAGTTGACGGCCACGCCACCCCAGAAATAAGGTTCTTGCTCAGGGCTTGGCGACAGGTCGGGAAAGCGCCTCAGGAAAGCCACATAGTTCAGATCTGCGGCGAAGTAGCCCATCAATATTCTTCTGGCCCGGGGCAGATGGCCGAATGCAATGCGCCACTGCACGCTGAAAATCACAAAGCGAAGATTGACACAAAACGCCGTCGCCCAAAGCACCCACAAGGGCGCGCCACTGGCGATCAGTGGCAGCGCCGCCAGTTGCGAACTGCCGGCAAAAACGAGCAGACTCATCATCAGCGCCATGGTCACGCTCATGCCGCTCTTGACCATCGCCACGCCAGTCACCAGCCCCCAGGCGGAAATGCCCAGGTTGATGCTCAACATTTCGAGCGCGGCGCGCTTGAATTCCGGGTGGCGCCATTGCGCAGCGATTGACAGGGACATGCCCGAATTGTCGTCTACGGCTTGGCGCGAACCTTGCCGCTCCCTGCCACCGAGATGCTGGCCGCAGGCGAGCCGGCATAGCTGACATCGCCACTGCCGGCGATCGATACCTTGAGTGTGCGGCTGGCGCTGACTTCGGCGTTGCCGCTACCGGCAATGCTGATCTTGACGTCCTCGGCCTCCAATCCTTGCGCCTTCACATCGCCTGAACCCGCCACAGAAATACTCAACTTGCCGGCGCGGCCGCTGGCCAGGATGTCGCCGCTGCCGGCAATTTTCAAGCTCACCGAATCGCTGCTCAAGTTGACGAACTCAAGCTTGCCCGAACCGGCAATGTTGGCCTCAAGCTCCGGGGTCTTCATCGCCTCGACCCGCATATCGCCTGAGCCATTGATGGAAACCGATCGCAAGCGCGGCATTTCCAGCGTGATCAGCGGCGTCACGGTGGCCGACAAATTGCTGCCGCGCTTGGCAGCGATCTCCAGCATGCGGCCTTTGCTGCCTTCGACGATGCGGGTCTCGATCAGCGGCAGCAAATTCTTGTCGGCCTGCAAGGTGAGTTTGCTGACCTCAGCCTGGCGCACTTGCACCTTGAAGTCGCCAGACAAAGCTATGCCGTCAAACTGGCCGAGTTCGCGTGCTTCACTGCTGACCTCGCCCGAGCCCTTGACGGTCTCGCCGCCGCCCCAATTGAAATGCCAGCTCCAGGCCTGGGCCGAACCTGCAGTGGCCAGCAGCAAGGTCGCGGTGATGAACAAACGCTTCAGCATGAGATGTTCTCAATCAGTCAAGGTAGCGCAGCATGGCTTGTTTCAGGCCGGGCGAAAAGACCCGCCTGACGAACTGCAGATCGCCCGGGACAGAATGCAGGCAGCGCCTGTCCGGGCATTCACGGCAGGTCGAACTGCGCGCCCGCTGCAAGCGGCTTGGCCTGCAAGAAAGCGCGGGCAGGCAGCCTTTTGCCACCGGAGCGCTGCAACTCGACCAGCCGCAAGGCCTGCTCACCACAAGCCACGACGATGCCGGTCTCATCGACCGAAAGCAATTGGCCTGGCTTGCCGCTACCAGCGCAGACCTCAGCGCGCCAGCATTTGATCGACTCGCCCTCGAGCATCGCCAGCCCGCCGGGAAACGGATCAAAGGCACGCAAGCGGCGCTCGATCTGCTGCGCATCCGCGCGCCAATCGATCTGCGCTTCGGCCTTTTCAACCTTGCTGGCATAGGTGATGCCAACAATTGGCTGCGCAATGCCTTGCAGCGGCGCGCGAGCCGAAGCCTGCAAGGCCTCGACAATCATCCGGCTACCCAGCAAGGCCAGCCGGTCATGCAAGCTGGCCTGGGTGTCATCCGGGGCAATCAGCAGGCTTTCGACCCGCAGCATCGCACCGGTATCCAGGCCTGCATCCATCTGCATGATGGTGATGCCGGTACGGGCATCACCGGCCTCGATCGCGCGGTGGATTGGCGCCGCGCCACGCCAGCGTGGCAGCAGCGAGGCATGGATATTCAGGCCACCGAGCCTCGGCAGGTCGAGCGTCCACTGCGGCAGGATCAGGCCATAGGCGGCCACCACCAGCACATCAGGTCTGGCCCGTTGCAGGGCCAGTTGCGCCGCTTCGGCGTCGAGCGGATATTTGCCGTCGAGCCGCAGGCTGCGCGGCTGCGCGACCGCGACGCTATGGTCGAGCGCGAACTGTTTGACCGGCGAGGCCTGCAGCTTCATGCCGCGGCCGGCGGGGCGATCGGGCTGGGTCAGCACCAACACGACCTCAAATCCGGCCGGCGGCAATGCCGCCAGTGCGGCAGCAGCAAATTCGGGCGTGCCGGCAAAAGCGACTCGCAATGTCCTGGCTTCAGTCATGCCTATCTGCGCGGCTGTTCGTCACGGGTCTTCTTCAGCATCTTGGTCCTGATCCGTTCGCGTTTGAGCGGGCTCAGGTACTCGACGAAGACCTTGCCCATCAGGTGATCCATCTCATGCTGAATGCAGACCGCCAGCAGGCCATCGGCCTCGAGCTCGAACCACTCTCCATCGCGGCCCTGCGCCCGCACCGTCACACGCGAGTGCCGCGGCACCTTGTCGTAGATCTGCGGGACCGACAGGCAACCTTCCTCGGCCTCGGTGAATTCGGCGCTGCTGGCGATCAACTCGGGGTTGATCAGCACATAGGGCTCGTCATGGTCATCCGAGGTGTCGATGACGACCACGCGTTCATGCACATCGACCTGGCTGGCAGCCAGGCCAACGCCTTCAGCCTCGTACATGGTTTCGAGCATGTCGTCTGCCAGGTCGCGGATGCGTTGATCGACCCGCAGCACCGGTTTGGCAACCCGGTGCAGACGCGGATCCGGGTACCTCAAAATATTCAAAATCGCCATTGCGTTTGCGTTCAAGACCCGGCAAAAGGCTGGATAGCCAATGCCTGCGGGGCCCATGTTTGATTGATTGCGACGGCTTCCCTTCGAGCGCAGAATCGTCGCGGCTTCGGGGGATTTTCGCCGAATTGACGCTAGCCCGCAGAAGCGGCATGAAACTGCCCTGCCAGCAAGCCGTGCCACCAAGCCCAGCGGCAGCAGGAGCGCCAGATGCCCATGGACTCAACGCCAGATCGAAGGCTCGCCAAGCAACGCCATTCCGGCCCTTGGCTGTTTTGCATATTGCTCGCGAGCCTCGCCAACTCTTTGCCAGCCGCCGGGCCGCAAGCCGACGCCGACGTTCTCGTCAAGTTGTCACCTCAGGTACGCACGGCAGCGCTTGACAAAGCCCGCATTACGGCACTTTCAGTCCATCTGATCACCGCCCGCCTGGCCAGCGAGGCTGGCCGTGAAGTTTTCGCCATCCCCGGCAATATTCACTCGCCATTGCGCCATGGCTGCCATGCCTTGATTCGCCAGGGTGCCAAGCTGGTGGAGAACCCGACCGATGTGCTCGAAGAATTGAGCCTTTTCAGCCCCGCAATCGTCGAGGCTACAGCCGCCCCGGTCTGCACCCGTGAACAGCAAAGATTGCTGGACTTGATGGGCTTCGATCCGATGACCCTGGATGAGTTGCTCGCGCGTGGTGGCTGGCCGGCCGCCTTGCTCAGCGCCCATCTGCTGGAACTGGCCGGCGCTGTGGTGCGCCTGCCGGGCCAGTATTTTGAGCGCCGGGCCGCCGTTTGAATCGACCTGTTCTGACAAGCTCCGCAAGGCTGTCCGTCAAAGCGGCTGGGTTATAGTCAACTGATGTTTGATGTGCTCGTGTATCTCTACGAAACCTATTGGCGGCCTGACGCCTGCCCCGACCATGCCCATCTGGCGCGCAAATTGTCGGCTGTGGGATTCGAGCGCGATGAAATCCAGGATGCCCTGTCCTGGCTTGACGGCCTGGCCAGTTCGGCTGAGTCGCATCAAGGCCAGCAAGGTACGCTGAGTATGCGCGTCTACTCGATCGACGAGCTCGATCATATGGGTGAGCCGTCGCTTGGCTTCATCAGCTTTCTTGAGTCCGCCGGGGTCTTGCCGCCGCCAATGCGCGAGATGGTGATCGACCGCGCAATGGCCATTGATGGCGCACCGATGGATCTGGAAGACTTGAAAATCATCGTCTTGATGGTCTTTTGGAGCCTGGGCGAAGAGCCCGATGCGTTGATCCTCGACGAGCTGTTCGTGGCCCCAGAGGACAGGCTGATTCACTAGTCGAGCAAACGGCCCGGGTCAGCTTCAAGCTTCCTCAGGGCATTGCGCGTCGCCCGCACCGTCAAAGTCTCCTCCTGTTCGGGCAGCAGCAGACCAGCTTGCAGGAAGGCAGCGATGCTGCCGCGCGAAAACAGAACATTGCGGCCTTGAGGGGTCACGAACAAAGCCAATCGCTGCCTCTGCCCGCGCCACGCGAGTTGCACCGGCTCGCTGCTGCCGCGGTATTCCAGCCCATGCCAACTGCCCAGTTGCAACTCACCCGCCCAGGCCAGCATCGCGGGGGCAGCCGCCTCGCCGCTTTCAGCCACTACCTCGAATCCCGCGGCCTCATAAGCTGACAGATCGGGAGCAACGACAGCGATGGCGTCTGCTCCAGATCCGGGCTGCGACAGTTCCAGCGTTTCAAGGCGCGTGAGTAAATCAGCCAGCCTCATTGACGGCATGGCAGCGGTCCGGGCAGTGAAAGCCGCGGCCAATGCCTTGTTGATCGATTGCAGCTGTTCTTCCTGTCGCTCGTCGCTGATGCCAGCCAGCTTCATGCCGGCACGCAAGGTCTTCAGCAGCGCCGGCAAACGGCTCAACACCTCGGCGCGATCCTGCGGCGTGAGCTTGGCGCTGACCGACCAGATCAGATCGGCAGCGGCTCGCTGCATCTGCAGCATCGTTGCAGAGTCGTTGCGAACGGCGGCAACGGCCAGCACTTCGGCCCAGACCTGGAACAAGAAGTCACGCATGCCTGCCGGTACCGGCATCTGATCGAGCATCCGGCGCAACATGATCATCGATTGAATCGTCAGCGCCTCGCGCTGCTCGACCTGCTGCGCCAGCGACACGCCATGGCGCGAAGCCGGGTTATCGAACTCGAAATAGCGGCCGAGAAATGTCTCGAACTCGCTCAGCACCATTTGGAAGACACGCCGGCCAGTATCGGGATAGGCCTCGACCACCTGAACCACGCGCTTGATTTCGCCAGCCACGGCATCGCTGACGAAGTTCGATGCGAGATGAAAGCTCATCACGCAAGCGCCCATGCGGTCGATCAGGCTGCGCGCCGGATGGTCAACCGAAGCAAAGAAATCAGGCTCGCTGAGCGCCACCCGCAAGGTCGGCATCTGCAAGCGCGACAACCACAAACGCAACGCGGCCGGGATGCGCTCTTCGGCCAGGATGCTCTGGAACATCATCGCGACAATCTCGACCGCTGCGCGCTCTGCAGGGGTGTCGGCAGCGCTTTTGAGCAATCTCCTGGAGGACTGGCTGCGCGTCTTCAGTTCCAGCAGCTGTTGCGCCACCGGCATGTCCTGCAAGCGCACCTCGATGACCGTCTCGCGCCAGGCCATATCCTGCTCATGCTGGATCGCCGCCGCCAGGCGCGGGGACGCAGGCCGAGTATCCGCATACCCCTGCAAGGTCATCGCATCGAAGTCCGGTACCTGCCGGCTGATCGCCTGCTGCAGCCGATGCAAGAGCTGTGCGCCATGGTTGGCAAGCTTTCGCGCGCTTGCGCCCTGGATCTGGCCGGCTTGCGGCACGCGCCGCACGAATGGACGCAAATCAAGCTCGGACTGCTGCGCAAGCAGCCAGATATTCATTTCCCGGTAGGCCAAACACAGCAGCAGGGCCAGCTTGTCATGCAGCAAGGCTTGCAATACCTGCCAGGCTGAGGCGTCGAGGCCGCTGCGGGTCCAGGCCTCGAGCAACAATCCGGCAAGCACTCGCGCCTGCAGCAGGTCTTGCGGCGCCAGACCTGCCCTTGACTCCAGCAACTGCATGCGGCTGCGTAACAGACTGAACTCCCAGTCGGCGCCATCAGTCATGGCCTCGACAAGTTGCGTCTTGGCGATCGCGCGATCAATGCGCGCAGGTTCGAGCAGAGCCAACTCGCTCGAGCTGGTCGGCGGCTGGTCCTCGACACTGTCAGCGGACAATTCGAGCAGCCGCAGGCTGTTGATGCAAGCGGCGATCCAGTCCGGCCCGCAACGCATCCAGGCCTGCACCGCGTTGCGGCGCTCCACCATCACCGGGTATGGCGCCGGCTGCAGCAACATCTCGGCTGCAGCATCGCTGAGCAGGTCATCGAGCCCTTCGATACCATGCACCAGCGCATCGATGTAGAGGCTCCTTACCCTGGCGGCCAAGACCTGTTCGCCGGCTGCGGTCATGGTCGCAGGGCCTCGAATCACTGCCGCCGCTTAGACCAGGGCGCCTGAGTTCGGATCGTCCGGATCTTCCTTGTTGACCGGTGCCCTCACCAAGTCTTCACGCTTGACGCCCAGCCACATGGCAATCGCTGCGGCAACGAACACCGAGGAGTAAATGCCGAAACAGATGCCGATGGTCAAGGCAATCGCGAAGTAATGCAGCGTCGGTCCGCCGAAAATCAGCATCGACAGCACCATCAACTGGGTACAGCCATGGGTGATGATGGTCCGGCTCATCGTGCTGGTGATCGCATGGTCGATGATTTCATGGGTATTGAGCTTGCGGAACTTGCGGAATGCCTCGCGCACCCGGTCAAAAATCACCACCGACTCATTCACCGAATAGCCCAGCACCGCCAGCACCGCCGCCAGCACCGAGAGCGAGAACTCCCACTGGAAGAAGGCAAAGAAGCCCAGAATGATGACCACATCATGTAGATTGGCGATGATGCCGGCGACAGCGAATTTCCATTCGAAACGGAACGCCAGGTAGATCATGATGCCGATCACGGTCGCCAGCAAAGCCTTGGCCGCATCCTGCGCCAGTTCCTCTCCAACGGCCGGGCCGACCACTTCGCTGCGCGAGAGTTTGACCGGCTCGACGCCGGCTTGGGTCAGGCAGACCTGCTTGCTGATCGCCTCGCCCTTCTCGCTGATGCTCTGCCGCTGGCTGATCTGGCCGGCCTCTGCACTGCACAGCGCGGTGAAAACCAGCCCGACCTGCTCGGTCTGCTTGATCTTGCCACTCAAGGGCAGGCGGATCATGACGTCGCGCGAGCTGCCGAAGTTTTGCACCTGGAGTTCGCCGAAGCCGAGCTTCTCGACCACCAAGCGGGTCTTCTCGATCTCTGCGGCTCGTGAGTATTCGACCCCGATCACCGTGCCGCCGGTGAACTCGATCGAGAAATGCAAGCCCCTCGTGATCAGGAAAAAGACCGCTGCGGCAAAGGTCAAAAAGGAGATGACATTGAACACCAGCGCATGTTTCATCACCGGCAAATCACGCTTGATTCGGAACAGTTCCATGATTTATTCCTCGATCAAGCCTTGGCCACGGGCTGGTCGGCCGCAGGCGCTGGTTTCCAGATCTGCCCGATGGACAGCGACTTCAACTTTTTCTGGTGCCCGTACCAGAGGTTGACCAAGGCACGCGAGAACACCACTGACGAGAACATCGAAGTCAGGATGCCCAGGCAATGCACGATGGCAAAACCCTTCACCGGCCCGGAACCGAATGTCAGCAGCGAAATGCCGGCGATCAAGGTGGTCACATTGGAGTCGAAAATCGTTGCAAAAGCCCGCTCATAACCCATCGTGATCGCCGCCTGTGGTGCTGCGCCGCCGCGCAATTCCTCGCGGATGCGTTCATTGATCAGCACATTCGAGTCAATCGCCATGCCCAGCACCAGCGCGATCGCCGCGATACCCGGCAGCGACAGCGTCGCCTGCAGCATCGAGAGAACGGCCAACAGCAGCAACAAATTGAAGCCCAGGGCCAGCGACGAAATCACGCCGAAGAGGACGTAATAAATGCACATGAAAACAGCCACCGCAGCAAAACCCCAAACGACGCTGGCGATGCCTTTTTCGATGTTCTCGCGCCCCAGGCTGGGACCGATGGTTTTTTCTTCGATGATTTCCATGGGTGCGGCGAGCGAGCCGGCGCGCAGCAGCAAGGCCGTGTCACTGGCTTCCTGGGTCGTCATCGAGCCTGAGATCTGGAATTTGTTGCCGAGTTCACCGCGTATCGACGGCGCTGTCACCACCTCGCCCTTGCCCTTTTCGAACAGGATGATGGCCATGCGCTTGCCGATGTTTTCGCGCGACACGTCCTTCATGATCCGGGCGCCCTTGGCGTCAACGGTCAGATGCACCGCCGCCTGCTGATGATCATCGAAACCGGGCTGGGCATCATTGAGGTTTTCGCCGGTCAGGACGACCGCACGCTTGACGATGATCGGGCCGAAACCACGATCGATGAAACGCTCGGTGCCGAATGGCACTGGACCGCTGCCAGCCAATGCGGCCTGTGCCTCGGCACTGTCGTCGACCATGCGCAACTCCAGCGTGGCAGTGCGGCCGATGATGTCCTTGGCCTTGGCTGTGTCCTGCACGCCGGGAAGCTGAACCACCACACGGTCCAGGCCCTGCTGCTGGATCACCGGCTCTGACACGCCGAGCTCGTTGACCCGGTTGTGCAAGGTGGTGATGTTCTGTTTCAGCGCGGCGTCCTGCACCGCCACCATCGCCTGTGGCTTGAGCGTGCCGGTCAGGCGCAGCTCAAGCCCTTCGGTCGAAGGCGTCCATTGCACATCAGCCAGTTGCGTCTTCAACAGCAGGTCGGCCTGACTGCGCGTCGCTTCGTCGCGGAAGGCGATCACCAGGCTGTTGCCATCGCGCCGGATGCCTGCATGGCGGATATTCTTGTCGCGCAACATGGTGCGCACATCGCCGGTGAGTGACTCGGCTTTTTTGGTCAGCGCAGACTTCATGTCCACCTGCATCAGGAAATGCACACCGCCGCGCAGATCCAGGCCCAGGTACATCGGAAATGCGTGCAGATTGGAGAGCCAGCGCGGCGAGCGCGACACCAGGTTCAGCGCGACGATATAAACAGGGTCGGCCGGATCAGGATTGAGCGCTCGGGAAATAGCGTCCTTGGCTTTGAGCTGAGTGTCGATTTCGACAAAGCGGGCCTTGATCGAATTACCCTCCAACTGCACGAAATCAGGACTGATCTGCGCATCGCTGAGCGCTTTCTCTACCCGTGCCGTCAGATTGGCATCAACCTTGACGGTGACCTTGGCGCTGGACACCTGCACGGCCGGCGCCTGGCCGAAGAAGTTCGGCAGCGTGTAGACGATGCCGGTGATCAATGCGATCACCAGGATCGCGTATTTCCACAGCGGATAACGATTCATTGGGGCTTCCTCTCAAGCCAGGCGGCCAAGGCAAAATTGCGAGGCGCCCATGCTTGCTTAAACGGCTGGCTGCCGCTGCTGCGACAAGCCGGTGATCGGCTCAGAATTTACTTGACCGTGCCTTTGGGCAGGACCTGCACGACGGCTGAACGCTGTATCTGGACTTCGACGCCAGTGGCGATTTCGAGCGTGAGATAGCTTTCGCCCATCTTGGTGATCCGACCCAGCAGGCCACCACCGGTGACAACTTCGTCACCCTTGGCGATCGCTTCGAGCATCGCCTTGACTTCCTTCTGGCGCTTCATCTGCGGCCGGATCATCACGAAGTAGAGCACCACGAACATCAGCACCAGCGGCAACATCTGACCAAACTGGCCGAACATCGATTCGGCGCCGGCGCCGGCCAGGCCATCAGCAAAAGCGTTGGAAATAAACACGTCGTATCCCTTTGGAATGAGTTTGCCTGCGCATGGTGTTGCAGACGAATTAGCGCCAGATTGTAAACGGCAGGGCTCAAGGCGCGAGGGCCAAGCCCATTGGGCCCGCATCGAGCGCAGGCCAGCGATGTCCAAAGTCACGCCAGGCAGGGGAATTGGCGCCTCCGATCACACCGAAACCGTCACTCCTGGGGTCGGGTCAACAATTCGGCCCACTCTTCATCGCTGAACAAACGAGAACGGGTGTGGAATGCTTTGCCCTCGGAGCCCTCGAGCGAGAAAGTCCCGCCGGCACCGTCGATCACATCGATGATCAGCTGGGTGTGTTTCCAGTATTCATATTGCGAAACACTGATGTAAAAGTCGCAAGCGCCAATCTGGCCGAGATGCTTGTCGCCGGCGCCGATGGTCAGGTCGCCCTGCAGATAACAATTGGCTGCGCTGTTGTCGCAGCAGCCACCGGACTGGTGGAAAAACAAGTTGTCACCGTACTTCTGCTTGAGCAATTCGATCAAGTCAAGCGCGGCAGGCGTGGCGATGACCAGGTCAACCATGAAAGATTCCTCACATTGATGCTGCAAAGCGAGCATCCAAGGCTTTCACCTTCGATGCTCGCTTGCCTGCGCTTCTCAAGCCGGATTCGAGGGCCTTAACCCTCAAGTCGACTCAGAAAAAGCCGAGCTTGTTTTCACTGTAGCTGACCAACAGATTCTTGGTTTGCTGGTAATGATTGAGCATCATCTTGTGGTTTTCGCGGCCGATGCCTGACTCCTTGTAGCCGCCGAAGGCTGCATGGGCGGGATAGGCGTGATAGCAGTTGGTCCAGACACGACCGGCCTTGATGGCTCGACCCATCCGGTAAGCCACGTTGCCGTTGCGCGTCCAGACGCCGGCGCCAAGACCGTACAGGGTGTCATTGGCAATTTCCAGCGCTTCGGCTTCGGTCTTGAAGGTTGTCACAGCCAGCACCGGGCCGAAGATTTCCTCCTGGAACAAGCGCATCTTGTTGTGGCCCTTGAAGACGGTCGGCTCGACATAGTAGCCACCGGCCAGGTCGCCGGTCTGGTGCGATTGAGCGCCGCCAATCAGCAATTCGGCGCCCTCTTGCTTGCCCAGATCCAGATAGGTCAGGATCTTGGTCAACTGCTCCTTGGAGGCTTGTGCGCCGAGCATGGTGTCGGTGTCGAGCGGGTTGCCTTGCTTGATGGCCTTGATGCGTTCCAGGCAGCGGGCCATGAACTTGTCATAGATCGACTCATGGACCAGCGCACGCGACGGACAGGTGCAAACTTCGCCCTGGTTGAAGGCGAACAACACCAGACCTTCGATCGCCTTGTCGAAAAAGGCATCGTCATGGTCAGCCACGTCGGCAAAGAAGATGTTGGGCGACTTGCCGCCCAATTCGAGCGTCGAGGGAATCAGGTTGTTGGCAGCGGCCTGTGCAATCACGCGGCCCGTGCTGGTCGAACCGGTGAAGGCAATTTTGGCGATGCGCTTGCTGGTGGCCAAGGGGAAACCGGCCTCCCGGCCGAAGCCGTTGACCACATTGAGCACGCCCGGCGGCAGCAGATCGGCGATCAACTCGATCAGGATCATCAAGCTGATCGGCGTCTGCTCGGCAGGCTTCAACACCACGCAGTTGCCGGCACCCAAGGCCGGCGCCAGTTTCCAGGCGGCCATCAGGATCGGGAAGTTCCAGGGAATGATCTGGCCGACCACGCCCAGCGGTTCCTGGAAATGGTAGGCCACGGTATCACCATCGATATCACTCAAACCACCTTCCTGGGCGCGTACGCAGCCAGCGAAATAGCGGAAATGGTCGATCGTCAGCGGCAGGTCGGCATTCAGCGTTTCACGGATCGGTTTGCCGTTGTCGACCGTTTCGGCATAGGCGAGCAACTCGAGGTTGGCTTCAATGCGGTCGGCAATTTTCAGCAAGACGTTGGCGCGCTCGGCGGGCGCTGTCTTGCCCCAGGCGTCGGCAGCCGCATGAGCAGCATCGAGCGCGAGTTCGATGTCCTCGGCGCCTGAGCGCGCTGCCTTGGTGTAGGGCTTGCCAGTGATCGGCGTGATGACGTCAAAGTACTGGCCTTTGACAGGGGCGACCCATTTGCCGCCAATGAAGTTGTCGTAATGGGATTTGAAGGCGACCTTGGCGCCTGCGGCATCGGGGTTGGCGTAAATCATTTGAATTGTCTCCGTCCGGTTGATGGGCTTGTCGGCTGCACGGCTTGCACAGCACGGAAACAGCCATCGCATAAGCCATGCCAGGCCTTGTTTGAACGGAAACGGTCAGAAAACCTGCCAGAAGCGCGAGTTTCCGCTGCCAAGCCGCGCTGCAATTCGCAGCAGCATTGAACAACTGTCACGAAACGGCACAGTTTTGGGTTTGTTTGCGCTGATCCGCTTGGCAGATCAGTCGCCTGCCGCTAGCCTCGGCGCTTGACTGAATGGACATGACAGAGTCCCAGCGGGAGACAAGATGGCAACTGATTCGATTGCAGCGCGCACGCCGCTGGCCCGCTTGCGCCAAGCGCGCCGGCAGTTGCTCGACACCGGCGAGGTCAACGATGGCCTGCTCACCCCCGGCTTACGCAGCAGTTGGCAGCGCAGTATGCAATTCGGCTTGACGCCGGTCGGTCGGGCTGCAGGTGCGCCGCATGCCTCGGGTGCGCAGCTGGCGCGCTCCTTGGAGCAACAGCGCGAACTGATGTCTCATGCCAGGCCGGTGATGGAATATTTGTTCGACCAGACGCGCGACAGCGATGGCATGGTGATCCTCGCTGATGGCCAGGGCATGCTGTTGCACGCCTTGGGTGATGCCAGCTTTGTCGACCGGGCCGAACGCGTCGCGCTGCGCCCGGGTGCGATCTGGCATGAACAATGGCGCGGCACGAATGGCATCGGCACTGCGCTGGCCGATGCAGCGGCGGTGGTCGTGCATGCGGGTGAACATTTTCTCGAACGCAATGGTTTCCTGACCTGCACCGCGGCACCGATCGTCGATCCGGCCGGACGCGTGATGGGCGTGCTCGACTTTTCCAGCGAGCAGCGCTGCTATCACCCGCACACTCTGGCCCTGGTACGGTCAGCCGCCAGAATGATCGAACACCGTTTGTTCGAGACCCGCCATGCCGGCAGCCTGCTGCTGAGACTGCATGTCCACCCGGAGGGCATAGGCACCGTCACAGAAGGCCTGCTGGCCCTGTCCGACGAAGGCTGGCTGCTCGGCGCCAACCAGGCCGCGCTATCGCTGCTCGGCCTGTCCTACAGCGCCATCGGCTGCTGCGCCGTCGATAGCCTGCTGCAACTCGACATGCAGACCATCTGCAACTGGCTGCGCGCCCCCGCCATGGCGCCCAGAACCATGCCGCGCCCGGGTGGCGGCCAGCTCTGGCTACGCGCTGAAGCGGGTCGAACGCTGCGCGCAAGCAGCCGTCCGGCCATTTCGATCGAAATGCCCGCTGACGCCCTGAGCCAGATAGACACCGGTGACGCGACGATGAAAGCTGCGGTGGCACGCGCCCGGCGCCTGCTCGACAAGCCGATCGCCTTGATTCTTCATGGCGAATCCGGCGTCGGCAAGGAAGTCTTTGCCCGCGCCGTCCATGCCAGCAGCCAACGCAGCCGCCAGCCCTTCGTCGCCGTCAACTGCGCTGCCCTGCCGGAAACGCTGATCGAGGCCGAACTGTTTGGCTATCGCCCGGGTGCATTCACAGGCGCAGGCCGCGACGGCGCGCCCGGGCGTATCCGCGAGGCTCAAGGGGGCACGCTGTTTCTTGACGAAATCGGCGATATGCCGCTGGCCATGCAAACCCGGTTGTTGCGCGTGCTGCAGGACCGGCAGGTCTTGCCTTTGGGCGGAGGCAAGCCGGTCGAAGTCGATTTCAGACTGGTCTGTGCGACGCACCGCGACCTGCACATCGAGATGGCCAACGGCCGCCTGCGCGAAGACCTGTATTACCGCTTGAACGGGTTGACGCTGCAATTGCCCGCGCTGCGTGATCGACAGGACAAGATGGCCTTGATTCAGCGCATGCTGCAACAGCTTCTGCCCACGCGTGAATTGCAGATCGACGCTGAATTGCTCCAGGCGATCTTGAATTACCGCTGGCCGGGCAACTTGCGGCAGTTGAACAATGCGCTCAATACCGCCTGTGCATTGATCGACGATGCCGAGTTGACGATCAGCTGGGTCCATTTATCGGACGACCTGGTGCGAGAGTTGCGCTTGACCGAAGCCAAGCCTACCGGCCTTGACATGGCCGAGCTTGCCGACCTGCGCAGCCAGACCGAACGCAGCGTCAATCAGACCGTTCAGGCTTGCAGCGGCAACCTGTCCGAAGCCGCACGCCGCCTCGGCATCAGCCGCAACACGCTCTACCGTAAGCTGGACGAATTCGAGCTACGCTGAGCTACTGCGCGCCGCGCTTGGTGCCGGCACCGAGGTAGGTCTCGATCACCCGCGGGTCACGTGCCAGATCGGCCGCCGAGCCCTCCAGCCCGACCTCGCCGGTCTCGAGCACATAGGCGTAATCGGCGACTTCCAGCGCAGCTCGGGCGTTCTGTTCGATCAGCAAGATCGACACGCCGCTGTCGCGCAGCTTGGCCACAATGCTGAAGACCTCCTTCACGATCAAAGGCGCCAGCCCCAGGCTGGGTTCGTCAAGCATCAGCAACTTAGGCCTGGCCATCAAAGCGCGGCCGACTGCCAGCATCTGCCGCTCACCACCCGACAAGGTGCCGGCCAATTGCGCCCGGCGCTCCTTCAAGCGAGGAAACAGGTCGAAGACTTTTTCCAGCCCGTCGCGCCAATCGCGTTGCCCCAAGCGCATCGGCCGGAAACCCCCGAGGATCAAATTGTCTTCAACACTCATCGTCGTGAACAACTCACGCTTTTCAGGCACCAAGGCCAGGCCCTTCATCACCCGATCCTCCAGGCTCAGGCCGGCGATATCGGCACCGTCAAAAATGACCTGCCCCTGACTCGGCAATACACCCATCAGCGCGTTCAACAGCGTACTCTTGCCGGCGCCATTGGGCCCGATGACGGTCACCACCGAAGCTTCGGGCAGGCGCAAATTCAGGCCGGTCAGCACTTCGGCGCGGCCATAGCCCGCGTGCAGGCTGCGTACATTCAACAGATCCTGGCTCATCAATGCTCCGTCCCCAGATAAGCCGCCATCACCGCGGGGCTGGCCTGGACAACTTCAGGCGTGCCTTCGATCAGCTTGGTGCCGAATTCCATCACGACAAGGCGGTCGGTCAGCCCCATCACGAATTCCATGTCATGCTCGACCAGCAGGATGCTCAAGCCCTCGCGCTTGAGTTGCCGCAGCACCTCAGCCAAGGCCTGCTTTTCCTTGTGGCGCAGGCCGGCGGCGGGCTCGTCGAGCAGCAGCAAGGCCGGGTCGGTACACAAGGCGCGGGCGATTTCAATCAAGCGCTGCGGACCCAACGCCAGGTTGCCGGCGAGTTGATCCGCCTGCGAGGCCATGCCGATTCTCTGCAACTGGCGTTCGGCCTCGGCAAACAGGCGTTTTTCCTCTTCCCGATCCAACCTCAGCATGGCGCGCGCCGTGCCTGACTGGCTGCGCAGATGGCCGCCCAGGGCGACGTTTTCCAGCACGGTCATGTCGGCGATCAGCTTGACATGCTGAAAGGTGCGCGACATGCCGCGCTGGGCGATTTCGCGCGCAGCGAGTCCACCAACGGCAGCGCCGCGGAAACTGACCTGGCCACTGGTCAAGCCGATCACGCCGGAGATCAAATTGAAGGTGGTCGATTTGCCGGCGCCATTCGGACCGATCAGACCCACGATCTCGCCCGTGTGAATCTGGAACGAGACATCGTTGACCGCCAGCAGCCCGCCGAATTGCTTGCGCAACTTGACCACGTCGAGCAGCAACTCGCCGACCTCGGGCTTGGTTCGCCGGATCAATGGCGCCGCGCCCTCCCAATCGCGCCGCCGCTGGCCGGCCGGGAACCAGCGCGAACAGACCGCCGCACCATAGGGCCAGATGCCCTTGGGCGCATATTTGATGATCAGCACCAGCACGACGCCCAGCACGATGATTTCAAAATTGCCCTGGCTGCCCAGCAGCAGGGGCAGGATGTCCTTCAATTGATCCTCGATCACCTTGAACACTGCCGCACCGATGAAAGCGCCCCAGACATTGCCGATGCCTCCGACGACCGCCATGAACAGGTATTCGATGCCCATCTTCAGCGCGAACGGGCTGGGGTTGACCGTGCGCTGGAAATGCGCAAACAACCAACCCGAAATCGATGCCAGCATCGCAGCCAGCATGAAAATGATGACCTTGTAGCGGAAGGTCGACACACCCATCGCTTCGGCCATCATCGACGCGCCGTTCAAGGCGCGGATGGCGCGTCCGGGTCGCGAATCGAGCAGGTTGCGCACACCCAATGCGGCCAGCAGCGCGATCGCCCAGATCAGGTAATAGATTGATCGCCCGCCCTGCAAGCTGAAGCCGAACAGCTGCAGCGCAGGGACTGAGAGGATGCCGTCGTATTTGCCCAGGAACTCCATATTCGCCATCGTGTAGTTCAGGCTCAGCGCCCAGGCGATCGTTGCCAGCGGCAGGTAATGGCCGGACATGCGCAAGGTCAGCCAGGCCAGCAACAGCGCCACCAGCATCGTCACGGCCAGGCCGGCGAACAGCCCCAACCAGGGCGAGATGCCAAAGCGTGTGCTCAGCAAAGCGCTGCTGTAAGCGCCAAGCCCGACGAATGCCGCCTGGCCAAAGGAAGTCAAACCGCCGACACCGGTCAACAGCACCAGCCCGAGACTGACCAGCGCGAACATGCCGATGTAATTCAGCTGGGTGATCCAGAACTCGGGAACCGGCAGCAAGGGCAAGGCGAACAGCAGCAGGGCTGGCAGCAGGAGTTTCTTGTTCACGGCTCAGGACTCCTCGACATGAGGATCGCGCAGTGAACGCCATAAAAGCACCGGCAGGATGGAGGTGAACACGATCACTTCCTTGAAGGCGCTGGCCCAGAACGAGCTGAACGACTCCAGCAAACCGACCAGCACGGCGCCCAAGGCCGCGCCCGGGTAGCTGGCCAGGCCGGCAAACACGGCCGCAACAAAACCCTTGAGTCCGATCAGGAAGCCGCTGTCATAGAAGATCGTTGTCGTCGGGCTGATCAGCACACCCGACAAGGCGCCGATGAAGGCCGCCATCGTGAAGGACAAGCGGCCCGCCGCAATGCTCGAGATCCCCATCAGCCGCGCACCGAGCCGGTTCACTGCCGTAGCCCGCAAGGCTTTGCCGTAAAGGCTGCGCTCGAAAAACAGCCAAAGCAGCAGGATCAGTGCCAGCGAAGCCAGCAAAATGATCACGGTCTGGCCCGAGATGAGCAGCGGCCCGAGGGTGAAGCTGGCATCCCAGAAACTCGGATTGCGCGAGCCTTCGGCGCCGAAGAACACCAGCCCAAGGCCGGTCAGCGCAAAATGCACGCCGACCGAGACGATCAACAACACCAGCACCGAGGCATCGGCCAGCGACTGATAAGCCAGGCGGTAGATCAGCGGGCCCATGGCGGTGACGATGGCCAGGGTCAACAGCACTTGCAGCAGCAGCGACAGATGTTGGGGCGCCGCCCAAAGTCCGAGCAGGCCGATCGCAACCGGCGCAGCCGCCTGCTGCAGCACCGTGAAAATTGCATTTCCAGGACGCCGGCCCTGGCGCAGAGCGGCCACCAAGTCGAGCAAAGCGACCAGCAAGGCCAGTCCCAACAAGAAGGAAATCGTTCCAGGGGCCTGGCCTTGTTGCAGCCCGGCCAGAGTGAGAGCGCCAAAAGCGACAAACTCGCCCTGCGGAATGAAGATCACTCGGGTGACGGCGAAAACGAGCACAGTCGCCAAGCCGAGCAAGGCATAGATCGCCCCATTGGTCAGGCCGTCCAGCAGCAGGATGCTTGCGATCGAAAAATCCATGAACTACTTTGCTCCAGTCCGATGACGTTGTCGGCCACTCTACCTAGAAGTTTGACAATTTCCATCAGGGATAGCGCCAGCGCCCGTGATCACCTTGCGCATCGGCCCGGGCCAAGAGAACCCATGAAATGGCCTTGAAGCATGGCCAAGCAGTGGTGCAAGCATCATATTTGCACGATAAATCACATATTTGATGCTCAATTTGCTCACCCCGGGCTTTGCCTAGCCTCGATCAGGCTGCACATAGTGGAAAATAGCGGGGTTGGCATTTCGCCCAGTCCAGATTGATAAAGATCAGGACTGGAAGCGAAGGCGAGCCTTTCGTAACTCAAATCAGGACCAGCGTGGCCAAGGACAGTACTAAAACGACCATCGAAGCTGATGGTCTGCGCTACCGCTCTAAAGCACCAGGATCGCCGTTCGCGGCGACTTCCTCCTTTGGTGCCGCAACCATGTCGTGCTTCTTGTGCGGCAAGCATCGCCCGCGCGCGATGCTCAAGTCCAAGAAGCTTTTGGGCAAATCCCAGCCAGTCTGCTCACCGTCGTGCAAGGAACTCGACGTTCAACTGACGAAACCGTGAGCCATGCGCTGGTAGCCAGAGGGACTACCAGAGCCCGGCAGACTGACAACTTGCGCCAGCCGGACGCCGCTCATGCCTGCCTGAAGCACCTGCCGCAGACGGCGCGGTACCTTGCATTGCCCCCGATCTCGACCTGAGCGCCTTCAGTGACCTTGCGTTGGTTGGCGTCTACACGCA
Organism: uncultured Burkholderiales bacterium; assembly: GCA_903820745.1. Classification (GTDB taxonomy): domain Bacteria; phylum Pseudomonadota; class Gammaproteobacteria; order Burkholderiales; family Burkholderiaceae_C; genus Paucibacter_A. The sequence goes on from CAIJIT010000185.1 coordinate 44,031, forward strand.
TATTCATCGTGGCCTTGCGACCGCAGTCGCAGATCGTCTTCATTTCATCGATTTCATCTGCCAGCGCCAGCAAACTGCCCGAGCCGGTGAACAGTTCCCCCTGGAAATCGGTCCGCAAGCCGTAGCAAATCGCCGGTAAATTGTGCATGTGAGCCAACTCATGCAAAGCCCAGACCTGAGTCTTCTGGAGGAACTGAGCTTCGTCGATCAGGATGCATGAAATCCCGTGGCCCGCCGCAAACAACTCGAGAAAATCGGTCTCAGGCGTGAACAACTCGGCCGCCCGTTTCGGGCCCAGCCTCGAGGTGATGTTGCCGAGCCCATAGCGGTCGTCCACGAGGGCCGTGAACAGCCGCACCTGATGCCCTCGCTCCTCGTAGTTGTGCGCCACCTGAAGCAGCGCGGTGGACTTGCCCGCGTTCATCGCGGCATAACGGAAATACAGTTTGGCCATATGCGTCAATTAGCAGAGGGCGCCAAGCCGCCCCTTTCAGTCGCGATTGTGCTTGCAAAAATCGCGGCCGGAGCCGGGCCTTGCAGCGGCAGTCAATCAGGCTTGAGCGCCGCCAGCATCTGGCGCGTGATCACAACCCTTGCGCGCTCGAAGTCTTCCTCATCCAGGCTTGCCTTGCCCAGCATGCAGGCAAATTGCGGCGCCATGTCGGCATAGGCCTGGGTACTGGCCCAGATGGTGAACAGCAAATGGCGAAAGTCGAGCCTGGCCACCAAACCCGCATCGGCCCAGCGCTCGAAGGTCTTGATGTCCGCGTCCATTGCCGGCATCGCCCTGGCCATCATCGCCTCGCGAAAGCGCGGCATGCCAGCCATCACTTCCCTGGCGAAGACCTGCGAACCGGCAGGCCGCTCGGCAGAAAATCGCAACTTGGCCCGAATGTAATCTCGCACCGCCGCCTCCGGGTCGGCTCCACTGACCAGACCATCCATGCGCAGCCGCCATTCGTCGAGCACATTGTCAAGCACCCGGATGTAGAGCAACTCCTTGCTGGGGAAGTAGTACAGGAGGTTTTGCCGGCTGATACCGAGCGTTTGGGCAATCATGTCGAGCGAAGCGCCTTCAAAACCATATTGCGCGAATTGCCGTTCGGCCTCCGCACAAATTACGCTCACCTTGGCCACCCGCGCAGCGCGTGGCGGTGCATCGATGCGTTTTTTTGCTGCCCCGGCTTTCTTCGCTGTGGTGAGGTACGTCTTCGGCATCGCCTGACCATTCCCCCCCTTGAAGGAATCAAACCGCTCGTATTTTTACACTTGAGTAAATTGTACAAAGCAATCAAGCCGCTTTTCAGTGCCATAGGGATCTCGATCAAAAACGGTGGAATTAATCCATTAAGGCAGAGACTCATCCGAAAATAATCTTGAATTCATGCAAATCGAGGGCAATATTTCAAAATTTCCCGGCTTTATCGGGCCAAGCCCGATAGCCAAGGACATCAAAAACCCCCTAATATTGAAAGGAGGGGTAAGAAACAACAACGCCATCGGGATCGCCAGCACCCTCGCGCTGGAAATCGTCAACCTGAACCTGTGACAGAAATGACCAAAGACACCTACACCAGCGTCAGCGATAACGGTCTGCGCTATGAGTCGAAGTTGGGTGGCTCACCGTTTCTCGGTAGTGGCCATACCCGTTCCTGCTTCAAATGCGGCAAGCACCGTGTTCCGAGCAGCTTGCAGTCAAAGCGCGTACTCGGACGCACCGAGGTCGTTTGCAAGCCCGCATGTAACTTGCCCAAGGAAGCTGTCTGACCTGAACTCTATTGGGGGGACAGACAGGCTCGATACCTCCCCATAAGCTCGGCGCGCCATCCGGCCGAGAAAAGCGTCTGACAATCTGCGCGCAACTCGGCCGGCCCAAGTCCTGCCGAGGAGCTTTTCATGCCCATCCCCCTGATCGCAGCGGCCCTTTCGGCCATTGCGCCTACGCTTGCCCAACGTGGCCTTGACCTGCTCAGCGGCGTCTTCCGAGGCGGCCTCGACCAAGGCACCAAGGCCATCGCCTCGCTGATCCACGAGAAAACCGGCATCGACATCAATGATGCGGCTGAGAACAAGCTGACCGATGCGCAATGGAGCCAACTCAAGGAGTTCGAGTTCCAGTACCAGACCAAATTGCTGGAATATCGGCAACAAGCCGATGCCGACAATCTGGAGCTGGAAAAAGTTCATTCGGCAGACCGGGCCAGCGCGCGCGACCTGCAGAAAGCGGCATTGGCCAGCGATGACGTCGTTGCCAAGCGCTTCATCTATTTCTATGCCACCGGCCTGACCCTGCTGACCTTCGGCTTCATCTTCTACGCCGCCTTTTTCTTCAACTACGACCTGGACAAGAGCGGCCGTGCCGGACGCATCATCGACACGGTACTCGGCTTCCTGCTCGGCGTCTCCCTATCAGCCATCATTCAATATTTCTTCGGTTCCAGCGCTGGCAGCAAGGCCAAGGACGACAAACTCAAGGAAATGAGCGAACAGGTTAGGGTGCAAGCTGCCGCCAGCGGCGCCAGCAATGCAGGGGGCCAGCCATGAGCCTGCTGCGCGAACAATCGATCTTCCTGCAGCATGTCGTCGAGTTGCTGCACAAGGCTGATGAGCTGGGTTTTCAAGCATCGGGTGGCGAGTTGTACCGGACCCCCGAGCAGCAAGCCCTGCATGTCCAGAACGGCCGCAGCCAGACGATGAGCAGCCAGCATCTGAAGCGTCTGGCGATCGATCTGAACTTCTTCCGCGAAGGCCTTGATGGCCAAGCCCGGCTGACTTATGACGTCGAGGAATTGCGTCCGCTCGGCCAATATTGGGAAAGCCTGGACGCTGCCAACCGTTGGGGCGGCAACTGGAATTCATTCAAGGACACGCCTCATTTCGAGCGCCGCGAGGGGTCAGCGCTTGCCGCGCCCGTGATCGCTGTGACGGCCACCCCGCCCTCCTCGCGCCGCGGCAGCGGGCTGATCACCGGCAATGTCGGCGCCTCCTGCAGCAATCAACGCGATGATGTGGAGACCGTGCAACGCCTGCTCAACCTCTGCTCGCAACAGCAGCGCTTCGCTTTGCCCGAGGGCCAGTTGACGCCCGACGGCGCCTATGGTGCGAAAACCCTGGCCGCAGTGATGGCCTTCCAGCGCAGCGTTATCGGTGAGCAAGAACCCAGCGGTCGGGTCGAACCCGTCAGCGCCACGTTGGCGAGTTTGTGCGAGTCCTTGCCAGCCAGCGTTGATGGCACCCTGCTGGCCCTCCTCTATCTGCGCGCTTCTGATGACGACCTGGCCTTGTTCGGCGAGCGCCTCGGCAAGGTGATGGCCAATCGGCAGATCGACACGCCCTTGCGCCAGGCTCATTTCCTCGCTCAGATCGGCCATGAATCGGGAGAGTTCCGATTTCATGCAGAAATTGCCAGCGGCGAGGCCTATCAAGGCCGCATTGATCTCGGCAATCTGCAGCCTGGCGACGGCCGCCGCTTCAAGGGCCGCGGCCTGATCCAGTTGACCGGCCGAGCCAACTATGCCGAATATGGCCGTGCGATCGGCCGCGAAGACGAACTGCTGAGCAAACCTGAGCTGGTCGAAACCGATGCCGACCTGTGCGTTGACGTGGCGGGCTGGTTCTGGGCCAAGCGCGGCCTGAATGCAATCGCCGATGCTGATGACCTGAGCACCCTGACCAAGCGCATCAATGGCGGCTTGAACGGTCTTGATGACCGGCGGCGCCTGCTCAATCGCAGCAAATCGTTACTGGGGATCAGCTGAAGCGCTGCCACGATCATGTGTACCGCTTGATCAAATCCCCGAGTGCAGTTGCTTGAATTTCTGGTCAATTGATGGTCCTGCCGCTGGGCATTTCCTGGGTGGGTCAGGAATGGGCCAAGCCATCAAAAAATACCGATCCAGCATGTCATCGACTGCAACTCGCGGAACTCGAAGTACCTTGGCTTGCGCCAAAAACTCCTTATGCGTCAGGTGCTGATCCAGTCCCCCGACTTGCCGCCATGTTTCTCAAGCACTCGGATGTCGCCCATCACCATGCCGCGGTCCACGGCCTTGCACATGTCATAGATGGTCAGCAGACCGATCTGCACCGCAGTCAACGCTTCCATCTCGACCCCGGTGCGGCCCAGGGTTTCGACCTGCGCTGTGCAAAGTACCGCATTGCTGCCAGCATCGAGCTCGAAGCTCACCACCACGCGGGTGAGCGGCAGCGGGTGACATAGCGGGATCAGGTCGGCTGTCCGCTTGGCTGCCTGAATGGCAGCGATTCGCGCAATGCCCAGTACATCACCTTTCTTCGCGCTACCACTGCTGATCAGGGCCAGCGTATCCTTCAGCATGGTGATACGGCCGGCGGCAATCGCTATGCGGTGCGTGACATCCTTGGCCGCAACGTCGACCATATGGGCTTGGCCTTGTGAGTCAAAATGCGTCAATCCTGAAGCAGTTGCTGAAGTCATTGCAAAATCCGTCTGGTTGGGTGGCAATAATCGGTTAACGATCAGGATGCATCATCGCCGCAAAATCTGGAGATTCTTCTTGAAATCATTTGTCCGCCGCTGTCGTCACGACATTGTGCTGAGTGCAGTTGCGGCGGCATTGCTGGGACTGACAAGTCCGACGGGCCATGCGCAGGTCAATCTGCCTTCGCTCGGGGACTCGGTGTCAGAGGACCTCGATGTCGGCAGCGAGCGCCGGATCGGCGAGCAGGTGATGCGGCAGATCCGCCTCGACCCTGACTACCTCGAAGACCCCTTGCTGGAAGAGTATCTGCAAGCTGTCTGGGCGCCGCTGGTGCGAGCGGCCAAGCAACTCGGCAATATCGGCGACGAAACCCGGGATCGTTTTGCCTGGGAGACCTTTCTGGTGCGCGATCGCTCGGTCAATGCGTTTGCGCTGCCAGGCGGCTTTGTCGGCGTTCATCTGGGTCTGATTGCGATGACTTCATCGCGCGATGAGTTGGCA
>CAIJIT010000186.1 GCA_903820745.1 uncultured Burkholderiales bacterium
CCGCGCTCTGTATTGATCTGCCCAAGTGCTGCCGCGATCTCTTCCACCACAAGCGGAGCCAGTCCGAGCGACGGTTCATCCAGCAACAAGAGCCGTGGGTTTGTCATCAGCGCCCGGCCAATCGCCAGCATCTGCTGCTCGCCGCCAGAGAGCGTCCCGGCGATCTGCTGACGGCGCTCGGCCAGGCGCGGGAAAAGTTCAAATACCCGCGCGAGGTCAGCGGCGACTGCGCTGCGCTGGCTCGCACCGCTGCGCAAAAAGCTTCCCAGCTCAAGGTTTTCGGCAACGCTCATCGTGCTGAAGACGCCGCGCCCTTCAGGCACGAAAGCAATGCCGCTGGCGACGCGGCGATGTGCGGCCATTGAAGTGATGTCGGTGCCGGCGAACAAGACATGGCCGGCGAACACCGGCTCGAGGCCCACGATGGCCTTGAGCAGGCTGGACTTGCCCGCACCATTTGCGCCGACCAAGGCCACGAATTCGCCCTGCGCGACATTGACGTGCACATCGTTGACCGCGACGTTCGAGCCGTAGCGCAGCGAGAGGCCGGAGACCTGCAGCAAGAGCGTTGCGGCGCTCATACCGGCTGCTCCGCTTGACTTGCGGGGACGGTACTGCGCCCCAGGTAGGCAGCCCGCACATGCTCGTTGCGCACCACTTCAGCCGGTGCACCCTGAGCGATCAGCATGCCGTGCTCCAGCACCAGGATTTCCTGCGCGCTGGCCATCACCAGCGACATCACATGGTCGACCAAGACCACGGAAATTCCGCCTTCGCGCAAACTTCGCAGCAGCTCAACGAGCTGGCTGATTTCAACCGATGACAGTCCCGCACCCGGCTCGTCGAGGAGCAACAGGCAAGGACGCCCGGCAAGCGCCGCAGCGATCTCAGTCAAGCGACATTGAAACTGGTTGATCTCTGCAGGATAGGCATCGGCGACACCGGCCAAGCCGAGCCGATCGAGCAATGCCGATGCAAGCAAGCGGGTCTGCGCATCAGAGTCCGAAGGCGCTGCGTGGCCCCCGATCACGACGTTTTCCAGCACCGTCAGACCGGGGATCAGCCGTATATGCTGGAATGTGCGACCTATGCCCAAGCGGGCGCGACTGTGCGCTGGCAGGGTATCGATGCGAAGACCACAAAAGCGTATCTCACCGGCACTTGGCGGCAGCGTGCCGGCGACAAGAGCGAGCAGCGTCGATTTGCCAGCACCATTGGGGCCGATGATGGATTGAACAAGCCCTGGGGCCAGCTGGTAGGACAGCGCGCTCACCGCATGCACGCCGCCGAAATTTTTACTGACGCCGTCCAGTGCGAGCAGCGGTCCGGCAATGGTCACATCCTTGCGCAGCGCAAACGCCATGTCGGCGGAACTGCTGCGGTCCACTAAAGCCATCGGAATGGTTGCGCGCCGACGGACCAACCCGGCGATGCCCTGCGGCGCGAACAGCAGCACGATCGCCAGAATGACGCCGTAGACGACGGGCTCCCAGGTCGAGGTCGATCGCAGCATCTCGGGCAGCCACATCATGGCGACGGTGCCGAGCACCGCGCCCCACAAGCGGCCAACGCCGCCAACGACCAACAGCACAATCAACATGATCGAATACGAAATGCCGAAGGTGTCGGGTGCGACGAACTGCACATAGTGCGCATAAAGGCTACCGCTCAGGGAGGCGAGCACCGCACTGAACATGAACGCGAACACCTTGGTTTGAGCCACATTGATGCCGCGCGCCGAAGCCGCCGCTTCGTCGGCATGCACGGCCTTGAGCGCCAGGCCGAAACGCGATCGCACCAGCTGTTCGGTGACAAAAAATACGACGCAAACCACGCCGAAGATGAACCAGTAAAGCTGCGACGGGTCTTTCAACACGAAAGACCCGAATGTCAGGCGGGGCACGCCGGTGACACCTGACGACCCCCCGGTCCAGGCGCTGGCATGGCGCAGTACACCATCGAGCACCACCGGGAAGCCCAGCGTGGCCATGGCAAGGTAATAGCCCCGCAGGCGCAAGGTCGGCACGCCGACGATCAGCGCGAGCAGCGCTGCCACGGCCATTCCGGAGGGCATCGCCAGCCAGCCGGACCAACCCGCCTTGGTGGTGAGCAAGGCCGAGCTGTAGGCACCTATCGCGACAAACACGCCGTGGCCGAGCGAAAGCTGGCCGCCAAATCCTAGAAGAACGTCAAGCCCGAGCACGACGATCAATGCCAGCAGGATGAAGGTCCACACACTCAGTTGGTACTCATCGCTCCCCATCAGCGGTATGACGCCAAGCAACAGCATCGGTAACCACAAGAGGGCGCGCGGCCGCGAAAAAAGGCTGGCCCGGATCTTCATCGAGCCTGCTCCGCACGTCCGCCGAACAGGCCCTGCGGCCGCACAGCCAGCACGACGAGCAGCGCGATGAAGGCATAAGCATTCTGCAGATCCGAAGAGAGCATGCCAACGCCCAGGCCTTCGATGATGCCGATGACGACGCCGCCGGCAATCGCACCGAACGGATTCGCGAGGCCACCCGCAACGGCAGCGGTGAAGCCTTTGAGCGCGAGTATCACGCCGTTGTCGTAAGACATCATGAGTGTCGGCGTCAACAACACGCCGCCCAGCGCGCCAAGCAGCCCGCTGCCCATATAGGCATAAAGCACCATCCGCTTTGGATCGATGCCAACGGTTTGCGCCGCGGCCGGGTTGTCAGCGCAGGCGCGCAGGGCCTTGCCCATCCGCGTACGGTAGAGCACGATCCACAGCCCGATAGAAACAAAAAACGTCACGGCAAGCGTGATCAGGGCGCCGTACGTCATCACCGCACCGAGCAGGTTCACCGAGCCGCGCGGGAACAGCTTGAAGGTCTTGTACTCCGTGCCCCACAGCAGTCCGGCGCCACCGCGCATTGCGATCGCAACTGCCAACGTCACCATCACAAAAGTGAAATCGCTGCTGCCCTGGCGCGCCTGCCGCAGGACCAGGAAAAGCAAAGCCGCCAGCCCGACGATCAACGCGAAGGTCGCGCCGATCGCCGTGGCGGTTGAAAGGCTGCCCGAGCCGAACAGCGCCATCAGCGAATACGCCGTGAGACCGCCCAGCACAACGAATTCGCCCTGCGCAAAATTGACCACTTTGCTGGCCTTGAACACCAGACTGAACCCGGCACCGATCAGGCCGTAAACGGCGCCAACGGTTACGCCGCCGGAAACGAACTGAGGGATGACGGAAAAATCCATAAATCTTGCGCGAGGACCGGTGCGAAGGGCTTTATTTCTCGTAGTCCGCCAGACGCCAGCCCTGTGGCGTTGCGATCATCATCACCAAGGCATCGCTGGTCAGGCCGCCATGGTCAGTGGCCGAGAAAGTGAAGGTGCCCGTGACGCCGACGAAGTTCTTCACCCGCGTCTCGAACCAGTCGCGGATCTTGGCGCGGTCGTCGCCGACTTCCTCGAGCGCCTTGAAAGTCATCTGCGCCGAGTCGTAGGCGACGCCGGCAAACATGTCGGGCGGCACACCGTACTTCGCCTGGAACAGCTTGGCGAAGTTCTCGCTCGGCGCGCGCTGTGGATGCTTGGCAGGAAGCTCTTGCCAAACCAGCACCGGCGCACCGACAACGGGTTGCCCCACCACATCCTCGCCAACGGCATTGCGGAAGGCGGAATTTGCCTGCCCATGGCCGGAAACCAGCGGAGTCTTGAAGCCAAGCTCTGCGGCGTTGCGATAAACGACCACTGAAGGCGCGCCAATGCCGTGCACGAAGATCGCATCGACGTTGGCTGAGCGGAGGTTGGTCAACTGGGGCTTGAGGTCGGTCGCGGTCGAGGCAAAAGACTCCTCGCGACCGACCACCACGCCCTTGGTTGCAGCTAGCCTGCGCATGTTGTCGCGCCCGTCTTCGCCATAAGCATCGGACGAGTACAGCACGCCCATTCGCTTCCAACCGGCGCGCCTGGCGTAATCAAGCACCTTGCCCACTGACAGTTCACCGCCCTGCCCCGGGCGGAAGACAAACTTGCGCTGCGCAACGGGCTCGACCACGCCAACGCCTGAGACCGGCGGCAGCATCACGATGCCGGCTTCATTGACGATGGGGATTGCGGCCATTGCATCGCCCGTGCGGCTTGGGCCGAGGATGACGGAAACCTTGTCCTGGGTGATCAGCTTGCGGACCGACAACACGGCGGCCGTTTCCTGGCTCTTCGAATCCTCCAGGATCAATTCGACCTTGCGCCCCTTGATGCCCCCGGCCGCATTGACCTGGTCAACGGCCAGACGCGCGGCCTTGGCCTCGGCATCACCAAGAAATGACGCCGGGCCGGTCACTGCGTAGACGGCGCCGATCCTGAAAGGCTCCGACTGCGCAGCAACCTGGGCTGCGCTGAGCATGCCGAGAAGGCCGAACGCAGCAAAGGCAAGCGTGCGACGGCTGGAAAAAATTTTTGAACGATCGTTCGTTAGTTTCATGGCGCGTGTCATCTGTCTCGTCTCCTGTCGAAATTGCTGGATGGATGCTGCAGCCGTCAGACTGCCGCGGATTGGCCTTCCCAGAACGGCTTGCGTACTTCACGCCGCAAAATCTTCCCGAAGGAAGACATCGGCAGCGTAGGCACCAGTTCGATAAGCTTGGGAACCTTGATGCGCGCCATCAGGCGCGAGCAGTGAATTTCGAGTTCGGCGGGCGTGACGAGCGCGCCCGGGCGCTGCACAACGGCCGCATAGATGATCTCGCCCCACTTCTTGTCCGGAATGCCGACCACAGCGCACATCTGCACCGCGGAGTGCTGGCTGAGCACCGCTTCGACTTCGGCGGGGTAGACGTTCTCCCCGCCGGTAATGATCATGTCCTTCTTGCGGTCGACGATGTACAGATAGCCCTCTTCATCGAAGCGACCCATGTCCGACAGCGTGAACCAGTCGCCGTGACGCGCACTTGCCGTCGCCTCGGGGTTCTTGAAGTACTCGCGAATCAGGATCGGCCCGCGAATCCAGATTTCGCCCGTCTCGCCCGGTTTGACTTCATGGCCGTTATCGTCGACGAGTTTCACATGGAAGCCGGGGATCGTGCGACCCACCGAGCGCAATTTGCGGCGCTGATCGCATCCTTGCAAGTTGGTGACGATGCCGACTTCAGTTGCGCCGTAGAACTCGTTGAGATCACCCACCGGGAAGATTTCAAGCAGCGCTTCCTTGGTATGCGTCATCAATGGCGCACCTGCACTCACCAAGACTTTCATCGATGCCAAGTCATGGCTGGGCGCCAACCCGCTGCTGACGATGGCGTCCCACATCGTCGGCACCATGAAGCCCCAGGTGACTCGGTTCCGCTCTATGCTTTGGAGAAGGTTGGCCGGCGTTGGGTCCGCCGTGACGATGACCGTCCCGCCGCGAAACACTTGCGTCAGCATGAACAGCGTGGGTGCCTCGTGGAAGAGCGGCGCGC
>CAIJIT010000187.1 GCA_903820745.1 uncultured Burkholderiales bacterium
GAGCATCCGCGAAGCTATGGGGCGGCGCGCTATGGTCGCCTTCCTACTTTGCCCGTAGCTGCGGTGGCGCACCCATTGCCGTTATCCGGCAGTACATCGAACGCCAGCAAACACCACACGAGACGCAGCAAACCGGACGGCTTCGCCGTCCGCGCTCTTGACCCCGCCCTGAAGGGCGAGGTTTGCCGCGCAACCGATCAAGGTTGGCCGGCCATTTGCGGTGAACTCGTCAACTGTCATGGCCAACTCCAGCGCTATCTACACGTTCGGAGTCACCATAAGGTGCTGCTCTGCCGTCATGTTGAGAGCAGTCAATCACCCGCCACTCCACCCAGGGCAAGCTAAGCATTTCTACAATTAAGTTGGTGGCAACTTAGGAACAACCATGTTGAAAATGCTGATTGCCGTCGATGGTTCGGAACCCGCGCAACATGCGATTGATGCGGTAGCCGCGATGTCAAGGGCCTCGGTGCCGGTAGAGGCGACCTTGCTCAATGTTCGCGACGGCCCTGTCTATTACGGCGAGCTGCCGGCATTCAGTGCCGATGAGATCGAGATGTCGCAAAAAAAGCATCAGGATCATGTGCTGGCCGACGCCATCGCCCACGCGCAGGCCTGCGGGCTAGATGTGCGTGAAAGTCTACGGGCCGAGGGGCTTCCCGCGGCTCAGATCGTCAGCGCTGCTGTCGCTTGTGGTGCCGATCAAATCGTCATGGGGACTCGCGGCATGGGTGCCGTCGGCAGTCTATTGCTCGGTTCGGTGGCGCAGCGCGTCGTTAATTTATCAACTGTTCCTGTATTGCTAGCTAAATGAGTCGGCTCGGGATTTGGGCAGCTTGCGCCTGGTCAACCGGGCAAACCGTTGCCGAGGGCATAAATGAAGGCTACCAAGTTCATGGAGAGCGTTCATGTCGACCCGTTTGAAAGACCTTGCGACTTCGATCGTCGCCGTTGTCGAGCCCGAGACGACCGCGTATGTAGCGGCTCAGTTGATGCGCAAACACCATGTCGGGTCGCTGGTTGTGGTGGACGCGAATGAACGCGCCTTGCCGATCGGTATCGTCACAGATCGTGATCTGGTGCTTGCCTTGATGGCTGAGGGCTTGGAGTCCACGCTGTTCACGGCAGGTGACATCATGTCCATCAACCTGGTGCTGGGTCATCCTGAAATGGACGTTCTGGAGGCTGTGGCGCTGATGAGCAAGCACCGGCTGCGACGGATTGTCGTGGCCGATGATGCCGGTCGCTTGGTAGGCATCGTGACAATGGAAGATGTCCTCGAATTGCTGGCTGGTGAAATGGCCAAACTCGTCGAGGCTCTGCGCGGTGGGCGCGACCGTGAATTCGTACAGCGAGCCTGATGCGACATGGGCAGACTTGACGCGATCAGCGCGTCAAGTCATTCAAGTTGCTATTCGATGGCAATGTGGCGTGCACGGGAACCCTCGCGCTTGGGCAAGGTCAGCTTGAGCACGCCGTCTTCAAGCTTGGCGATGACATGCTTTTCATCGATCTCATGGGCGAGTGAAAAACCTCGCGAAGCCTTGCCGACGTAGGTTTCCTTCAGCAGCAGGCGACTGCCCTTTTTCGTTTCACTTTCCTTGTTGATTTCAGCCGAAAGCGAAACGAAATTACCATCCACGGCGACATTGATGTCTTCCCGCCTTACGCCGGGGATTTCCGCACGAACCAGATAGTCCTTGTCGTTCTCGGTGACATCAATGCGAATCTCGCCAGGGGTTTCGACGCCCATTACTGGCATGCGTGCAAAGCGGCGGATGAGTTCGGGGAACATCTCATCCAGGCGGTCCAGTCTTGTCAATGCATTCATGATCAAACTCCTTTGTTGCTGATGGCGAATGATTTCAAGCTCGACCAATGTCAGCAGTTGGTCGAAAAACGAGTTTAAAAACTGAAGAGGCTTCCACGTTGCGTCGGGTCAAGCCAAATAATTATCGAAAAAATAGATGCGGGTGAGATCAAGGTAGAACTTCATCGCAAGCTGAATTCCCCCAGCGGGCGGCGCCTGTTTATGGGAGCCAGAGCGGCCTTGATCGCATCGTCAATGTCGTCCAGCGGGATGAACTGCAAGGCATTGCGTGCACCTTCAGGCACGTCCCGGAGATCCTTCATATTGCGCGCTGGCAACATCACGATGACCAATCCGGCCCGCTGCGCAGCCAGCACTTTTTCCTTGATGCCGCCCACCGGTAACACCAGGCCACGCAAGCTGATCTCGCCAGTCATTGCCACTTCATGGCGTACCGGGCGGTCGGTGAAGAGCGATGCAAGCGCGATGAACATCGCCACGCCAGCACTCGGGCCGTCCTTGGGGATGGCACCCGCCGGAATATGCAGGTGCAGGTCCATATCCTCGAACATCGACGCAGGAATGCCCAGATCGGCAGCGTGAGATTTGAGCAGCGTCAGTGCAGCCTGGGCACTTTCCTTCATTACATCTCCCAACTGGCCGGTCAGGATCAACTGCCCCTTGCCCAAGGTTCTGGTGGCCTCGATGAAGAGAATATCCCCGCCGACCGGCGTCCAGGCCAACCCGGTCGCCACGCCGGTGACGCTGCTGCGCAAGGCCAACTCGCGCTCGAATTTCACCGGTCCGAGGACCGCATCGAGATCGGTTGCATCGATATGCACAGCAGTTGACGAACCTTCAGCCACCTTCATTGCGGCGTGCCGCATCGCCCGCCCGATCTCGCGCTCGAGTTGGCGGACCCCGGCTTCGCGGGTGTAGTTGGCAACAATCGCGGTCAGAGCCTCGTTGCTCAAAGTGCATTGATCTTCGCGTAAACCGTTGGCTTCGCGCTGCCTTCGCAACAGGTAAGTCTGCGCGATCTGCAATTTTTCTTCCTGGGTGTAGCCGGGCAGGTCGATCACCTCCATCCGGTCACGCACCGGTGCAGGTACGTTGTCGATCACGTTGGCCGTGGCGATGAAGACGACTCGACTGAGGTCGAATGGCATTCCTAAATAGTTGTCCCGAAAGCTGCTGTTCTGCTCCGGGTCAAGCACTTCAAGCAAAGCCGAGGAGGGGTCACCCTGTGCGCTGGCGGTCAACTTGTCGACCTCGTCGAGCATCATCACGCAGTCGCGGGCACCGGCTTTGCGCAAGCCTTGGATGATGTTTCCCGGAAGGGCACCGATATAAGTACGGCGGTGACCACGGATCTCGGCTTCATCATGCACGCCGCCAAGGGAGACCCGCACAAACGGACGCTGCAAGGCTCTTGCGATGCTTTGCCCGAGCGAAGTCTTGCCGACACCGGGCGGCCCGACGAAGCAGAGGATCGGCGCGCGTCCGGATGGATTCAATTTGCGAACGGCCAGGAACTCGATGATCCTTTGTTTGACGCGTTCAAGTCCGAAGTGGTCTGCTTCCAATGTCTGCCTGGCAACAGCAAGGTCGATGGGTGTTTCGATCGGTGTCGACCAGGGCAGTTCGACCATCCATTCCAGGTAGGTGCGCAGCATCGAATATTCGCCTGAGGCATCAGACATGCCCTGCAGGCGGCGCAACTCCTTGCGGGCATGGGTATCTGCGTCAGCCGGCATGCAGGCCTTGGTGATCTGTTCTTCCAGACCGGAGATTTCAGCGTCGCTGCCACCGTTCTCTCCGAGTTCCTTCTTGATCGTGTGCATTTGCTCCCGCAGCAAAGACTTTCGTTGCCGATCGTCGAGTTGCTCTTTGGTCCTGTCACCGATTTCTTTGGATAAACGCAACACTTCGATGCGACGGGAAAGAATTTGCAGAAGCTTTTGCACCCGCTCCTGGGTCGCGCGTGTCTCGAGCAGGGATTGTTTTTCGTTCACCTCGGCATCGATCACGCTCGCTGTGATGTCGACGAGTTCGGCGGGCCCTCGCGTGGCTTGCAAGGCGTGTACCAGCTCTGCCGGTACGCTGGGCAGCAACGAGAGCAACTCCAATGTGCGTTCACGCAATTGCAGCGCCAGAGCTTCAGCTTCGGCTGAATCGTCGGCGAGGTCTTCGATCAGTTCGATCTTTGCTGCCAGGAAAGGCTCTGTCTCGGCCAGTCGCAGTATTCGAAAACGCTGCGTGCCTTGAAATACCGCATGGTGCAACTGTTCCTCTGAATTCAGGTGATGGACGACTTTGCCCAGGGTTCCGATTCGACATAGATCGGCGAAGTCCGGGTCGTCGAGGTGCGGGTCCTTTTGCAGCACGATGCCGACCTGGGTGCCAGCAGCAATCGCGTATTCGAGCGCTGCGACTGACTTCGGGCGGCCAACGCTGACAGGTGCCAACACATGGGGGAAGAGCACCAGATTGCGCATCGGAATCAAGGCCACGACATCGGGTGGAAGCTTGGCAATGTCTGATTTCGAATCATTCATCTTGTTCTCCTGATGGCTGTGCAATGGCTGAACAGACTCAATACATCTCAGGGTTGGCATTGGTATTGGCCACTGCCGGTTTGCTTGGTGCATTGGCCAGCATTGAGTTGGTCGTCAAAATCAAGCTGGCAATGGAGGCCGCATTCTGCAGCGCCAAGCGGGTGACTTTCGCCGGGTCGAAGGCGCCCCTCTCCAGCAAGACGGATCATGTCCTGAGCTTGATCATGAAACAGCAGTTGTTTGGCAGCCATCTTGTTCCTCCTGACCGGATGTTCTGACCTTAGCCAGACCCCGGGCGGGAATGATTGAGCCGGAGCAAGCCATTCCGATCAGTGTCGGTCCGCCTTCCTTGAGGACAGCGATTTGCTCATGGCGGCAAACTGGCGATTGAACTGCTTTGTGATTTTTTCAGGGTCTGGTACCAGGCGGGCATCGGTGATGACGGTCATTGTCACCATGCCTTGATAGCTCAGAATGCTCAGGCCGAGCCCCAATTGAACGCCTGGATAGGGAACGCAAAACATCAATCGATCGACGGGTACGCCGGCCAGCAAGACCGGTTGGTTCGGCCCGGCAACATTGGTCAGCACAAGGCTGGCCTTGCTGCCGAAAACTTGATTGGCCAGGTCCTCCAGCAACTTAGGCCCACGGCCGAAAAGATCGAACAAGAACTGCATGGCGATGGCTTCAGTCGAACACTTGAGCGCATCCATGCGCGCCTTGGTCAAAGCCAATCGCTTCGTCGCAGACGCCACTTCGACTGGCAATTCGAGGATGACCAGACCGAAGTCGTTGCCCAACTCACCCTGATTTTTCGGAGCGCGCAAATCGACCGGGACCATGGCGCGCAACGTGCTTAGCTGCACATTGATACCGCGCTGCATCAGGTAGTTGCGCAAGGCACCGGTTGCTACGCTGACAAGCACATCGTTCACCTTGGCGCCAGTCGGCGCACCGATTGCCTTGACCTGGTCGAGAGAAACTGCTTTGGACCATGCGACCTTTTTCCCGAGGCTGAACTCGCCTTTGAACGGGGAGGGCGGGTCGGGCCATTTCACCAGTTCGAGCAACAGGGCCCCCGCGCCCTTCACGACCAACCCGGCCTGTCCAAGCAGGCCAGGCTCATTCATTCGATTGGGCGGTGGCGGTGGATTTATGGGGTGAGTTGGTCGTCTTGTCTTCGCGGCCTTGATGTCGAAGAGTCGCGCCGTCACGGTCTTCATCGCCGTGCCGTCACCAATGCAATGGTGATAGCGGAAAATCATCGCGCTACCCTCCATCACGCCATCGACGATGTGGATCTGCCAGAGAGGGCGGCTCCGGTCCAGCGGCAGACTGGCCAGATCGTTGACCAGCGCCATCAAAGTCTTTTCGTCCCGCGGTGATGGCAAAGCGATATGTCGCAGATGCGGCCCGATGTCGAAGTCCGGCATGTCCTGCCATTCGAGGGTCGGGATGGCCAATCCACGTTCGACCACGCGCTGCCGAAAACGTTCGAATTCAAGCAGACGGGACTCGAAAACTCTGCTGACCTTGCCGAAGTCAAGCGGCTGCTTTGTCAATGCAATGCCGGTCACGATGGCCAGGTTGGCCGGTCCATCGATGTGATACCAAGCTGCATCGACGGCACTCATCGGGTAGCTAGCCATGGTCAATTCCGGCGAGGAACTTCAGTCATTGGATGCGTACGGTGCCAGTTCAAGTTGGGCTGGGTGGCGAACGATTTGATCGTCAGGCCGATTGTTGATCGATCAGTCACCCGCCACTTGATGCAGCGCAGTCCGTTGAGCGCAAGCAAGATCGAATACCTCGGCGCAAATGAAACACGCTGCAAGATGTCGCTTCAACGCGGGCGCAGCGGCAAAATCAAGCGGGTCATCCGCTCGAGTCAGGGCCGGCCCGAATCAATGCCGGCTCAGCTCAACGTTTCAAACAGTGCCATGAACTCCTGCGTCAGTTTGTGGCGTGGATCGAGATGGATCATGGGCCGCGCGAGTTCATGCGATTCCTTGATCTTCACGCTCGAACTCAAATAGGGTTGCAGCACCGGCAGGCCTTCATCGATCAACTCAGACACCGTTCTCTGCGGCAGCACGGCTCTTGGCTGAAACTGGTTGACGACGATGCCTTCGATCGCTAGGTCCGGGTTGTGGTCTGCCTGGATCTCCTTGACGCTTTCCAGCAGACCATACAAGGCACGGCGCGAAAAGTCATCGCAGTCGAAAGGAATCAGGCAACCTTGAGCGGCGATCAAGGCCGAGCGGGTGTAGAAATTCAGCGCCGGCGGCGTGTCGATCCAGACCGAGTCATAGTCGTCTTCGAGCTCCAGCAAGGCATCGCGCAACTTGTAGATCTTGTAGCGACTTTCGAGCTTGCTGTGGAGGTCATCGAGCAGGGCACTGGCCGGGACCAAGTGCAGATTTTCCCAGGGCGTTTCGACAATATAGTCTTCGAGTTTCGCCGCCCGGACGCTGAATTTCAGCGTCGCATCGAAAAACTCGGCAGCACCCTGCATCTCCAGATCGGCATCTTCACCGAGCAGGTAGCGGCTGGAATTGCCCTGTCGGTCGAGGTCGATCACCAGCGTGCGCTGGCCCTGTTGCGCGGCAATTGCTGCAAGATTACAGGTGATCGTCGACTTGCCGACCCCACCCTTCTGGTTGAAAACGACGCGACGCATGGCTGACTCCTGTTAGGTTGCACGAGTGATATTGTGCACTGCAACATGAAATCCATCCAAACGCTATCGACTGGGGGTCGTCTCAGTCATCCAGCAGCAAGCGGTTGCTGTTGTGGGGGCTCAGCCACTCCGCTTGCAAGCGAGTGGCCTTCGCCGGCCAGATAACAGCAAGCAGTTGCTGTTATCTGTGCGGTCTCAGTGGCCGGCCCCTAGGTAGGCGGCTTTGACGGCGGGATCGTCGCGAAGCTGTGTTGCCGGCCCATGCACCGAGATATGGCCGTTTTCCAGCACATAACCGTAGTCAGCCACAGCCAGCGCCGCAGCGGCGAACTGTTCGACCAGCAGCATCGTCACGCCTTCGGACTTGAGCCTTGAGATGATGCGGAACACCTCTTCAACCAGGATAGGCGCCAGGCCCATCGATGGCTCGTCTAGCAGCACCACGTCGGGATTCAGCATGACGGCGCGTGCCATCGCCAGCATCTGCTGCTCACCGCCCGAGAGCGTGCCGGCCAGTTGCATGCGGCGCTCCTTCAGGCGCGGGAACAATTCCATCGCCTTTTCAAGGTCGGCTTCGACATCGCCTTTGGGCCGGCTGCCGGTGTAGCGCGGAAATGCGCCCAGCCGCAGGTTGTCGGTCACCGTCATGGTGGCGAAGACGCGCCGCCCCTCGGGTGAATGAGCCAGCCCCAGGCGTGCGATGTCATAGCTCTCCAGGCCATCGATGCGCTTGCCGCTCAACGTGATCTCGCCCGCGGTGGGCGCAATCATTCCTGAAATGGCGCGCATCGTCGTGGTCTTGCCAGCCCCGTTGGAGCCGATCAAGGTCACGACCTTGCCCTTGGGTACTTGCATTGAAATGCCGTGCAGTACTTGCACCTTGCCGTAGCCGGCGAACAGATTGTTGATGGTTAACATGGTTGCGTCGGTTGGGTGGCGTCAGGCTGCAGTGCCGCCAAGATAGGCTTCAATCACCTTCTCGTCTGCCTGCACTTCGGCGGGCAAGCCTTCAGCGATTTTCTGGCCGAAGTCGAGCACCGTGACGGTGTCGCACATGCTCATCACCACGTCCATATGGTGCTCGATCAGGATCACGGTCACGCCATGCTCACGGATCTTGCGAATGATCGCGAGCAACTCCTTGATGTCGGGTGCGGTCAGGCCTGCAGCCGGCTCGTCAAGCAGCAGCAACTGAGGATCCAGCGCCAAGGCGCGTGCGATCTCGAGCAGTCGTTGCTTGCCATAGGGCAGGTTGCGGGCTTCCTCACCAGCCAGTTCGGCCAGACCGGCAAAGCGCAACAGTCCCATCGCGCGAGCGCTGGCTGCAATGTTTTCGTTCAAGTAGCGCGGCAGATGCAGGGCAACGTCGATCAGATTGCTCTGGAAGCTATGGTGCAGACCGACCATCACGTTCTGCATCGCGGTCATTTCACCGAATAGCTGCACGTTCTGGAATGTCCGCGCAATGCCTGACAGCGCGATGTCTGCCGAAGTGCGTCCATTGACCAGGTCACCGGCGAAGCTGACGCTGCCTGCAGTGGGCTGATAGATGCCGGTCAGCACATTCATCATCGTGCTCTTGCCCGAGCCGTTGGGCCCGATCAGACCATGGATTGTGCCGCGCTTGATCACCAGATCGACCATGTTCAGCGCTTTCAATCCGCCAAACTGCATCAGGATGCCGTTGGCTTCTAGCAAAGTGCCGCCGGCGCTGGTCTTGCCGCCCGCCTGGTTCAAGGCGTCACGACTGTCAGGCAATTCGGCTGCGTTATCGGCATCGCTGGCGGCATGCCCGCGCAGGTTCAAGGCGCCCCGGACGAAACCGACGATACCGTCCTGCAGGTAATAGACCACGAACAAGGTGATCAGACCGAAGACTGACAAACGCCAGTCCGTCATCGTCTGCAATTTGAACGACACGGCCGCCAGCGCCACGCTGCCGACAACCGGGATCATCGAGTTCTGCCAAGTGGATTTGCCGCGTTTGACCGCGATGGCTGCTGCAACTGTGACGATCAGGGCCAGCAGCACCGAGCCGATGCGGAACATTTCGACGTCGTCCAGCAACTTGGGCAACATCACAATGATCGCTGCACCCAGCAAAGCGCCGGTACGGGTCTTGCGGCCACCCATGATGACCGCCAGCAGGAACAACACGGTCTGCTCGAAGTTGTAGGTGTTCGGCGAAATGTATTGCTCCGAATACGCATAAAGCGCACCCGCCAGACCGGCCAGACCCGCGCTGATCACGAAGGCATAGACCTTGTATCGGTAGACTGAGACGCCCATGCAGTCCGACGCGACCGGACTGCCGCGCAGCGCTTCAAAGGCCCGGCCGAGGTGCGAACGCAGCACGCGATGCACAAAGATCAATGCAGCCAGCAGCATCACGATGACGACCCAGTAAAACTCTGTCTCGTCAAGTCGGTGACCGAACAACGAAGGTTTTTTCAAGGTGATGCCCATCGGACCTTCGGTCAGGAAGGTCATCTCGTTGATGAGAATCTGGATGATGGTGCCGAAAGCCAAGGTGACCATGGCCAGATAGGGCCCGGTTACACGCAAAGCCGGCAAAGCCAGCAGTGCGCCGAAAAAAGCCGTCACAGCGATTGCCGCGGGCAAGGTGATCCACAGCGCAGCACCCAGCTTCAGTACCAGCACACCGGCTGTGTAAGCGCCGATGCCGAACAGACCGGCGTGGCCGAGCGAGACTTGCCCGGTGTAGCCGACCACGATGTCGAGTCCGAACAGCACGATCGCGTAGATCATGATGGTTTCGACCAGGTGGATGTAGTAAGGGTTGCCTGAGGCCAAAGGGAAGGCGGCCAATGCGGCCACAGCCAAGACTGCGGCGATAAATTGTTTGAGTTTCATGCGAGGGTCAGACTTTCTTGATGGCCGACTTGCCGAACAGACCCGCGGGCTTGACGGCCAGCACGATCAGCAACAGCACCAGGCCAGGCACATCTTTGTAGCCGGTGGAGAGGTAAAAGCCGGTGGTGGTCTCGGCCACGCCGAGAATGACGCCGCCGACGACGATCCCCATACCGCTGGTCAGGCCACCAATGATGGCTACGGCAAAGGCCTTCAGGCCGAGCACCGAGCCCATGGTGGCGCCAGTCAGGGTCAGCGGTGCAATCAGGACACCTGCAAAAGCCGCTGTCAGCGAAGACAGCGCGTAGGAAAAGGTGATGACCAGGCCGGTGTTAATTCCCATCAGCTTGGCCGCATCGCGGTCGTTGAAGGTCGCCACGACCGCTTTGCCGTAGATCGAACGACGGTTGAAGACCTCGACGGACAACATCATCAGCAAGGCGCCGAATACAACCAGTACTTCCATCGGCAACACATTGGCGCCGAGAAAATGCATCGGCGATTCCGGCAGAGGCGAGGGGAACTTCAGGTCGTCGCGGCCCCAGACGTTTTCGGCCACGTTCTTGAAAATGATGCCCAACGCGATCGTCGACATGATCCAGCCGAACTCGGATTTCATCTTGATCGCTGGTCGCACGCCGATGCGCTCGACAAAGGCGCCCTGCAATGCGCCGAACAGACATACCAAGGGAATCATCAGCCAGTAATTGACACCCAGGCCCACCAAAGACAGGCCGACAAGTGCGCCCAGCATCAAGGCGTCGCCTTGGCCGAAGTTCAAGGTGTCGGAAGTTGCAAAAGTCAGCTGATAGCCGAAGGCAATGACGGCGTAAATCATGCCCAGCGCTATTCCGCTGAATACCAGTTGAGTAAAAATCTGCATATGGGGGGCCTTTGTGCGCTTAAAAAAACCCATCGGGCCGAGCTTGCAGCAAAGCCCTTGAACAGGGCCTTGCGACAGGCTGAGGCCCGGTGGCAATGCTGACCACCGGGGCTTTACCCGGCGGGGAGATGGCAAGCTGCGCTCGCTTGTGGATTACTTCTTGATAACCAACGCGCCTTTGGCGTTTGCATCCTTGACGCGAACTTCTGAAGCCTTCTTCTGGTCATCAGGATAGGCGTAAACCACCTTGGCGCCCTTGACTTCGCCGAATACCGGGATATTGGCGGTGATCGCGTCATGGTCCTTGGCCGTGAATGGCTTGTTGTAGGTGGTCACAACGCCTTCAACGGGAGCTTTCAGATCCTCGAGCGCTGCCTTGATCTTCGGGCCGTCGGTGCTTCCAGCCTGCTTGATCGCTGCGGCCAGCAGATAGATCGAGTCATAGCCTTGGGCTGCCGACACCGGCGAATCGATGCGGGCGTTCTTCGGATTGAAGGTCTTCAGGTAGTTGATGATGAAGGCTTGGCGCTTTGGCGTTGTCGGCTCCTGGATGAAAGTCTGCGGCATGCGCGCACCTTCTCCGCCGGGGCCGGCGTTGTCGATGAAGTTGGCCATCGACAAAGTCCAGCTGCCGATCATCGGAACTTTCCAACCCAGCTTGGTCATGCCGTTGGCGATCTGTGCCAGTTCAGGGCCGATGGCATAAGTCAGCACAGCTTCAGCGCCTGCTTCCTTGGCTTTCAGCAACTGGGCCGTCATGTCCACATCCTTGATGTTGAACTTCTCTACGGCAACTGCCTTCACGCTCTTCAATGCCAGAGCCTTCTCCAGATCCTCGCGGCCGAGCTGACCATAGTTGGTCGAATCGGCCAGGATCGCGACTTTCTTGAAGCCGCGGCGGGTAATCGCTTCTTCAACAATCATCGGCGCCTGGATGCTGTCATGGGCAGCATTGCGGAAAATGTAATTTCCCGGTTGGTCGTCAAATTGATGGGTGATGGCCGAACCGGTCGCCACATTGTTCATGACCGGGATCTTCGCTTCTTGATAGAAGCGCTGCGAAGCCAAAGCCACGCCGGTGTTGATGTAACCGACGGTCGCTGCGACCTTTTCCTTGTTGATCAACTCCTGAGCGATCTGCACGCCGCGCTCGTTCTTGGCCTCGTCATCGCGCTCGATCAGTTGAATCTGACGGCCCAGCACACCGCCGGCCTTGTTGATTTCGTCTGTAGCCATCTTCACGCCGTCGCGCATGCTGACGCCCATCGACGACGAGCCGCCTGTGAATGGCCCTGCTACGCCGATCTTGATCGGATCGGCTGCGAACGCTGCAGTCATCGCCGCAGCGAGTGCGATCGTGGAAATTGCTTTCGATGTGAAGTTCATACTTGTCCCATTGATTTGTTGACGAAATTGTAGACAGGCCGAAGGCGATTGCATACGTCGCCTGGTGAGGGTGAAGGTGGATGCTAACTCTTCCTACTGCTCTTTAGGACAATGCCATAGCTGGATATTTTGTGAGTTCGCGGAACTACGTAAGGGTAAACGATAGTTTATTCGCCGAATGTTGTTTTCAAAAGCTTTCGGCAAGTAGACGCAAGGTCGGTACGGGGTAAACCCCTTCGGGCCAAAACAAGCGCTCTCGTAAGATGGCGATGCATTTACACAACAGGTTCGAGAGGAGTTTTTCATGGTGACTGCCCGCAGAGGCAAGGATGCGCTTGGCGCGACACCCGAGGCGGCCGGTGTCCGCGTGCTGAAGAAATACCCGAACCGGCGCCTTTATGACACCCAGACCAGCAGCTACATCACGCTGGCCGATGTTAAACAGATGGTGCTCGACGGCCATGCGTTTGAAGTTCGCGATGCCAAGACCGGTGAAGACCTGACACGCAGTATCTTGTTGCAGATTATTCTGGAAGAAGAGGCCGGTGGTGTGCCGATGTTCAGCACCGCTTCGCTGTCGCAGATCATCCGTTTCTACGGCGACTCAATGCAGGGCGTGATGGGAGCTTATCTGGAAAAGAACGTGCAGAGCTTTGGCGAACTGCAGTCCAAATTCACCGAGCAGAGTCAAGGCCTGGCCTTCAGCCCCGAGTTGTGGAGCAAGTTTCTGGGTGGCCAGGCGCCCGTGATGCAAGGGTTGATGGGTGGCTATGTCGAACAGTCCAAGAATTTGATCACGCAGTTGCAGGAACAGATGCAGGAGCAGATGGAAAAAGCCGGCGCTCTGTTTCCGGGCATGCCGGGGATGCAGGGTTTTCCGCCGAAAAAATAGGGCAAAAAAGGCGGCCTCAGTCTCCGACCCTGGCACCGGAAAAAGCCGCGCAGACGGGCCGTGGTTGGCAGATGCTCCGGATGAGTGAAAATCCCCGGATGAATTCACCCATTATCTTGAGCGCCGTAACGCCGAAAATCGGCTTTGTGTCCCTGGGTTGCCCCAAGGCCTTGACCGATTCCGAACTGATCCTGACGCAACTGCGCGCCGAAGGCTACGAGACCTCCAAGACGTTTGAAGGTGCCGATCTGGTGATCGTCAACACCTGCGGCTTCATCGATGACGCCGTGCGGGAGAGCCTTGACACCATCGGCGAGGCCTTGGCTGCCAACGGGCGCGTGATTGTCACCGGCTGCCTCGGCGCCAAGGCGGGAGTCGCCGGCGACAACCTGGTGCGCGAGATCCACCCGAAAGTGCTGGCCGTCACCGGCCCCCATGCGACGCAGGAGGTGATGGACGCCGTCCACCTGCATGTGCCCAAGCCGCATGACCCTTTTCTCGATCTCGTGCCTTCCTTTGGCGTCAAGCTCACGCCCAAGCATTACGCCTATTTGAAGATCAGCGAAGGCTGCAATCACCGCTGCTCTTTTTGCATCATCCCGAGCATGCGCGGCGATCTGGTCTCCAGACCGATCGGCGATGTGCTGAACGAGGCCCGCGCCTTGTTTGAATCCGGCGTCAAGGAACTGCTGGTGATCAGTCAGGACACCAGCGCCTACGGTGTCGACGTCAAATACCGCACCGGTTTCTGGGACGGGAAGCCGATCAAGACGCGCATGTTCGACCTGGTCGCCGCCCTGGGCGAACTGGCCAAAGTTCATGGCGCCTGGGTGCGCTTGCATTACGTCTACCCCTATCCGCATGTCGACGAAGTGCTGCCCTTGATGGCCGAAGGCTTGATCCTGCCTTACCTCGATGTGCCGCTGCAGCATGCGCATCCGGATGTGCTCAAGCGCATGAAGCGCCCGGCCAATGGCGAGAAGAACATGGAACGGATCCTGCGCTGGCGCGAAATCTGCCCTGACATCGTCATCCGCTCGACCTTCATCGCCGGCTTCCCCGGCGAGACCGAAGCTGAGTTCCAGTACCTGCTCGACTTCATGCAGGAAGCGTGCATCGACCGTGCCGGCTGCTTTGCCTATTCGCCGGTACAGGGTGCAACAGCCAACGAACTTCCTGGCGCGCTGCCCGAAGAAGTCCGCAACGAGCGCCGCGCGCGCTTCATGGCGATTGCCGAGGGGGTTTCAATCGCCAAGCTGCGCAGTCGCATCGGTGCCACGATGCAGGTGCTGGTCGACAAGGCGCCGGCAATGGGCCGCAAGGGCGGCGTCGGTCGCTCCTACGCCGATGCGCCCGAGATCGACGGCACCGTGCGTCTGAGCGCACCCGAGAAGGCCAGCAAGACGCTCAAGGTCGGCACCTTCACCAAGGCGCGCATCGTCGCTGCCGAGGGCCATGATCTGGTCGGAATTCCGTTCTAGGTTTGAAGTTTTCGAGAAAATCACTGTGACCAAACGCGCCATTTCGACTGAACAAATCCATCATGGCTATCGCGCGCCCTCAGGCTGGAACGCGATTCCGGTGGGTGTCTTCAAGGCTTCGACCGTGCTGTTCAAGGACACCGCCGACCTGCACCAGGTGCGGACGCGCGACGGCCAGACTTATCGCTACGGCCTGCACGGAACGCCCACTTCCTACACCCTGGCAGCAAGGCTTGCGACCCTGGAGGGTGCCAAACATTGCCTGCTGACTCCCAGCGGCCTGTCGGCCGTGACCCTGGTCAGCCTGGGGATCTTGCGGCCTGGCGACGAGGTGCTGTTGCCCGATAACGTCTACATGCAGAACCGCTTGCTGAGCATGTCGATGCTGCTGGAATTCGGCATCAGCCACCGCATCTATGATCCGCTCGATGCGGCAGGATTCGCCGAGTTGTTGGGCCCCAAGACAAAGCTGGTCTGGCTTGAGGCCGCTGGCTCGATCTCGCTTGAATTTCCCGATTTGATGGGTCTGCTGAAAGCCTGCAAAGCCCATGGGGTGGTCACCGCCATCGACAACACCTGGGGTTCAGGCGTGGCTTTCAATCCGTTCGAGATCGCGCCCGGCCTGGGCGCCGACATCTCGATCCAGGCTTTGACCAAATATGCGTCGGGTGGTGCCGATGTCCTGATGGGATCCGTCTGCACGCGCGATCCTGCCCTGCATGAAAAGCTCAACCGCATGCATGAGCATCTCGGCTATGGCCTTGGCCAGAACGACGTCGAACTGGTGCTGCGCGGACTGCCGAGCTTGCTGCTGCGCTATCGCGCCCAGGACGCCACGACGCGTGCGCTAGCAGCGTGGATGCAAGCCAGGCCTGAGGTGGCGCAGTTGCTGCACCCTGCGTTTGCCGGCAGTCCCGGTCATGAATATTGGCAGCAGACGAGCAGCGGCGGCGCGGCCTGCCTGTTTTCGGTGGTGTTCAAGCCCGAATACAGTGCAGCTCAGATTGATACCTTTGTCGATGCGCTCGAACTGTTCGGCATCGGCTACTCCTGGGCCGGGCCGATGAGTCTGGCCTTGCCTTGCGAGTTGGGCCGCAGCCGTTCATTGAGTCTGCCCTTTGCGCAAGGCCGGGTGGTGCGCTTTGCGATCGGCCTGGAGGATCAGGTTGACCTGATCGCCGATCTGGAACAGGCGTTGACGCATTTGTAAAACCGCCGACGCTACGGTTTTGCCGAATGTCCCGTATTTCGCTGGTGCTGCATAGCGGTCTACCGGATGCGGCGGACTGATGACTGTTCGAGAAAAAGCCGGCTTCGCTCAGCTCTTTGAGTTGGCCGCATGCCGCATCAGTTGCCCTCGCTCCCGCTCCCAGTCGCGTTTCTTTTCGGTGTCGCGTTTGTCGTGTTCGGCTTTGCCTTTGGCCAACCCTATGTCGGCTTTCACATGGCTTCCTTTGAAGTGCAGATTCAGCGGCACCAGGGTGAAGCCTTTCTGCTCGGTCTTGCCGATCAGGCGCCGGATCTCGTCCTTTTTCATCAGGAGCTTCTTGGTCCGGTCGGCCAAGGGGTTCACATGGGTCGACGCATTGCCCAGGGGGTTGATTCGGCAGCCGATCAGGAACAGCTCGCCACCCTTGATCATCACGTAGCCATCGGTCAGTTGCACCTGGCCAGCGCGGATCGCCTTGACCTCCCAGCCTTCGAGCACGATGCCGGCTTCGAAACGTTCTTCGATGAAATAGTCGTAACGGGCGCGGCGGTTTTCGGCGATGGACATGGGTGCGATTTCAAGGCGATGCTCGCCAATACAATCGGTCCATTGTATGAAACATGTCAAAAAATCCGTTCTGCTTTGCTATTCAGCGCGCGAGATGTACGAGTTGGTGACCGATGTCGGACGCTATCCTGAATTTTTGCCCTGGTGCGAACGTGCCGAATTGTTCGAAGCTCATGCCGGCGGCGTCACCGCGCGGCTGTCGCTAGCTTATGCCGGTGTGCGGCACGCCTTCACCACGCGCAACCTCAACGAGACCGACCGCAGCGTCAGAATCAAGCTGGTCGATGGGCCGTTCTCGCAACTCGATGGCTTCTGGCAGTTCCTGCCGCTGGGGAAGTCCGCCACGGCTGAAACTGGCGCTTGCAAGATCGAATTCGAGCTGAGCTATGCCTTCTCGAATCGCGCCTTGGAGGCGGTGATCAGCCCGGTTTTCGACCGCATTGCCAGCACCTTTGTCGAAAGCTTCGTCAAGCGCGCCGAGTCGGTTCATGGCCTGCGCTGAAGCGTCTGTGCCGTCGATGCTCAGCATCGAGTTGGTCTGGAGCCCGCAGGCCGGCACCGTCCACCATGCCAGCCTGAAGGTCGAGATCGGCTGCACGGTCAGGCAGGCTTTGCAGGCCTGCCCTGAATTCGCTGACCAGTTGCTGCGTCTGCCCCTGCTGAAAGTTGGCGTCTGGGGCCGGCTTCGGCCGCTCGACACCTGCTTGCGCGAGCGCGACCGGATCGAGGTCTACCGGCCGTTGACCGTCGACCCCAAGGAAGCCCGGCGCCTACGTTATCGAAACCGGGGCGAGCGGATCGTGTCGAGGCACCGGCCTCTGGCTGGCAAGACCAGCAAGTAGTTTTGCGGCCCGGGCCCGCCAGGCGCCTGCTGAATCTGGGCGACAGCTGGCTTCCGTATAATGCCGCTTTGCGATCGGAGCCCCTCTCATGCGCCTACTCGGAAAAGCGCTCACCTTCGACGATGTGTTGTTGGTGCCAGCGTTCTCCCAGGTGTTGCCTCGCGACACCAGTCTTGCCACCCGACTTTCCCGCAATATTCACTTGAACCTGCCGCTGGTGTCCGCAGCGATGGACACAGTGACTGAAGCTCGCCTGGCCATCGCCATCGCGCAGGAAGGTGGCATCGGCATCGTTCACAAGAATCTCAGCGCCAAGCAGCAGGCGGTTGAAGTCGCGCGTGTCAAGCGCTACGAATCGGGTGTGGTGCTCGATCCGTTCACCACCACGCTGGACGCTACCGTACGCGATGTGGTCGAGCTCTCGCTTTTGCATGGCGTCTCGGGCTTTCCGGTGCTTGACGGCCGGCGCGTGGTCGGCATCGTCACCGGCCGCGACCTGCGCTTTGAAACCCGCATGGACCTGCCGGTGCGTGACATGATGACGCCAGCATCCCGCCTCATCACCGTCAGGGAAGGGGCTTCGCTCGAAGAAGCCAAGGCCCTGATGCACAAGCACAAGCTCGAGCGCGTCGTCGTCGTCAATGAAGCGTTCGAATTGCGCGGGCTGATGACGGTCAAGGACATCACCAAGCAGACCAGCTTCCCGAACGCCGCACGCGATGCCCAGGGCAAATTGCGTGTCGGTGCCGCAGTCGGTTTTGGCGACGACACCGAAGAGCGGGTGCAACTGCTGGTCAAGGCCGGCGTCGATGTGCTGATCGTCGACACCGCCCACGGCCACAGCGCTGGCGTGCTCGAGCGCGTGCGCTGGATCAAGCAGAATTTCCCTGAGGTCGATGTTATCGGAGGCAATATCGCCACCGGCGCGGCCGCGCTTGCGCTGGTTGAAGCCGGGGCTGACGGGGTCAAGGTCGGCATCGGCCCTGGCTCGATCTGCACCACCCGCATCGTTGCCGGTGTCGGTGTGCCGCAGATTACCGCGATCGACAATGTCGCCACCGCGCTGCGCGGCACCGGCGTGCCGGTGATCGCCGATGGCGGCGTGCGCTTTTCTGGCGATCTGGCCAAGGCGATTGCCGCTGGCGCTGATTGCGTGATGATGGGCGGCGCTTTTGCCGGCACCGAAGAATCACCTGGCGACCTGATCCTCTATCAAGGACGCACCTACAAAGGTTATCGCGGCATGGGATCGCTGGGCGCGATGGCGCAAGGCTCGGCCGACCGCTATTTTCAGGACACCGCGGCCAACAACCCGAACACATCCAAGTTGGTGCCCGAGGGCATCGAAGGTCAGGTGCCTTACAAGGGCTCGGTCGTTCAGGTGATCTTCCAGATGGCCGGTGGCCTGAAGGCGTCCATGCATTACTGCGGTTGCGCCACGATCGCCGAGATGCAGGACAAGGCCGAGTTCGTCGAAATTACCTCGGCGGGCATGAAGGAAAGCCATGTCCACGATGTCCAGATCACCAAGGAATCGCCGAATTACCGTTCCGAGTAACTCGGGCTGAGCCGGGACCGGCAATTTTTCGAAGGGCTGCGGCCCCTTCTTCCAATGTTCAAGGAACGGATTTGAGCGAGTTCGGAACCACGGCTGACTCGAGCCGCCCGCCCAGGGCAGCCGGCATGGCTTTCATCATGGTGGCGGTGCTGATCGACATGATCTCGATCGGCCTGATCATTCCGGTT
Organism: uncultured Burkholderiales bacterium; assembly: GCA_903820745.1. GTDB lineage: Bacteria > Pseudomonadota > Gammaproteobacteria > Burkholderiales > Burkholderiaceae_C > Paucibacter_A. Next base: position 18,930 of record CAIJIT010000187.1, read on the forward strand.
CTGCCGCCGCTGGTCGGCACCTTTACCGCCAGCCAGGCGGACCATGCTTTCTGGTTCGGCGCGGTCGCCTTCTCGTTCGGCATCGCCAATTTCTTCGGCGCGCCAATTCTCGGCGCCTTGTCTGACCATTACGGCCGCCGACCGGTCATGCTGATCGGCTTTTGCGGTCTGGCGCTGAGTTTTTTCGTCACCGCGCTGGCCACTGCGCTCTGGATGCTGATCGCCGTGCGCTTGTTCAGCGGCGCGATGCAGGCCAATGCTGCGGTTGCCAACGCCTATGTCGCCGACATCTCGGCCCCGCATGAGCGCGCCAAACGTTTCGGCATGCTCGGTGCCGCCTTCGGCCTGGGCTTCATGCTGGGGCCGGTGGTCGGCGGCCTGCTCGGCGCGATCGATCTGCATCTGCCTTTTTATGTCGCCGGCAGCCTGTCCGTGATCAACCTCTGCTACGGGTATTTCGTCCTGCCCGAATCGCTGCAGCCGGAACACCGCAGGCCTTTCAACTGGCGCGCAGCGAACCCGGTCAGCGCCCTCAAAAGGCTCGGCAATCTGAAAGGCGTCGGGTCGCTGATGCTGGTGGTTGGTCTGTCCAGCATGGCGCAGTTTGTGCTGCATACCAGCTGGGTGCTTTACACCAGCTTCAAGTTTGGCTGGGGTCCGCTTGAAAACGGCCTGTCGCTTTTCGCGGTCGGCTCGATGGCGGTACTGGTGCAGGGCTTCTTGCTGCCGCGCCTTTTGAAGCTCTTCAGTCCGCAACGGTTGGTTGTGCTGGGGCTGATTTCCAGCACCATCACCAATTTTGTCTGGGGTGCATCAAGCAGCGGCTGGATGATGTACGCGGTCATCGGCTTCAATCTGCTCGGCTTTGCTGCCAATGCGGCGATCCAGAGCCTGATCGCCAACGCTGCCGACCCCAGCACCCAGGGCGAAACGATGGGCGCGGTGGCGTCGCTGAACAGCCTGATGTCGGTGATGGCACCGATCATCGGTGCTGCGCTGTTGACCCTGGCTTCGGGTCTGCCCAAAGGCGACTGGCGCATCGGCGCGCCGTTCTACTTCTGCGCGCTGCTGCAGGCGCTGGCGCTGTACTTTGCCTGGCGGCATTTCAAACGCGCGCGCCTTGCCGTGGCCGCGCCGGCTTCCTCATTCAATTGACATTGCCGCTTCTTGCCCAATGTCCCGCAAGGAAAAAATCAAATGCATGACAAAGTCCTGATCCTCGATTTCGGCTCCCAGGTGACCCAGCTGATCGCGCGCCGCGTGCGCGAAGCGGCAGTGTTCTGCGAGATCCATCCCAACGACGTGTCGGACCAGTTCATTCGCGAGTTCGCGCCCAAGGCCATCATCCTGTCGGGCAGCCATGCCTCGACTTACGAAGACCATGAATTGCGCGCGCCGCAAGCGGTCTGGGACCTGGGTGTGCCAGTGCTGGGTATTTGCTATGGCATGCAGACGATGGCGGTGCAACTTGGCGGGCGTGTCGAGTGGAGCGACCACCGTGAATTCGGCTATGCCGAGGTGCGCGCTCATGGCCATACCAAGCTGCTGCAGGCCATCCAGGACCATGCCACGCCGGAAGGCCATGGCATGCTGAAGGTCTGGATGAGCCATGGCGACAAGGTCGCCGAGATGCCGCCTGGTTTCAAGCTGATGGCGTCGACGCCGAGCTGCCCGATCGCCGGCATGGCCAATGAAGAGAAGGGCTATTACGCCCTGCAGTTCCACCCGGAGGTGACACATACCCTGCAAGGCCAGGCGATGCTGACGCGCTTTGTGCGCGAGATCGCCGGCTGTCGCGGCGACTGGGTGATGGGCGACTATGTGGCCGAGGCAGTGGCCAGGATCCGTGAGCAGGTCGGCGACGAAGAAGTGATCCTTGGCCTGTCGGGCGGTGTCGATTCATCGGTCGCCGCGGCGCTGATCCACCGCGCGATCGGCGATCAGCTGACCTGCGTCTTCGTCGACCATGGCCTGCTGCGCCTGAATGAAGGTCAGATGGTGATGGATATGTTCGCCGGCAAGCTGCATGCCAAGGTCGTTCATGTCGAAGCCGCTGCGCAGTTCCTCGGGCACCTCGCCGGCGTCACCGACCCGGAAGCCAAACGCAAGATCATCGGGCGCGAATTCGTCGAAGTCTTCAAGGCCGAAGCCGCCAAGCTCAAAGCCGCGCATGAGGATGTCAAAGGGGCGAAATGGCTGGCCCAGGGCACCATCTACCCCGACGTGGTCGAGAGCGGCGGCACCAAGAGCAAGAAGGCCACGATCAAGAGCCACCACAACGTCGGCGGCCTGCCCGAGCAGCTCGGGCTCAAACTGCTCGAGCCGCTGCGCGAATTGTTCAAGGACGAGGTCCGCGCTCTGGGCGAGGCCTTGGGCCTGCCGCATGAAATGGTGCATCGCCACCCGTTCCCCGGCCCAGGGCTGGGGGTGCGTATCCTCGGCGAAGTCAAACCCGAATATGCCGATCTGCTACGCCGCGCCGACGCGATCTTCATCGAAGAGCTGCGCGGCTGGCAGGACGCCGCGACCGGCAAGAACTGGTACGAACTGACCAGCCAGGCCTTCACCGTATTTTTACCGGTCAAGAGTGTCGGCGTGATGGGCGACGGCCGCACCTACGAGTACGTGGTGGCCCTGCGCGCCGTGCAGACCAGCGACTTCATGACCGCCGATTGGGCCGAACTGCCCTATGGCCTGCTGCGCAAAGTCTCCGGCCGCATCATCAACGAAGTCCGCGGTATCAACCGCGTTGCCTACGACGTTTCGTCGAAGCCGCCCGCGACGATTGAGTGGGAGTGACCCATCTTTGAAAAATCTAAATTTATTGTTTAAAATCAATAGGTTACAAAACTTAGTCAACTATCGTCGTAAATATTCGGTAAACCCATCTTGCTATTTGCACAGCAGTGTGGAGAAGTTTTTGCGCAGGGGGTAAAGCCAGATGTCCTTGGCCGGGATGAGGGGCTTGTGGCTCGTGGATTTCTTGCCCCTACCCGTAGTACGCCCGA
>CAIJIT010000188.1 GCA_903820745.1 uncultured Burkholderiales bacterium
GGCGCCGCCCTGCTGACGATGGGGGTCTGTGCCGTCGCCTACCCTGCGGGAACGGCCGAACCCTTCCAGGTCGGTGTCTCGCGCGACGACTTCATCCCTGGCCTGGCAGGCATTGCCGAGCGCGTCCACAAGCATGGCGCGAAGATCGCGATGCAGTTGCAGCATGCCGGCAAGACGGCGACCCGTGACCTCGCCGAAGGTCGTGAAATGTGGGTGCCTTCGCTACCGCCGCGAGGCAAGAGCGATTTTCTGAGCGCCTTGACCGATGCCGAGATGGCCAATTTCGTCGGCGGCATGGGCCGCACCAAGCCTCGCATCCGCGTCATGGACAAGGCCGACATTGAGCAGATGGTCGAGTATTTCGCCGCGGCTGCAGCGCGCGCCCAGGCCGCCGGCTTTGACGGCATCGAACTGCACGCTGCTCACACCTATATCCTGGCCGGATTCCTCTCGCCCTACTACAACCAGCGCGAGGACGAGTATGGTGGCCCGCTGGAAAATCGCGCACGCTTCCTTCTCGAGACCCTGGCCGCAGTCAAGCAGCGCGTCGGCGACGATTTCCCGGTCTGGATCCGGCTCGATGGCGAGGAGTTGCGCACGCCCGGCGGCATCACGCTGGCCGATTGCGTTGCCACCGCCAAACTCGCTGCTGCAGTAGGCGCTGCGGCCATCAGCGTCTCGGCTTATGCCACCATCACCACGGGCAGCGCTTTTACCGAAGCACCGCTGGTGCAGCAGCCCAACGGATTCGTCAACTATGCCAGGGCGGTGCAGGCAGCAGTCGACGTGCCGGTGATCTGCGCAGGTCGAATCGAACCCGAAGATGCCAGTCGCGCCATTGAGCGCGGCGAATTCCAGTTCGTCGCGATGGCGCGCAAATTGCTGGCCGACCCTGATTTGCCGATCAAGCTGATCGAAAATCGAGCCCAGGAGATCAGGCCCTGCATCTACTGCTATACCTGCGTGAGCCAGATTTTCATCAATCAGCGGGTCAAATGTGCAGTGGCCGCCGAGACCGGTTTTGAATCTGTCGCGGCGATCCAACCTGCTGACCGCCCCGGCCATGTGCTCGTGGTCGGCGGTGGACCCGGCGGGATGGAGGCCGCCCGTGTCGCCGCCCAGCGCGGCCACCGGGTGACTTTGCTTGAGCGCAGCCAGCGGCTGGGTGGCACCTTGTTCTTCGCCGCCCTGGCCTACCCCGAAAACGGTCGCCTGCTGGACTATCTGGTCGAGCAGATGAAGCAACCCGGCATCACCGTGCATTTAGGACAGGAAGCGACCGCGGAGAAGCTGGCCGCCATGAAGCCCGACGCCATCATCGTCGCGGCAGGCGCGCTGCGCGAAGCGCCGGCGATCCCGGGTGCGGATCAGGCCCATGTCTGGAGCGGCGACGAGTTGCGCCGTTTGATGACCAACGATGGTGCTGATGAGATCGTCAAGCGCAAGCTCAATTTCGCCGAACGTGCTTTGTTCAAGGCTGGCGGCATGTTGCGCGTCACCGACAGCCAGGCCGCGCTGCAAAACCTCTCGAAGCTCTGGATGCCTTTGGGCAAGCAGGTCGTGATCATCGGCGGCGGCCTGGTCGGGCTAGAGCTGGCCGAGTTCCTGCTGGCCCGCGGACGCAAGGTCACAGTGCTGGAATCAAGCACCAAGCCGGGCGCCGAGCTCTCAATCGTGCGCCGCTGGCGAGTGCTGGAAGCGGTCGAAGCCCATGGCCATTTGCAGCGTCAGGCCAGCGTGGTGGAAATCACCCGCGATGCCGTGCATTGGCTTGATCACGAAGGTGCAATGCATCAGACCGCGGCCGATTCGGTCGTGCTGGCTACAGGGGCGAGCACCAACCATGCCCTGGCCGACGCGCTGCAAGCAGCCGGTCTGCCAGTGCAGCGCGTGGGCGACTGCGCAACGATCGGCTTCATCGAAGGCGCCATGCGCGAAGGCCACGAAGCCGGACGCAGGGCCTGACCTCGATCAGCGCCTTGCCAGCAACAAGGCGGCTGCCACTTCAGCAAAACCATCACCGCGCTCAGCTCGGGTCACATAGGCCGGCCGCGTCAGCAACTGCGGCAGGAAGCGCGCGATATTGGCCACGCCGATGCTGAGCGGCAAGCTGGCGAACATCTGCTGGTCATTGGTCGAATCGCCCACATAGAGCCATTCTTCGGCCAGAAATTTCTGGGCGAACAAGGTCTGCACCGCCCAACGCGCAGCGGTCAATTTGTTGTGCTCACCGATCCAGCCGTTGATATGGATCGAACTGACCGTGGCGTGCAAGCCATGACTGCGCATCAGCGCGCAAACAGCTTTGATCTGCCAGGCATCGAGATGCGCATGTTCGCTGTGATCGATGGCAATGTCGGTCAAGCGTCCAGCGCTGTCCGTCGCGAGTCGGCCGCCGGGCACTTGCGCCAGCACAGCCTGCGCGCAGGCCTGGAGACGCAAAAAATTGTCCGCCCGCTCGCTTGCGGCTTGGGTGAAATCGCGACGCAACTCCTGGCCATCGCGGCGCAGCATCACCGCGCCGTTTTCGGCCACGATCGCACGCACCGGCCAAGCCAGCGCGAAGGCTTCGCTCCAACCCGCCGGCCTGCCGGTGATCGCGATTACCGGCACAGCCGCCGCCTCGAGCAAATGCAGGGCATGCAGCGCCGCGGGCGTTATCGCCCCATCCCGGGTCAGGGTGTCGTCGATGTCGGTCAACACGCCGCGGATTGCGCGCAAGGCCTGGGGTGGGCAAAGTCGGAATTCCTGCATCGCCGGATTGTCGACGCAGATCGATGCCATCGCGTCGCCCATCTTGTTACCATGAATGATTAAAAAATCATGATCTGTCGCAGCTGACAAATATGATCGGGCATGTTTTCTACGACCCGGCCGATTTTTTTGAGGATCAATCGAACCATGAAACTACAGCACCTGATCATCGCTTCTGCAGCCCTTGGCCTTGGCGGCCAGGCCCAGGCCCAGACTGAAATCCAATGGTGGCATTCGATGGGCGGCGGGCTCGGTGACTGGGTCAACGACCTCGCGCGTGAATTCAATGCCAGCCAGAAGGACTACAAGGTCATGCCCTCGTTCAAGGGCAGCTATGACGAATCGATGACGGCTGCGGTGGCCGCTTTCCGGGCCGGCAACGCGCCACATATCCTGCAGGTCTTCGAAGTCGGCACCGCCACCATGATGGCCAGCAAGGGTGCGATCCAGCCGGTCGGCGAAGTGATGAAACTCGCAGGTGTGAAATTTGACGCCGGCGCCTATGTGCCAGCAGTCGCCGGCTACTACACCGCGCCCAGCGGGCAGATGTTGAGCATGCCGTTCAACAGCTCGACGACGGTATTCCATTACAACAAGGACGCTTTCAAGGCCGCCGGCATGGATCCGAACAAGCCGCCCACCACCTGGCCTGAGGTCGTGCTGGCGGCAGCCAAGCTCAAGGCCAGCGGCAGCAAATGTCCGTTCACCACCAGCTGGATCAGCTGGACCCAGCTGGAAAGCTTCTCGGCCTGGCACAACGTCGAGTTCGCGACGAAGAACAATGGCTTCGGCGGCCTTGACACAAGGCTGATCTTCAACACACCGCTGCATCTGCGCCATATCGAGAACCTGGCGAATATGTCCAAGCAGGGATTGCTGGTCTACAAGGGCCGGGCCAATACCGCCGATGCAACCTTTGTCTCGGGTGAATGCGCAATGATGACCGGTTCCTCCGGCCTTTATGCCAATGTGAAGAAGAACGCCAAATTCGCCGCCGGCATCACCGCCCTGCCCTATTACCCCGACGTGACCGGCGCGCCGCAGAATACCGTCATCGGCGGGGCCAGTCTGTGGGTGATGTCGGGCAAGAAGACGCCTGAATACAAGGGCGTGGCCCTGTTCTTCAATTACCTTGCACAGGCCGAAGTGGCATCCGAAAGCCACAAGCGCACCGGTTATCTGCCGGTCACCAAAGCGGCATTCGCGCTGACCGAGAAGTCGGGTTTCTACAAGCTCAACCCGGGCACCGATGTGGCCGTGACGCAGATGATCCGCAAGACCACCGACAAGTCGCGCGGCATCCGCTTGGGCAACTTCGTCCAGGTCCGCACCATCATCGACGAAGAGATGGAGCAGATCCTGGGCGGCAAAAAGACCGCCAAGGAAGGTCTCGACGCGGCGATCTTGCGCGGCAACGAACAGCTCGAGCGGTTCCAGAAAGCCAACAAGAGCTAAACCCTGATCAGTTGATGCCGCCGGCCTTCATGCTTGCCTGCCGATGAGCCTGGAAAAGCGCGTTCTCTTCAAGTCAAGCTGGCTGCCCTGGCTGCTGCTGACACCGCAATTGCTGGTGATCGCGGTGTTTTTCTTCTGGCCGGCGGGTCAGGCTTTGCTGCAATCTCTGCAGCGGCAGGACGCCTTCGGTTTGTCGACCGAGTGGATAGGCCTGGAGAACTTCCAGCAACTGTTCAACGATGCCGGCTACCTCGGCTCGTTCAAGACCACGGCCTTGTTTTCGGCCCTGGTGGCCGGCATTGGCATCAGCCTGGCGCTGCTGCTGGCGGTGATGGCCGATCGCGTGGTCAAGGCTGCAGGCATCTACAAGACCTTGCTGATCTGGCCCTATGCGGTGGCGCCAGCGATTGCGGGCGTGCTGTGGCTGTTCATGTTTGCACCGTCGATTGGCGTGCTGTCCTACGGCCTGAACAAGTTCGACTGGCAATGGAACCATCTGCTCGACTCGGATCACGCGATGATCCTGGTGGTGGCCGCAGCGGTGTGGAAACAGATCTCGTACAACTTCCTGTTCTTCCTCGCCGGCTTGCAGTCGATCCCGAAATCACTGATCGAAGCAGCGGCTATCGACGGTGCCGGGCCTTGGCAGCGCTTCTGGACCATCGTCTTCCCGCTGCTCTCGCCGACCACCTTCTTCCTGCTCGTGATCAACATCGTCTATGCCTTTTTTGACACCTTCGGCATCATCGACGCGGCGACCCATGGCGGTCCGGGCAAGGACACCAGCATCCTGGTCTACAAGGTCTATTACGACGGCTTCAAGGCCATGGACCTCGGCGGATCGGCCGCGCAGTCGGTGGTGCTGATGGCGATCGTGATCAGCTTGACCGTGCTGCAGTTCCGTTATGTCGAGAAGAAAGTCCAGTACTGAGATGGCACAGCGATGATCGAAAAACGCCCCGCGCTGACGCTGCTCTCGCATCTGGTATTGATCCTTGGCGTGCTGATCGTCGCATTTCCGATCTACATCGCCTTTGTGGCCTCGACCCACACCGCCCAAGCGATCGTGCAAGCGCCGATGCCGCTGCTGCCGGGGACTCATCTGCTGGAGAACTACCAGGCGGCCCTGTCCGGCCACAACAGTGGCTCGGGATCGAACGCACCGGTTGGACGAATGATGCTGGTCAGCCTGATCAGCGCGCTGACGATTGCGATCGCCAAGATCGCCATTTCGCTGCTGTCGGCCTTCGCCATCGTCTATTTCCGCTTTCCGCTGAAGAACTTCGTCTTCTGGTCGATCTTCGTCACATTGATGCTGCCGGTCGAGGTGAGAATCGGGCCGACCTACCAGGTGGTGTCTGATCTGGGCATGCTCAACAGCTATGCGGGCCTGACCGTGCCCTTGATCGCATCGGCCACCGCGACCTTCCTGTTCCGCCAGTTCTTCATGACCGTGCCGGACGAGTTGGTCGAAGCGGCACGCATCGATGGCGCCGGGGCGATGCGTTTTTTCAAGGATGTGCTGCTGCCGCTGTCGAGCACCAGCATCGCGGCCTTGTTCGTGATCCAGTTCATTTACGGCTGGAACCAATACCTCTGGCCGCTGCTGGTGACGACCGACGAACATATGTATCCGGTGGTGATCGGCATCAAGCGCATGATCAGCGGCGGCGATGCGGCCAATGACTGGAACATCATCATGGCCACCGCCATCCTGGCAATGATCCCGCCGGCCCTGGTGGTGATGCTGATGCAACGCTGGTTCGTCAAGGGTCTGGTGGATACCGAAAAATAATGGCAAGCATTTCATTACGCAAGATCGTCAAGCGCTATGGTTCGGGCCCCAAGGCCAACCAGGTGATCCACGGCATCAGCGCCGAAATAGCCGACGGCGAATTCATCGTCATCGTCGGGCCCTCGGGCTGCGGCAAATCGACGCTTTTGCGTATGGTGGCCGGCCTGGAGGAGGTCTCGGCCGGTGAGATCGCCATCGGCGCGCGCATCGTCAATCAGGTCGAACCGGCCGACCGCGACATCGCCATGGTGTTCCAGAACTATGCGCTCTACCCGCACATGACCGTCTTCGACAATATGGCTTACGGCCTGAAGATCAAGAAGGTCGCCAGCGCCGAAATCAAGACCCGTGTCGACCGTGCTGCAGCGATCCTCGAGCTCGGTGGCCTCTTGCAGCGGCGGCCGCGAGAGCTCTCGGGCGGCCAGCGCCAGCGGGTCGCGATGGGCCGAGCGATCGTGCGCAACCCGCAGGTGTTCCTGTTTGACGAACCACTCTCCAACCTCGACGCCAAGCTGCGTGCGCAGACAAGGCTCGAAATCCAAAAGCTGCACCGCGAGCTCGGCGTGACTTCGCTCTTCGTTACCCATGACCAGGTCGAAGCGATGACGCTGGCCCAGCGGATGATCGTGATGAACGGCGGTCATGTCGAGCAGATTGGCACGCCTGAAGAAGTCTATGGCCGGCCGGCCACCACCTTCGTGGCCAGCTTCATCGGCTCGCCACCGATGAACCTGCTGAAGGGCCGGGTTTCTGGCCGTGACTTCATGGTCGGCGGCATCACGCTGCAACTGCCTGCAGCGGCAGCGCGAGATGGCGAGTTGATCATCGGCCTGCGCCCAGAACATCTGGCCAACTGGAATGCCGCTGAGGGCTGGCCCTTCAAGGTCGAGATGATCGAGATGCTCGGGGCCGAGCGTCTGGTCTACGGGCGACTTGGCGATGCGGTCTTCACCCTGCGCATCGACGCCAGCCTGCGGCCGCCGAAGGTCGGTGCAACGCTGCGGCTCCAACCCTCGGCCGGGCAATTGCATTGCTTTGATGCGCAGACCGGGCAGCGCATCAACGCTTGATGGCAGGCGGGTTTTTGCTCAACGGCAGACTGGCGCGGACATACCAGTCGCGGCATTCGGCCTCACGGCCCCTCACCACGCGGCGGCCCGCCATGATCCCGCCGGCGGGCGTCACCACGGTGTATTGATGTTCGACGTGATCCTGCCCTTCGCAGTAAAGGATCACCCAATCATGCACCCGGTCGAGTTGATGGGCCCGCGCGGTGTTCGAGTAGATCGCAGTGAAATGCCAGTCACCACGCGAGTTGTGCAGCACCGGCAACCAGGCTGATCCGTCCGGATTGAAGCGCCGCGGCGCTATCGTTGGCAGCTTGCCGGCCATGGCACCCTCACGGTATTCGCGATCGACATCGAGCAGCAATTCCACCGGCGGTTCGGGTGCCGAAGCCGCGGACACCGGCCTGCGACGCAGCGCCCGGTTGCGGTCGAGCATCTGTGTCAGGGACGCGCGGAGCGCCGCTGCGCGCCGTACACCGATGCGCGGCACCTGCAACTCGAGTCGGCCATCGCAGGCGGCCAGTTCAAGCGCTTCGAGCGTATCGACACCGAGGTTTTCATGCAGGCTTCGCGCCAGTTCAGGACCGACGCCGGGAATGGTGCTGAACAAGGCTTCGGGCTCGGCGTCTCCGCGCAAACGATCGAGCCGACTCCAGCGACCGCGCGTCAGCATTTCGCCGATGGCCGCGGCGATGCTCGGGCCGATGGCAGGCAAGGCATCGAGCCCTGCAAGAGCGTCGCGCTCAAAAATGTCCCGCAGATTCAGGCCAGCAATGCTGTCTGCGGCCTTGCGATAGGCGGCCGCCCGATAGTGATTGCCGCCCTGCGCATCGAGAAGGCTGGCCATTTCGCGCAGCATCTCTGCCACGTTTGCGCTGTCAGAAAGCAATTGCGCGGCAGGTCGGCTGCCGTCGCTTGTTGGTGTCGGCGTCTTATCCTGCATGGCGTACCCCGTTTGTTCGGCAAACCCGAAAGATTCGTCAAGCGCCGCATGGGCGTGGCCTCGTGGTGAGCTATTTATCCAGCCACGGTTAAAGATCGAAGGCCGCCGATGTCGCCGCAGCCAACAGCGCGACAGCCGCTATTGTCAGGACCCACTTTTTCGCGTTCATGGTCGACGTTGCTCCTTTGAAACCGATGTTCTGGCCGGTCAGCAATTGCTGATTGCCTCGCTCTCACAAGCCCTTGGTCTGGCGAGGCAGCAGCTCGGCATGCTGCTTGACCTGCCCACGCCGGCGCCGCGAGTAATCCTGCAGCTTGCGGCGCATCGCATCAAAAGAGTTGCGCATGGCCACGACGATGTCCTCATCGGCTTGATGCTCGCCGACGAAGATCTCTTCATCCGGCACGCACAGGTCGATCCTGACCTGGTAGCGATGTCCCTGATGGCGCCGATTGGCGGTGGATTCCACCGTCACATGACAGCTGATCAATGCTGGCGCGAACTGTTCCAGCTTTTCGACATGTTGCCGGATCTCGCTCTCGAGCGAAGGCAGAGGCACGAGGTCACGGAAGACGATTTGTACTGGAAGTTTCATGAACGGCACCCGATCGAGCAATGGTCGGCAACTGACAAGCCTGTCGCGGGTCATGCCAGCAAGGCATGACCGGCAAGATGCAGGCTCAGGAAATCGTTATCTTCCTGGTCTCGCTGGGAGACTTCTTGGGCAAGGTCAGTTCGAGAATGCCATCGTGGTATCTCGCCGCGGTCTTGGCTTCATCGACTTCACAGTCGAGGCTGAAGGTCCGGCTCGCATAACCATATTGGCGTTCACAGCGCAGCAGACGACCGTCCTTCTTTTCTTCAACTTCTTTCTTGAGTTCGGCAGTGATCGTGACCTGGTTGCCGTCGATCCGGATGTCGATGTCTTCCTTCTTTACGCCAGGAATCTCGGCCTTGACCTGGTATTGGCCGTCGTGCTCAGACAGGTCCAGTTTGATCCTGGGTGAGTTTTGCGCCACTTCACCGCGCCAAGGCATGGCCCAGTTGCGGAAAAAACTCTCTGTCGGTTCAGTTCCGAACAATTCTCTTGCAAGCAGATCATTCATCTTCGTTCTCCTCGAGTGGCGTCAGCCGGGCTGACAACATCGTCCGCCCTAGCCGCCTCGGGGATTCTCAACAGCAGCGGGAATTCGCTGTTGAGCGCAAGCAAGCAGCGCCAGCAGGACAGCGCGATCGTCGCCCAGGATGCGATGCGGCAGGGCCACGGCATCAGATGCGAAGAGAAAACGGTGGGGCTCGCCGATGGCGTGCTGAATGGGCTTGGTGGCCTGCTCATGGCGCACCGCATGTGGCCTCTTCCAAGCTGAGCAACGCGCCTTCAATAGCCAGCCCGCCAATCACGCCACCAAGCGCACCAACAACTACCGTCCCGACACCGAGAAGCACGGGACCGATTGCTGCTCCAACGGCCGTGCCGACCAGGACGCAACAGCGGTACTGACACCTGCGGCGACTGCCCTCCCAATTGCCCTGCCGTCGAACGTCACAGAATCAAGATGTGTTGGAAGCAAAAGCCTGTCTTCCAAGGGCATTTCGTTGACCACTTTGGCTTCGGCCTCAACCGGAAGCACCATGTGACTCCAGGTCGAAGGACAGCGCATCGACCGCGCTTGCGAGCGCCTTGGCGAAAAGTTCGGGCCGGAAACCGGCGACGAAGCGTTTGCCGCCCATGGTGGGGGATTACTTGCCAGAGGGTTTAGCCGGTGGTTTCACCAAGTAGAAGCGATATCCGTAGCTGTAGAGCCCCATCCGCAGGGTGCCGGCGGGCGGCAGTTCCTCGCCGGTCTTCAGCTCGACCAGCCCGGCCGTGTCGAGGCCGCTGAGGTTGACCTCGATTTTTTGGAAACCGCGCTGGAAGTTGAGCACGACGAGCACGCGTTCGCCGCCGCCCGGGGCCGTGCGGAGGAAGGCATAGTATTTGTCATCGGCGTTGGTCGGCACCTGGCGGCGGCTGCCGGTCTGCTGCAGAGCCGGATGGTCGCGCTTCAGGCGCAGCAACCATTGCTGTTCGCCATCGGGCTCGACCTTCATGTCGCGCATGTCGTAACCGATCAGGTCGCCGAGGCCGATCTGCGCGGCGAAGCCGAGGTGCGGCGCCTCACGCCGCGTGGGAACGACCGGGTCCAGGAACTGGAGGGCCGACGCGAACAGGCTACCGCCGGCCTGCACCACGCGGTCGTGAAATTTGCGGAGCGCCGGCTCGATCGAACGCGGGTCGCCGGTCTGGAATCCCTTCAGGATGACATGGCTGCCGGCCACCCACCAGGTGCCAAGGCCGTAATCCTCCACGCTGTTCCAACCGCCTTCCTCAATCCACGGCACGGGATCCTCACCGAAGCCGCCGGCGCCCTCGCCCTGGATCCAGACGTTGCCGTAAGAGGCCATCACGTTGGTGATGTGCCGGCGGTTCTTCTGCCAGTTGCTGTTACTGTTCCAATTGACTGCGTCCATCATGATCCCGTCGATGCCCATATTCATCCAGAAGCGGACGATGCGCTCCGCTTCCTGCAGGAATTCCGGACTCGACCAGTCAAACTGGGGAAAGCGGACGTCGACATCCTTTCCGTCCACGCCCCCCCAGCGGGTCCAATAGTGTTTTTTGGCCCGGGCGCTGTATTCCCAGAAGCCGCGGCCGGGCGGGTTGAAGAAAATACTCTGCGGCGGCGGGGGTGCGTCGCCGCTGGCGCCCCAAACGAACCAGCGGGCCTCGGGGCTGCTGCGGCCTTCGCGGACGTCATCGCAGGCCTTCAACCACGCAGGGGCATCCGTGCTGCTGTAGCCGAGGTTGTAGGAGATGGTCACGGCAAGGCCCTTGCTGTGCGCGATCTGCACCGTCCGGCGAAAATCGTCCATGTTACCCGCGTCGGGGCGGATGGCGTAATGGTTCGTCGTGTCGAGTCCGCCGAAGCTGACGCCACCGTCCGCCGGCGAGACGAGGTGGATGGCGGAAAATCCCTGGGCGCGCACCTGCTCGAGCACGGCGGTCGTGCGGGCGACGTCCTTGATCGGCAGCAATTCGCGATCCTTCTGGCTCGGGCTGACGACAAAATAGCGGGAGGCCGAGGCCTTTTCCCACCAATGCGCCGGCAGATTGACGCGGCTGACGTCAGCGGGAGCGGGCTGGGGCGCGGGTTGCGCGAGGCTCGTGCCGGCGCCCAGCAGAGAAAGAATGATCGCGGCCAACAAACGACAGTTTGTTTTCATAGGGTAGGGTTGGGAGAGGAACGAAGTGAGGCTCAAGGTAAGCACAATACCTGCTCGCTTCATCCAGTTCGATCGAACGCTTTTCATAATGTCATCCTTTGAAAAAGTCACACTAGAGTTAAAGCGAGGGCCCGCGGATCTTTAGCATGGCAGCACTCTTATTAAAATAGCCATCATTTTTTTGATTGGAACACTCAAAATGAGTCTGTCCATGGAGTCTTACCCATGGCTAAATCATGCATTTGCTGGTTTGTACTGACCCGCATGCAGCATTCCCTAGCCTTGCAAAGGCATGATCCAAGCCCTTGCCGAGCGGTTCAATCGAATCTACGCGAAGAAGCCAATCCGAAACTTTCGTTTGAATAGACGATGGGGCAGGTTTTAGATGAAAGCCCACTGGAACTTGTCGGCCTGGCGACGGCTGACGCAGGCGATATAGCCTTCACGGGCGAAGCGGCGCGCGATGGCACCACCCGTGGCGTCTCCCGCACACACCACGAGCATGGCTTTCTTTTCGATCATGGGCCGGGCTCCCTGCGCTGGATTTTCGACGAACTCGCCTGCGGGCTGCCATTTGTCGGCAGCTAGCCTTTTTAACGCCTTGTGATTGTGAACCCGGAGATTGAGAATGCATGCCTTGCTGCCGGTTGCCCGAACCCCGCATTTGCAAGCCATCGCCACGACCTCTTTTTCTGCACCGGAGCACCATCTCATGACCATCGCCCTTCCCGCCAAGCAGTTCACCACCGTCAATGGCCACCGGCTCGCCCATGTCGAGATCGGCCAAGGCGACCCCATCGTGCTGCTGCATGGCAACCCAACGTCCAGCTATTTGTGGCGCGACGTGATGCCGCCTCTGGTCGGACTCGGTCGCGTCATCGCACCTGACCTGATCGGCCATGGAGATTCCGACAAGCTGCCTGCCAGAGATGGCCCTGGCCGCTACACCCTGGAGATGACCTATGACCTGCTGGCCGCCCAGCTGGCCGCCCTGGGCGTGGAGCAGCGCGTGACGCTGGTCCTGCACGACTGGGGCAGCGCGCTGGGTTTTCACTGGGCCCGATTGCACCCACAGCAACTGCGCGGCATCGCTTATATGGAGGCCATCGTCATGCCGCTGCCGTCATGGGACGACTGGCCGGAAAAGGCGCGCGGTATCTTCCAGGGGTTCCGGTCGGCCAAGGGCGAAGACCTCATTCTCAAGCGCAACCTGTTCATCGAAGGGGTCTTGCCCAGTTCCATTTTGCGCAAGCTGTCGGATGAGGAAATGGCCATCTACCGTGCGCCTTTCACTGCCGAAGCCGATCGGCAGCCGATGCTGAACTGGCCAAGGCAGATCCCCATCGCCGGCGAGCCGGCCCACATCGTCGCATTGGTGCAGCAATATGCCGACTGGGTCAGCCGCAGCAACTTGCCCAAGCTTTTCATCAACGCAGCACCAGGCTCGATCCTGGTGGGTGCGCAGCGCGAGTTCTGCCGCAGTTGGCCCAACCAGCAAGAAGTCACCGTACCCGGCCTGCATTTCATCCAGGAAGACTCCGGCGCGGCCATTGGCAACGCGGTGGCGGCTTGGATGTCGAGTGGTGGCGAGCGCCGGGCGAGTCCGAACAGGGTTTGATTGCCGGGCCAGCCTTGACTGCGCGCCCAACGCAGAATCGACTCACATCGAAGAAATGTGTAAACTTCCACACAAGGAGTCACACATGGCCACAAATCTCGCAATCGATCCAGCCCTTCTCGACCGAGCCGTTCAAGTCAGTGGTGAACGCACGAAGAAGGCCACGGTAACCAAAGCACTACAAGAGTTCATCGCGCGTCGCGAGCAACGGCGAGTAGCCGATCTACTCGGAAAACTGGAGTGGGATCAGTCATTCGACTACAAAGCTGAACGGTCTCGCCCCAAATGACGCTGCTCGTTGATACAAGCGTTTGGTCCCTGGCCCTTCGTCGGGATGTTGAAGCTACCGAACCTGAGGTGCAAGAACTCAAGGACGCCTTGTTCGGTTCAGACCTTGTAGTCACTACAGGCATGGTCCTTCAGGAGCTATTGCAAGGGTTCTCGAGTGCCAAAGCCCAGACTCAGATCATCGAACGCTTTGCCGCATTGCCTTTGCTGCAACCCGATCGAGATGATCACATCGGTGCGGCAGCCCTGCGAAATACATGTCGCCAAGCGGGCGTTCAGATCGGCACTATTGATGCACTGCTTGCACAACTCGCCATCCGGCACGATCTGACGCTCCTCACCACAGACAAAGACTTCACGCATGCGGCCAAGCACTGCGCGCTTCGCGTTTGGCCCGCGAAGGCACGAGCGAAGCGGTGATGCCTAATCCTTCAATCGAGAGGAGGTACTGAAGCACGCCTCTCATTTCAATCGTTGAACGGCACAAATACCATTGTTGTTGACTACCGTACCAAAGCCTCATCAATCTCTACCGGAGAGACTGCCTTGCGCAGAATCGAAAGGTCGAGATCAAGTGGCCGAGTGCCGTCTCCTAAGAAGTACACCTCGAGCGGGCATGGTGATCATTGCCCTGCATCGCGTTGCTGAAATGATTACCGTGTCCTTGCTTGCGGCTGCTGCGTGCGGCCCGGCCGAACAATTGCTCGAAGAAGCTGCTGCGCTCGGCGTTGTCCGCTTGGCCGTCGGAAAACTCGAAGCCGGTATCCCAGTGCGGCGGCGGGCTGAAATCGGTGCCTTCGGGCGTATCGCCGCCCGCGACGAACGAGTCGTAGGCGAGCCGCTTGGTCGGGTCCGACAGCACGGCACTGGCCTCAGTCAAGGCCACCATCCGCTCGTTGGCGTCGGCGGACTTGCTGACATCAGGATGATGTTGGCGCGCGAGTTTGCGGTAGGCCTTCTTGATGTCGTCGGCCTTGGCGGTCAGTGGCACGCCCAGCATCTGGTATGAGTCTTTGAATCCAGGCCTTGAGAGGGCTTGCCTCAAGGCATGGTGTGCGCCGTCCCGTGCGTCCGTCTGTGCGCTGGGTGACCAAGCCGCCACCCGTTCGCGCATCAGTCGGCAACCACCAAGGGCAGTTCGATCAGGCTCGCCTGGCCAGCCTTGCGGTAGACACGCTGGATCGCGCTTCGGTAGTCCGCCGGCTTGGCGTTGAAGATGTTCGGCACAAAGGTCTGCGGATTGCGGTCGTACAGCGGGAACCAGCTCGACTGGATCTGCACCATGATGCGATGGCCTGGCTGAAACACATGGTTAGCGGTTGGCAGACCAAAGTTGTAGCCCAGCGCCTCGCCGGGCTTGATCGCCACGGGCCTCTCCCATGACTCGCGATAGCGGCCGCGGAAGATGTCGGCCGACACCATCAGTTGGTAGCCGCCCATGTTGGGTTGCGCCGGCACCTCGTCGGGATAGACGTCGATCAGTTTGACCACCCAATCGGCGTCGCTGCCGGTGGTCGAGGCAATCAGCTTGACCAGCGGTTCACCGGCGATTTTGACCGGCTTGGCGAGCACTTCGCTGGTGTAGACCAGCACATCGGTGCGGCCCGAAGCCTCGCGCTGGTCATCGACCAGCCAGCGCGGCCAGCTCATGCCCTTGCCCTCGTCGTAGCCCGAAGGGCGGATCGGGCGATTGCGGTAGGGCACCGGCTTGGACGGGTCGGAGACATATTCGTCGAAGCCGACATCGACCGCCAGGCTCGCGGGAGCGCCGCCAAGCGCCAGCTTGTGCCCGGCCTGCAGCAGCAGCGGCGTTGGCTTGATCGCGCAGCCTTGCGCACAACCGAGCGGCCAGCCGTCCAGCTTGATCCAGCGATTGCTGCCAGTCTCGAAGGCGCTGACCTTGGGAATCTCGGGCGTCGGCAGGCTCTTCAGGTTGCGGTCGAGAAAGGGCTTCAGCACCTGTTCACGGAACTCCCAGGCAGTATCGCCACGGAACTTGATCGCGCCGATGAAGCTGCCGTCCTGGATTGCCCCGCCATGCACCCAGGGCCCGAAAGCCAGCTTCAGGTTGGCGGCGCTGTCGGGCCTGGCGTTCAGGGCCTTGTAGACCGCGATTGCACCATAGCTGTCCTCGGCGTCCCAGAGGCTGTGGACCAGCAAGGTCGGTACGGTCAGCGGCTTGCGTGCGAGCAGCTTGTCCATGGCCTGCTGCTGCCAGAAGCTGTCGTAGGCGGGATGCTCGACCAGCTTGCGCCAGTAGCCGCTCTGCTCCAGTCCGCGCTGGCGCCCGAGTTCACCGGCCGATCCGGCCTGCATGAACATGTCGTAGTCGTCGTAATGGCTGGTGAACCACTTCGCTTCGTTCTTGCGGGTGACCACCTGTTCGTAGACATAGCCCATGCCCTGCTGGCGGAAGGCACCATGGTGAAACCAGTCGTCGCCGCGCCAGCCGTCGACCATCGGGTTCATCGGCACAGCCGCCTTTAGCGCCGGATGCGGGTCCACCAGCGCCGCCAGCGACAGGAAGCCGTTGTACGAGATGCCGATGATGCCCACCCGGCCATTGCTCTCGGGCAGGTTCTTGACCAGCCAGTCGATGGTGTCGTAGGTGTCGGTGGCATGGTCCACCGGCGTGCTGTTGAGCGGGCCGCGGAAGGGCCGCGTCATCACATAGTCGCCCTCGGACTCGTACTTGCCGCGGATGTCCTGCACCACGCGGATATAGCCGCCGTCGACGATCACATCGGCCGCATGGTCATAGCCCTGCAGCAGCGCCCCGAGGTGCGAGCTCTCGCTGTGGCTGGTCAGCTCGGCCGCGTTGTAGGGCGTTCGGGTCAACAGGATGGCGGCGTTCTTCGCGCCCTTCGGGATCAGGATTACCGTGCTGAGCTTGACCCCGTCACGCATGGTGATCCGCTCGACGCGCTTGATGTAGTCCAAGCTCTCGGTTGCGGGGACGACCTTTTCCGGCGTTTCGCTGGGCAGCGCGGCATAAGTGGCATTTGTGGCGGGCGTCTGCGCCAGCGCCGCTTGCACGCCGCACAGCAGCAAGGCACAACTCAGCAGAAAGTGATTCCTCATGTCGAAACTCCTGTCGGTTCAATGTCGTTTGGCGAGAATCACTTACCCAGCGTTGCCGATGCAGGCGCCGTCTTGCGGTCGACCGGCTTGTAGCGCTTCAGCTGGTCCATGACATTGGCGATCGCGGCGTCGAGTTGGCTGTCTTCGCCACGGTTGACCGCCAGCGGATCGAGTTCGACCTCGATGTCCGGCGCCACACCCTCGTTCTCGACCCGCCATTCACCGTCCGGCGTGAAGAAACGGAAATGTGGCACGCTCAGGAAAGCGCCATCGATCAGCGGCGGGTTGGTCGAGATGCCGATCAGCCCACCCCAGGTGCGCGTGCCGATCAGCGGGCCCAGGCCCATGCGCTTGAACGCCCAGGGCAGGAAGTCGCCACCCGAGCCCGCATCCTGATCGATCAGCATCGCCTTGGGGCCATAGATCGCGCTGCCCGGCGTGTTGTAAATCAAGGCGTCGCGGTCCTTCCAGCCTGAGAGGTAAGGCCGCGCCAGCACGTCGAGGATGTAGTTGGCCGCCTGGCCGCCGCCGTTGCGGCGGTCGTCGACAATCACCGCCTCCTTGTCGCTCTGCGCATAGAACATGCGGTTGAAATAGGCGTAGCCATTGCCACCGGTATCGGGCAGGTAGACGTAGGCGACGCGGCCGCCGGTCTTCTTGTCGACAGCTTCTCGGTTGTGTTCGATCCAGTCCCATTGGCGCAGACCCGCATCGCGCGCCACCGGCTCGACCACCACCTGGCGCAAGCCATCGCCCTTGGATGAAGCTGCGATGCCCAATGAGAGCTGCTTGCCGACACTGTTCTCGAAGGCGGCAAAGAAATTCTGCTCCGCCGTCAGCTCTTGGCCGTTGACATTGAGGATGTAGTCGCCCGCCTTGACGCCCAGGCCCGGCACCGCCAGCGGCGCCTTCAGGAAGGGGTTCCAGCGATCGCCGCTGAAGATCTTGGCGATGCGCCATCGACCCTGATGCGGCTCGGCATCCACCCCCAGCAGACCAACACTGACGGCAGGCTCTTGATGCACATCACCACCGCCGGTGCGGTTGTGGCCGACCTGCAGTTCGCCAATCATCTCGACCAGCAACTCGTTCAAGTCCTCACGTCGCTGCACATGGGCCAGCAGCGGCAGATAGCGTTGATAGACCGCTTGCGCGTCCAGGCCATGCAGCTTGGGGTCGTAGAAGAACTCCTGCTCCATCCACCAGGTCTCGTCGAAGATCTGGCGCCATTCCTGGCGCGGATCGATGCGCGCGCGCAGACCGCTCAAGTCCACGGGTTTGGCATCCAGCTTCTCGTTGGCATCCGCGACTTCCAGCTTGCCCTTGGGGAATTGCAGGAGCAGCTTCTTGCCGTCGGCGCTCAACGTGTAACGGGTCACACCGCTCTTCAGCGACTTGGCCTTGCGCTCTTCAAAGTCGAAGCGGTTGAGTTCGCCAACGTCGGCGTTGTCGGCTTCAGGCGGCTCATTGCTGATGCCACGCTGGCGGCGCTCCAGATACAGCAGCGCACCGTCAGACGCCACCGCAAGACTGTCATAGCGGCGCTCAGCCACCGGCAGCGCAATCAGGCGCTGCTGCAGGCCGACGAGGTCGATGCGCACCGGTGCAGGCGGTTTGTCGGCCTTGCTGTCGGCAGCGGGTTCCGAAGCCTTCGCGTCGGGCTTGGCTGCGGCCTTGGCATCCGATTTGGCATCGGCCTTCTTGCCTTCCTCGTCGCCTGCACGCGGCGCCAGCGGCGACTTGCCATCAGCCGTCAGCACGGCCGCATAGATGCCCATGCGCCGCGGGCGCTCTTGCGTGGACATGTCCAGTCCGACATGGCTGGGGCCGGTGTTGACGGAGGCGGTGAAGTACAGCACATCGCCCTTGGGCGCAAACACCGGGCTCGTCGCATCGCTTAGCCCGTCGCTCAGCGCGGACTGCTGACCGGTCTGGAAGTCGTACAGGCGGATCTGGCTAAAGTGGTTGGCACCCTGAATCGTGTAGGCCAGCCAGCGGCTATCGGCCGAGAAAGCGACCTCGAAGTTGTCGCGGCGCGGCGTGCGGTCTAGCACTTTCAACTGGCGCGTCGTCAGCGTGTAGGCGTACAGCTTCAGGTGGTTGTCCTGCAATACCAAGGTCTTGCCGTCAGGAGCCCAGTCCAAGAGCGTGAAGTAGCCCTCGGCGAGCGCATGATGTTCGCGCGCGCCCTGCCCTGACTGGTCCACCAGCACCAACTCATGCCGGCGCACATTGGCCTCGGTCTGGGCGATGAAGGCAACGCGTTTGCCGTCAGGGCTCCACAGCGCGTCCTTCTCGCGCAGCCCGGCGGTCTGGGTCAGGTTGCGTACCGAGCCATAGCCCTCCTTGGCCGGCACCGTGAAGACCTCGCCGCGTGCACTGACCAGCACCCGCTTGCCGGTGGCCGAGAGTTGCACCGAGGTGACGGTCTTGCTCAGGTCCTTCCACTGCACACGGGTCTGCGGCGTGTTGGCGTTCAGCGCGATGTTGAGCTGCGCCGTCTTGCCGCTGGCCAGGTCCAGGGTCTTCAGCGCCCCACCGGCCTCGTAGATGACGGTCTGGCCCTGCACCGATGCATTGCGGATATCCCACACCGTCTCGCGGGTCAGTTGACGTAGCGCCTTGGTCTTGCTGTTGTACGCGAACAGATTGGCCGCGTGGTCCTTGCGGTCGGAGATGAAAACGACCTCGTCGCCGACCCACATCGGCGTGTTGTCGCTGGCGTTCTCGTGTGGGATCTTATCCAGCTGGTTGGTCTTGGTATTGAGAATCCAGATGGGCGGCGTCGTGCCGCCACGGCTCTGGCGCCAGCCGCTGACGCCCTGATAGGCCTTGCCGTAGGGCCGATAGGCCAGGCGCTCGCCGTCGGCGGCCCAGGCCCCCTCAAAGGCCAGCGCCTGCATCACCTTGCGCTCGGGGCCGCCATCTACAGGCACTTCGTACAGATGGTTGCTGCGGCCATTGGCTACCTCGCGGTTGCTGGCAAAGAGCACCCGCTTGCCATCGGCGCTCCAGCCGTTGATCGTATCGGCGCCCGGGTGCCAGGTCAGTCGGCGCGGCGTGCCGCCCTGCACCGGGATCACGTAGACATCGGTGTTATTGTCGTAGTTGGCCGAAAAGGCGATCCAGCGTCCATCGGGCGAGAACTTAGGCGCAAATTCGCTGGCTGCGTGCGTGGTCAGCTGGCGCGGTTGCTGGCCCTGGCGGTCGGCGACCCAGATATCACCGGCGTAAACAAAGGCAATGCTGTCGCTGGACAGGCTGGGCTCGCGCAGCAGCAGGGTCTGGGCCTGGGTCGCGACCATCGAAAACGCAAGGCCGAGGCCGGCGAACAAGGGAATACGGAAAGCGTTCATGCGGAAAGTCTCCATTGGATTCATGTTGTCTTGCGACGACCACGCCAGGCGCCGAACAGAATGAGCACACCCGGAATACCGGTCATGGCCCAGATGATTTTCTCGATGTTGTGTTGCGCACAGGGCCGCGGATAGGAAATTCAACCGCCTGAGGCCAAGTATGGCACGTGTTTTGGGCGATCTGACCCCGTTCAAACCTGGCCACCAGACACCCAGGCCAAGCTGCAAATTTTGGGGAAATCTGAATGTGGGCCGGTATGCGCACATCCGAGATTTTTGGCCTGCGATGGGCCAATGTGGATCTGGCCAGCCGATCAGTGCTGGTGGCCGAGGCCGTGGTGCGTGGCCGCCAGAAGGACAACACCAAAACCAACACGGTGCGCACCACGGTCAAGCTCAACAGCGTTGCCTTTGCCGCCATCACTAGCCAAAAGCAACACACCTTCCTGGGCGGTGACTTTGTTTTCAACGACCCGCGCTACAACATCCCTTGGGTCGACGAGCGCGCTTTCCGGCGCAGCTACTGGACACCCTCGCTCAAACGTCTGGGCATCCGGTATCGCCGCCCGTACAACATGCGCTACACCTACGCGACCATCATGCTGATGGCGGGGATGAATCACAGCTTCTGTGCAAAGCAACTCGGGCACAGCCCCGAGGTGTTCCAGCGCACCTATTCAAAGTGGCTTGATGGGCGGCAGAACGATGCCGAAATGGGCCACCTGGAAGCAGCTTTATCCCCGGGTTATCCGCAGAAACAAAGCAAGACCCCGTAAGGTCTTGCTTTCTAAGGAAAATCGTTGGGGTGGCTGATGATGCTCGAACCAACGACAACAGGAATAAAAATCCTTATTTTTTAGTGTATACAATCGTTTATTTTTGTCATTTTATACTTATAAATCAATAGTCTACAACGACTTCTTAGACCACATTATTATCCAGAGCGTTGATTGAAATACGCCTAAATATGGGATTTTTGGCGGCATAGCGCAGGTATGGCGGCGGCACAGCGCAGGTAGGGCGAAAAAGGAGTGAGTGATGGCAAGACCCAAAAAGGACGCTGCAATTGACTTGAGCGTCACGCATGAATTAAGTCACGGACTGATCGATCGACTGGTCTGCCCGCCTGGTACACCGAAAGCATTTCTACGCGACAGTGATGTGACTGGGCTGAAAGTACGAGTGACGGCGAACGGCGCGAAGTCCTTTGTGTTCGAGGCCAAGTTGAACGGACAGGCGATTAGCCGCACGCTCGGGAGAGTCGGGCTGATGAGCATCCCGGAAGCTCAGGCCGAAGCGCGAGCGCTGGCCGTCACGGTCAAGACTGATAAGGCAGACCCCCGCGAGATTGATCGCAAGCAAGCTGCCGACAAAGCTGCTGCGATTGCCCAGGCCGAAATCGAAGCCGCCGCCAAGGTGACAGCGGATGCTCTCCTGGCACAAGCCGACAAGGCCGCATCGGTGACGGTCGGCGAAGTCTGGAGCGTCTATCTGGTCGAGCGTAGCCCGTACTGGGGCGCCCTGCATCTGCGGGACCATATCGACAAGGCCAAACCAGGCGGTTTGCCATCTGGGCGCCGAGGTGGCGGCAAAAAGCCGACACAACCCGGACCGCTGGCAGCGCTGATGCCGCTGCCGCTGCGGAAGCTTGACCCCGCATTCATCGAGGCATGGGCCGCTAAAGAGGCATTGTCCCGCCGGACATCGTCCCGGCTGGCATGGAATCTGTTGAAGGCGTTTCTTGGCTGGTGCGCAGAGAATCCGGCCTATGCACCGCTGCTGGTGATCGCCAACCCCGCCAAGACCAAGAAAGCTCGCGAAGCATTTGGCAAACCCGGTGTGAAGAAGGACACCTTGTTGCGCGAGCAGTTGCCGGTATGGTTCCGACACAGTGCGCCAGATTCAGAACCCGATGATTGCCGGCGCTCTGTAAGTCATGCTGTTAACTGGCGCCCGCCCTGGAGAAGTACTTTCGCTGCGATGGGATGAACTGAACACGCAATGGAAAGGGATGACCATTCGAGACAAGGATGAAGGCGACAGAACGATCCCGCTGACGCCCTATGTCTGGCAGCTACTTTCCGCCCTGCCCCGCCGCAATGAATGGGTGTTCTCAAGCCCGATAAGCGCATCCGGCCGCCTGACTGCGCCAAACAAGCCGCATACCTGCGCAGTAGCCGTGGCCGGCCTGGATGGACTGACCCTTCACGGCCTGCGCCGGTCATTCAAGAGCCTGACCGAATGGCTCGAAATCCCGGCCGGCGTGGTGGCGCAACTGATGGGCCACAAGCCGAGCGCGACCGCCGAAAAGCATTACACCGTGCGCCCGCTCGACCTGCTGCGCGTTCACCATGAGCGCATCGAAGCGTGGATTCTTGAACAGGCCCGGGTGACGTTCGATGCCAAGGCGACATCGGGTGCGCTGCGCATGGTGGTGCGTTGACCTGCCTAGAGTCTGTAACGCATAATTCACAAAATCAATGATCAAGACAGTCACCTACCAAGCAAGAGATGGCAGAAAACCGTTTTCTGATTGGCTGGAAAACTTGGCAGACAAGCAAGCCAAAGCTCGTCTCGCAGTGCGCATAAACCGTGTGGCTGCTGGTAACTTTGGCGACATCAAGCCATTGCGTGACGGGGTGCAAGAACTGCGCATCGACCATGGGCCAGGTTATCGCGTCTTCCTCAGCCGACAAGGGCCCGTCCTGGTTTTGCTGCTGTGCGGAAGTGACAAAGGCGACCAAGAACGCGCCATTGGCCGCGCGATTGAGTATTTGAACGATTGGAAGCAAAGGGGTAAACCATGAATTCGCCGCGTGATGTGAGTTATGAAGAAACGGTGGTCGCCATGCTCAAGGCTGACCCTGACATGGCCGATGCCTACATGGCTGCCGCGCTGGAAGAAGCGTATTTGCCGGGCGGGCAGTTGGGGGTGCTGGCCGCGCTGCGGCACATCGCTGAAGCGCAAGGCATGGCCGCGGTTGCCGAGCGGGCTGGTATGCCGCGTGAAAGCCTCTATCGCGCCCTAAGCCCGATGGGAAATCCGACCATCAAGACGCTGCTGGCCATATTGGCTGCTGCTGGATTGCAATTGGCTGTGACGCGTCAGCACAGCGCCGACCCGGCGCGCGCCTGAGCCTTTTTCGTCCTGCATCGCAACAGTCGCACCTCGGTTCGGGGTCTTGTGTATCTCCACGGGCCACTCAAAACTAGGGGGCATTTCGACGCCAGGTCAGTCACCAGTTTCCGGAGGCCGCTGACGCCCTCTCCGATCGGCTGGGACTCCTGTTTGAAGTGACACCTTGAAGGGGTGCTTGATGAATGTTCATTTCGAACTCAACGAACGCGAGGCGATTCCGGTTCGGGCCTTGGCATGGATGACCCAGTGGAACTTTAGCGCAGACATGGTTGCGGAGGCGATGGATTGGCCTGTCTGCCCGAGTCAATTCGGTGATCCCGATCACAGGCTTGACATCCTCCCCGCCCTAAAGGGCGGGGATTCCCTCTACAGGGGCTGCATGTCCGCAGCCGGCTCTGAACTTTGACAGGATATTGCGAGCAGCGTTCACATCACGATCATGCAAACCCTCACACCCCCAGCAGGTCCA
>CAIJIT010000189.1 GCA_903820745.1 uncultured Burkholderiales bacterium
ACTTCCGTGCCAACGATGAAGGTCACGAATTGGCGCATGTCCGAGACCGCATCGCCCCCTGGCGTCGCGCTATCGCTCGACATCTCCTGCGAGTCGTCCATCAATTCAATAGTCATGAGAGCCTCCTGAGAGCGTGAACATGAAAATCAAGCGCTTTGCAGTTCATCGGCCAGCGAGGCAATTTCCTCGACAGCTGCAGACAACTGCTCGGAAGCCTGCGACTGTTGTTTGGCCACGTTGGCGGCTTCTGTCGCCGCTTTGTCAGCCTGCTGGGCCGCCGTAGAAATCTGATCCACGCCTGCCTTGACTTGCGTGATGGCACCCGCAATTTCATTCGCAGCAACGAGGATTTCCTTGGTGCCGACTTCCACCGCGCCCATGTCCGTCTCGATCGAGATCAGGCTCGCCGTGATGGTCTTGGCCTTTTCAGCCGCGCCAGAGGCGGTGGCCATGATTTCATTCAGGTCGCGACCGACGATGCCGATCTGGTCCTGCAC
Source organism: uncultured Burkholderiales bacterium (assembly GCA_903820745.1). Taxonomy (GTDB): domain Bacteria; phylum Pseudomonadota; class Gammaproteobacteria; order Burkholderiales; family Burkholderiaceae_C; genus Paucibacter_A. The sequence goes on from CAIJIT010000189.1 coordinate 498, forward strand.
CGAGCGCACCAGGTCCTTGATGCGGTCGGCATTCTCGGCCGAGTCATGCGCCAGGTTGCGAATGTCGGTGGCGACCACGACAAAACCCTTGCCGAATTCCCCTGCCCGTGCGGCTTCAATCGAGCCGTTCACGGCCAGCATATTGGTTTGAATCGAGACGGTCGTGATGGCGTCGACGATCTTGTCAATGCGGCGCGACACCAGTTCAAGCTCCTTGATTTGTTTCAGGCTGTCACGCGATGCATCGACAGACAGTGAAATCCCGGTAATCAAGCCGTCGATACTGGTTTTGTTGACTCCCAGCAGGGTTTGAATGGCAGTCACTTTTTCGCCACTGGCCTTGCCCAGTTTTTGCGCGATTTCAGTGCCTTTTTCAATTTGTCCGATGGCGGCAGCCACTTCTTCGGTGCCGGCGGACTGGACTTGTGCGCCCTTCAGGATCTGGTCCAGCGCGGCCATGATCTGTGCGCCCGAGCGGGTGATCTCCTGCACGCCGGACGACAACTGTTCAGCCGCGGAAGCGACCTCTTCAGCACTCTTTGCCACGTCGGTCGAGTTCTTCAAATCTTCGGACAACTCTGCCAGGCTTTGTGAACCCTGCATGCTTTCCGCCAGCGCCTGGCTCTGCTGGTCCACCGTCTTGGCTGATTCTTCAGCGGCAGCTGACTGTTCTTCAGCGGCGGCGGCAATGTCTTCAGATCCGCGCAAGGCCTGCTTGGCTGCATTGGTCGATTGTTGTGCCCCGACGGCGATCTCACGCACACCACGCACGATTTCAATTGCATCAATCCTGATTTGCTCAAGCTGAAGGGTGATCTTCTTGCCGTTTTCAACTTCGCTCAGCACACGCTCTACCGAGGTCCCCATGCCTTCGGCAATCACCTTGACTTCTTGCTGGATCTGACCGACCAGGTCCTGAATCTGTTTGGCGCTTTTCTCCGAGGTCTCGGCCAGGGTGCGCACTTCATCGGCGACGACAGCAAAGCCCTTGCCATGCTGGCCGGCGCGGGCCGCTTCAATCGCGGCATTCAAGGCCAGCAGATTCGTCTGGTCAGCAATGCGCGCCACGGCCTTGACGATGTCGCCAATGTTGGCGGCTTGCTTTTCGAGCTCGACCACCATCGTGACTGAAGCGCTCTGTCGGTCGGCAGCAGTGCTGACGTTGAGAACCAGTGTGGCGACTTCCCCGTTGATCTGCGCCACCAGGCCCTGGATCGCTTCTGCCTTGGTCTGGCTGATGTCGGCATTCTGCAACTGGCGTGCAATCGCACCCTCCACCTGCTTGAGCGCTGCCAGCGAGACTTGCGCTGCGCCTGAGGCTTCTGCGGCACCGGTGGCGATCTGATCCGACGCGCGCTTCATCTGCTCGGCAGCAACTGTAGCAAGGTCGATACCCGAGCTGAGCTCGGCGGTTGCCGAAGCAATTCGCTCTGCGGCTTGCTGCTGCTTGGCCAGCGTGCGCGCCCGCTTGCGCTGGGCTTCGGCGTCACGCGTCGAAGTGGCGGAGGCCTTGCCAAGTTCAGCAACGGTGCTTGCTTTGATGGGGGAGATCTTCTTTACTAGCGCCATGGTGCGCTCCTTTTAAGGCTATCTGCCATCGAGCTCAACCGGACAGCCGGCCTGATTCAGGACCAGACTGCACGCGGAATGACGGGCTCTC
>CAIJIT010000190.1 GCA_903820745.1 uncultured Burkholderiales bacterium
GCCATGGCCGTCGAAAGTCCCCACACAGCCATTCGAAATTTTGCAACTGGCATCCCGACCAAGGCTGCGGCACGGGGACTCTGGCTGATAGCTCGCAGACCCTTGCCAAGCATCGTGTAGCGAAAAAATAGCCACAAACCCAGCATGATCAGCGTGGTCATTGCCACAATCCCGACGTCCTGCCACTGCAGCGATACGTTACCAATGAACAGCGGATCACCGCGCCAGAGCGGCTCAAGTCTCCGCGGCTCTTGGGCATATGGGACAACGCGCACAGCACCTTTCAGCATGGAGGAGAGACCGAGCGTCGCAACAACCATAGGCACAACAGCAGCTTGGCCGACATGACCACGGATACGGATGCGGTTCAATATGATTCGGTCAAACAGCACACCTACTGCGAAGCCAAACAGAATCACAAGAGGGAAGATTAGCGTGTAACTCAAACCGAAGTAGACCGCTAACAGCAAGCCGATGTATGCGCCCGCCATAACCAACTCACCACCGCCAAAGTTCAGCAGGTCAACCGACTTGTAGACAATCACCAGCGACAGGGAGACGAGCGCGTAAACGCATCCGCTTACCAAGCCGCTGGCGATAGCTTGCAGTATGACTGGTGACATTTTTTATGGTCCGAAGACGATGTCGCAATTCCTGGGATTTGCTAATTACCATCCTTGCCGTTCCAGGTGTAAATACCTGGCATCACCTTTTGCGTCTTGCCATCAAATTTGATGACCACGTTATCGCGTACGGCATCGCGGCGACCTGGCCCAAATTTTATTTGACCGACCATCACCTCATGCTTGATATCCACTGTTTCCAGTGCCTCTACAAATTTTTCGCGTGTCAGGTTTCTGCCGATCTTTTCAAGCGCCGCAATGATTGCCACGGTTGACGGAACACCGACAATCATGAACCCCCCAGGCTCGCGGCCGGGATAGCGCGCCTTGTACATATTGTTCCACTTCAGACGTAGCGCATCGTCACCCACGTCGTTGTATGGCCAAGAGTGATAAAAGTTACGTAATGCTGAGTCGTCACCGACATTTTTCGCGAATACAGACGCCGTTGGAATACCCTGTTCCATCAATAACATGGGTGTCGCCGACATGCCATATTCCCCGTACTTCTGGGTAACCAAAGCCGCTGGTGCTGGATATGCGCCCGATAAAATCGCGTCAGGCTTTGCCGCGCGAATATTCAGCATCGGTGCGGTCGCATCAGTAATGTTCAGCGGAATCCGCTCAACCGCAACAATTTCAATACCGGCGCGCGCTACTAGTGCCTTGATGGTAGCCAGGCTGGCATTGCCATATTCATCGTCGTGAACGATGACTGCTAGACGCTTGGACTTAAGTTCCTTGATCGCAAATTCTGTCAGCGCCGCAGCGAACACTCTTTGCGTACCCTGGAACGACCCAAACATGTAACGGATCGGTGGAAACACGCCAGCGTCACCCGCTGCAACGAGCATGACCAAGGGAACCTTCTCGCGTGTTATGAACTCTTGCGAGGCTGTCACAGGAGCTGTACATGAACCCCCATGAAGGATAAATACGTTGTCGACCGTAACTAGTTTCTTGACGGCGGCAACAAGTGGGGTCGCCTGACACTTGTCGTCTTCCATGACAACCCGAATCTTGCGCCCGTGAATTCCGCCCTTTTGATTCACTTGCTCATACAGCAACTGCGCGAGCCCAGCTGGGTCGATCCCATACGATACAAGTGGGCCCGACAACGGCGCGAACATTCCGATGACGATCTCGGTATCCGTGACGCCTGGCTCTGCCATGGCAGAAGTCGAAATGCCAACCATCGCTAAAATCGCGACGAACCAATGTCCAATTCGATAAAAGAAATACATAGATAGTCTCCTGCTACTTAATGGCTGCCTTTGCCTTTGCTCTTTTATATTCAAGACATTGAGCCACTGCTGGATCCCTGTCAGCGCCGATAGTAGGGGGGGGGCAATCTTTTCCTAGGCGTGGAAACCCTATATCGCGCGCTCGTGATCCGAGCTGAAAAATATTGGATCTTCCTTGGAAGGCGCTCGTCGAGATGAGCGGGCTGTTTTATGCGAATTTCCGCACCGGTCGGCCGCCGTTTTCCCTGGCGGCGATGCTGCGGGCGCACTTCATTCAGCAATAGTTCACTCTGAGTGACTTGGCCATGGAGGAGGCTTTCTTCGATATGCCGATCTATCGAGAGTTTGCCCAGGTGTATGCGTTTGACCACCTGCCCGATGAGTCGACCGTTCTGAGCTTCTGCCACGGCGTGGAAAAAAAAAGCTATGCAAATTCTGGTCGTCGTCAATGAGTTGCCGATTCGAAGAGGGCTGCTGCTCAATCCGGTAGTGGACGCCACCATCATTGCAGCACCTAGTTCGATCAAGAATCAATGGCGGAAATGCCCGGCTGCTTCCTGAGCAATGACGGCTCATCGAGTTGTCCGCCGACTTGGCTGAGCCAGAGAAATACTAGCTATTCAAACTGCCAACGGCGACAGTATTTAAAGAGCTGGCACATGTCGCGCACATGCGATGGACCGTCGAGCGCGATGGCCAGGACTTGAAGCAGGATTTGGGACTGGGTCACCATGAAAGACACGGCTGGCGTGGCTTTCATCACCCTGCAACATCGAGCATTGTGGCTTCCGGCATCCCGATGGCACTGCGACTCAATCCCGGCAGTGATGTCGGTGGTAAAAACTTCGTCCCGCGCAAATCGCCAAGCCTCTCATTGCCAAGGATTACGTCCCTCGGGGCCGCGCTGCGAGTGCAGCGCCACGTCACATACTCGATCACAACATTGCGTTTTGAACCAGGAGCCGCCCTCGCAATCGCACCGGGACATTGCCCGCAGTGCAACTCGGTGAACTTACGTCTACGTTTGTGACGCATAAAGACTTAGGGCAGTCGATATGCCATCGTCGGGCACTAACGGCTCACCCAGGCTGGTATGCGCACCCCGTCAATGCCACCTTGACCGTCGGCGGAAAAGCGATTGAATGACTCGAGTACAGCAGACGCAGCAGGCAACTGAACGCCTAATTCGTCTCCCTCTTCAAGCATCGTTCGCAGATCCTTACGCATGGCATCCATATCGAAGGCCGCAGGACCGGTGTCCTCTCCAACCAACGCTTTTATAACTGCCGCGCTACGGCTCTTCAGCACGGCCGCGGCACCTGCGGTATCAGCGAAAATTTCCACCAATCGCGCAGGTTCGATGCCAAGCTGCTTGGTGAGTGAAACAGCCTCACCAAACGCCTGCCAGAAGACGATCAACGGCAGATTGATTGCCAGCTTCATTGCCGAACCGGCGCCAACTGGCCCGACATGCTCGATACGGCGACACATCTGTTCGAGCAGTGGCATTGCCCGAGCCAATGATTGCGAATCCGCACCAACCAAGCTAAACAGTTTCCCCTCTCTGGCCGGGGTCACTGTTCCTCCGACCGGACATTCGACCAACTGGGCATGTTTTTCCATCACGCGTTTGGCCAAAGCGCGCTCGGTCTCTGGACGAACTGTGCTCATCTCGAGAAACAACTTCCCCGTCACATCTGCGGCGAGGAGGCCGTCCCTGTCGTAGTACACCGCCTCGATCGCTTCAGCGTTGGTAAGTATCGTAATGATTACGTCCACTCGCGATGCGAGTTGCGCTGGGGTTGAGGCGAGCGATGCACCGGCATCAAGCGCCACTTGTACTTTGGAAAACGTCCGATTCCAGACAGTCACCTGGTGCCCCAAGCTTAAAAGGCGCATTGCGATGGCGTTGCCCATGCGCCCAGTGCCGGCGATACCAATATTCATTTACTCTCTCCAACCTGAATCAATGATCTGCTACCCAAGAATGTTTGCATGGTACATCGTCAATGATTCGAGTTGTCAGGCGAAACTCGAGGTGTCCGGTTTGTTAGCATGTAGATTGTCCGTGTCTTGTTTGGCCGGCCCTCACGCCGCCATTCTGAGCACCTCGATTTTTACGCATGGCGCGCCAGTGGCACTGAAACTGGCCAGTTTGCGCGACCCGTGAAAAAAGCGTGCGTGCCATCCACATAATGGTGACCCTGACCTTGGCGCGACCATAGTGATAGCGAAACTCATCGGCCGGATTCTGCAGGCGCATGCCGTTATGGCTCGTACAGAATGTCAGGCAAGTCGCCGCTGATAAATGGCACATCTGCTGTCCAATGTGCTGGCAACAGCGAACGCCCGGTGGAATATGGAGCCGCATCGGGTACGTTGCCTTGCGCGCGCTCTTCAGGATGCTCTGCATAACCCCTCACCGCTTGTGCTATCGCGGCCTCGGGCGGCTTGCGGCCTTGGATCCCATTCCGGCCCGCCCTGCACACACTCGCGTTAATTTATGCAGAGCATCCTTAAACGGGATGCCTGCCTAGCGGGTGCAACCCAACACGCCGATTCACCAATATCGATGAGGTCATCCAAAACCACGCTCACCACGTTGGACAAGACGCGAGTTGGACAGGGACACACATCGCAGCTAAACTTCCCCGGGCACCTTATGCCTCGGGATCGGGTGCAAAACATAAGTACATGGATACCGCATTAGATAAGCAATGAAGCAAAAACCAGGAAAAAATAAATGTCTACCTTCGACCAGTACTCAAAAAAATACGAAACAATAAACATGCGCCGAGAAGGGGGAATTCTCGAGATGCAGTTTCACACCGATGGTGGTCCATTGCGATGGAGCAAAGTCGCACACATGCACCAGGAACAAGCTTTTCTTGATGCTGGCCGCGACCGCGAAAACGAAATAATTATCCTAACCGGCACCGGGGCCGAGTACGCTGGCCCGGCGGTGCAATTCGGCGGGACGGGCGGACATAGTAAATCGTCCACCCCAGATGAATATGACCGCACATGGTATTGGGAGGGTAAGCATCTCCTGATGAACCTCCTCAATATCGAGGTGCCGGTTATTGCAGCAATCAACGGGCCGGCGGTGCGTCACGCCGAGATCCCTCTGATGTGCGACATCGTGCTCGCATCAGAAGAAGTAACGATTCAAGACTCTGCGCATTTCAATGGTGGTCTGGTACCAGGTGACGGCGTGCATGTTGTCTTTCCGCTGCTGATGGGACTCAACCGCGGCCGTTATTTTCTCCTTACCGGGCAGATACTCAATGCACGCGAGGCAAAGGAACTTGGTTTGGTGAACGAGGTATTGGCAGGAAAAGACCTGTTGCCACGTGCCTGGGAACTCGCGCGGCAGTTGATGCAGCGGCCACCCCTGCTTCGGCGCTACACGCGTGTGTTGCTGACTCAAGATTTAAAGCAGCGAATGCACGACTTGCTTGGATACGGCCTCGCACTGGAAGGGTTGGGAATGGTCCAGTCGGCAATCAATGAATAGATGTTGCCCAAGTGACGGCCAGCGTCAGACCCAAATTACTCTGGGCTGATGAACTTCACCAGGGCCACGCGGCCCTGGTCAATTGAACGTCAGGCGCTGTGATAGCCCAGGATCGCCTTGGTCTCCAGAAACTCTGCAAGCCCCCAGACGCTGAACTCGCGACCATTGCCGGACTGCTTGAAGCCGCCGAAGGGGGAGGCTGGATCGACACCAGCGCCGTTCAGGTGGACGTTGCCGGCGCGGATTTGCCGCGCTACCTTACGTGCGTGTTCGATGTCGCCTGATTGCACGTAGCCCGACAGGCCGTAGGGTGTGTCGTTGGCGATGCAGATGGCATCGGCTTCATCGCTGTAACCGATGATGACCAGGACCGGCCCGAAGATTTCTTCGCGCGCAATCGTCATCTGGTTTGTGACATGGGAGAAGACCGTGGGCTTGACGAAATAGCCCACGTTCAGGTCCTCGGGCAGGCCGGGGCCGCCGCATTCGAGTTTGGCGCCTTCTTCGATGCCTTTTTTTATCAGTGCTTGGATCTTGTCCCACTGTAGTTGGGAGACGACCGGCCCCGCCTTGGTATCGGCCTGGGTCGGGTCACCAACCTTGACCGAGAGCGCAGTGCTGCGCGCAATCGCGGCGGCCTCATCCATGCGCGCTAGCGGCACCAGCATGCGTGTCGGCGCATTGCAGGACTGGCCGCTGTTAGAGGTGCAGGAAAAAACGCCAACTGAAATCGCCTTCTGGAAGTCAGCGTCGGCTAGCACGATGTTGGCTGATTTGCCGCCTAGTTCTTGACTCACGCGCTTGACAGTCGGCGCCGCATTCTGTGCCACCAACACGCCGGCCCGGGTCGAGCCGGTGATCGACACCATATCGACTTCAGGGTGCGTCGAGAGTTTGGTGCCAACACCCGGACCGTCGCCATTGACCAGGTTGAAAACGCCTGGCGGCACACCGGCCTCGTGCAGAATTTCGGCGAACAAGATGGCGTTGAGCGGCGCCACTTCACTCGGCTTGAGCACCATCGTGCAGCCCGCCGCCAGCGCCGGGCCGACCTTGGCGGCGATCTGATTCAGAGGCCAGTTCCATGGTGTGATCAGGGCGCAGACACCAATCGGTTCGTGCACGATTCGGCTGCGACCCACATCCTTTTCCCACTCAAAGGATTTCAATGCCTTAAGCGCCTGGATCAGGTGTCCCAGTCCTGCTGGTGCCTGCGCTGCTGTGGCTAGGGCGATCGGCGCTCCCATTTCCTGTGACACCGTGCTGGCGAGTTCCGGCAGGCGCGTCTTGTAAACGGCAATGACGCGCTCGAGCAGGGCCGTGCGCTCCTCGATTGTGGTTTGAGAGTAACTGGCAAAGGCGCGCCGGGCCGCTGCGACCGCTCGATCTGCATCGACTGCGTCACCGATGGCGATGCTGGCGATCACCGCTTCGGTGGCCGGGTTCAGCACCGCCAGGGTCTGCTTGCTGTGCGGCTCGACCCATTGGCCGTCGATATAAAACTTTTGTGCGTTTTGCATGGTGTCTCGAAGAGGTGGATCGAACTACATTTCAAATCCTGGGAATGCTTACATCATCAATCGAGACGTTTCAATTCAGCCTCGCATGCTTTAACCGCACAATGCCAGCTTTTACCCGACAACAACTTCGCTGATCTGAACGACTGGAGTTTGGTCGGTGTAGTTTGGGATGTCAGCCATGATCGCCTTGGCATTTGGACCAAAGCCGGCCTGAAAGGTTTCAACTGATTGGCAAAAGATGTGGCACATACCAATATATGTGGCGGGCGCTCTTGGCGAGCCACCCGACAGCCCCTTGTCAACTGTGTACGACTTACAACTTTCGCCCATCAGAGTTTTCACCATAGGCATATGTTGATCGCGGTAGTAGTCGTGGTCGAATCTAGCCCCTGGGTTGTTGGGGTACATAATACTAATTTTGATCATCAACTAGTCTCCAGTTTAAGATTTTCGAAAGAACAGTGTACTACCGCTGTAATCCATGATAGGGAAGGTCGGACGCAGTCTTATTTCGATTCTTTGGCACCTCGGGAATTGGTGAGCGGGGATGGACCTCCGGCCCTGCTGATCCTGCTTGGCGCCCTGTCGGCTGCCCCGCCAGCACGGCCCGACTGAATCAGTTCAACTCCACCTTCGCCTTCTTGATCAACTCGGCCCAGTAGCGGGTTTCCTTGCGGATGAATTGGCCGAATTCTTCGGGGCTACCGGTGACCGGGTCGACGCCTTGGGCCACCAGCTTTTGCCGGATCACC
>CAIJIT010000191.1 GCA_903820745.1 uncultured Burkholderiales bacterium
ACGCCGCAAACGACTTGGTCGCACTTAACGGTTCAGGATATATCGCTGTAAACCCCAATACGAACCAGAACCCGACAGCTGACGTCGTTGGCGCCTACTGGAATTTACTGGTCGGCCAGGGCGCTACAGGACCAACTGGAGTCACAGGTGCAACTGGTATCGGAGCGACAGGCGCAGCAGGCACCGTAGGACCCGCCGGAGCGGCGGGGCTTACTGGTACAGCGGCTACGGTTGAGGTTGGCAGCACGACAACGGGAGAAGCAGGTTCTTCTGCGTCTGTGACCAACAGCGGAACGAGTTCTGCCGCAGTGCTCAATTTCACTGTGCCGCGTGGAGCTACGGGTGCAACTGGTCCCGCCGGCAGCGCGGGAATAGCAGGCCCCACGGGTGCATCCGTTGGTCTTAGTTTTGCTGGTGCATGGGCGCCTGGCTCTTACAGTCAAGGATCATTAATTACCGTAACAAGCGGTTCAGGTACCTGCATGTACCTAGCTCTTAAGTCGATCAATTCGTCAACGGCGCCCTACTACAGCTCAAACCCAATCAGCACATCAGCCGACTGGTATGCGCTGAATCCAGGCTGCTATGCGTCAACGCCACCGGCACAGATTACGAGCATCGCCGGTAGGTCGGCTTATCGCACGCCGGTAGCAGCAAGTTCGAATATTGGAATGCCATGGCCCATTGCGTTAGGTCCTGGGGGCACGGTCTATTTCGGCACTGACTTCACGGTTTATAAGTTTGATCCCGTGACAAAAACGATTGCCGCAGTTGCCGGCACCGGATCGGCTGGATACGCCGGCGACGGCGGCCCTGCCATTGATGCTCCAATCGGGCGTGTGACGGGTATCCAAGTCGATTCTTCCAGCAATGTTTATTTTTCCGACACAACTTTTTGCGTGGTCCGAAAAGTCACGGCTAACACAGGCCTCATTTCAACGGTGGCCGGAACCGGAGTCCCCGGATACACCGGGGACAACGGCCTAGCGGTGGCTGCGCAGCTTTTTGAGCCTTATTATCTTGCCTTAGATCCAAACAGCACGACGCTCTACATTGCGGACAGCGGTAATGGAGTGATCCGCAAGGTATCTAACGGAGTCATTACATCAGTTGGCGGCACGGAAAACTCTTGGCCGCTAGGCATTGCGGTCGACAATGCAGGGAATTTGTATTGGATCGATTATTTACTAAGAAAGCTTCCCGCAGGCGCAACCGTTGCCGTCACGCTCAATTCGCTGAATATGTCTTGGAGCTTCGAAGGACTAAGCATTGATGCCGCTGGCAACCTTTATACGGCAGACTATGGGACGCCTAGTATTGTAAAGTTTTCGCCAACGGGCGAGGCAACTAGACCTTATGGCGGTGGCGTGTTGGGCTTCACTGTAGATGGCTTGCCAGCGGCCGGAGCTGCGATGGCGTCACCCTTCGATGTCGTCGTTGATTCAGCATCTAATTTGTTTTTCACCGAGGGAGGAGCCCACAGAATCCGAGAAGTTACGGGTGGGGTGTTAAAAACACTAGCAGGCGTCGGAGCCGCTGATGGCGACCTCGCAAGTAACTTTTTTCCAATCGATAACCTGCGCGTTGGTGTTGCAGCCGATACGGCGGGCAATGTGTATTTCGCAGATACTGGTGGACGCGTTAGGAAAATCAACACAGCAGGCTACCTGACGACCATCATGGGAACCGACGGTGACGGCACCATATCGGGGGATGGTGGACTTGCTATCAATGCAACTCTGGGTGAAGCAACGGCTATTGCGCTTAATCAGACTGGCGACATCTTCATCGCAGATCAACCTTCCGGTACGGTGAGAAAAATTACCACAAATGGTGTTGTCGCGAGTTACGCCACTTCGTTAAGAACGCCAAGCGCGCTGGCAACCGACTTAGCGGGTAACGTGTACGTAGGTGGCGGCTTGTGCGGCGACTGGACCTTGCAAATGGTTAATACATGGATCACTAACGGTGCGATTATCCAGCGCATTGCAATCGACGGTACCGTTACGCCATTTGCGGGAAATGGTGTCACGGGTTTTGCCGGTGATGGCGGTCCGGCAACTAGTGCGAGCTTCAGTTGTGCTTCTGGAATTGCGACTGATGTTGCCGGCAATGTCTACGTGGCCGATACGCTGAATCACAGAGTAAGAAAAATAGATGCGAACGGTGTAATTAATACTGTCGTTGGCAACGGCGCTATTGGTTACTCGGGAGATGGCGCTCAAGCAATCAACGCAAGTTTGAACGCACCTTTTGGTTTATCATTTGATGCAAAAGGCAATCTATACATTTCCGAGTTTGGGAATAATGTTATCCGACGCGTAACGCCAGGTGGCGTCATCAGCACTGTAGTAGGCGATGGGTCAGCAGGATTTGCGGGTGATGGCGGCGCGCCAGCAAGCGCAAAACTGAACGGCCCGACGCACCTATCCTTTGATGGAAATGGAAACCTATACATCCGCGATGCTAAGAATGGTCGAATTAGGCGCGTTAGCGGCTTAACCACTCAATAAGACCAGTAGCAATGATGAGTAGAGGCCGATCACCGACATCGGTCCAGCAAGTATGAAGCGGTCAGAATGTCTTATCTACGGGAGTTGGTCTAGATCGCTTTGCAGCGCAGGCGCTAGCATCCACCAAGTCAGACTTCACGGCTGACATCGGTTGCAACCGAGTTCCCCAAGATCAGCCCGCGAGCCACTGTCGTGTTAAGTGTTGAGTTAGGTGCGATCACTGACCTGCCTTGAGATTGACCTGCCGGCTTTCTTCGGACCATCCATTGCTAGAGATTGGCCCCGCATTGGTTGGTTGATGATTTCCTCTTCTCGAACTCTAACGTCTTAAACTCAGCCGGAGTCAGATACCCATGGCTTGAGTGTGGCCTGACCTCGTTGTAATGCCGACGCCACGTGTCGATCACTATCTTAGCCTCCATCCGGTTCCTGAACCACTCTAGGCTCAGGCACTCATCACGGAACTTGCCGTTGAATGACTCGTCCAATCCATTCTGCCAAGGCTTACCTGGATCGATATGCGCCGTATCAATATTTGATGCAGCCAGCCATTTCAAGACAGCTTTCGATACGAACTCCGGGCCATTATCTGACCTTAGGTGCCGCGGTGCACCATGCTGACTCACAAGCTGCGATAGAACCTCGATGA
>CAIJIT010000192.1 GCA_903820745.1 uncultured Burkholderiales bacterium
GACGATTGCCGGCGCGATTCCGGTCATTATTGCGGGGTGTCGTTCGGATTTCGTCATGCTGGTACAAGCATTGACCCGGCGTAATGAGCCCGAAATCATTCCTGATTCGATGGGCGCGGTGATCATCGGCGGCTATAACAACTGGGATCGGGTGCGGCAATACCGGCAGGCCTGGACATTGCTGCAGACCGGGGCGGTCAGCGAGGAAGACTGGCAGGCCGAGTTTCAATGCCTGATTCCGCAGAAATCGCTGTATCAGGATCGCTTCATTCTGCTGAGCCGTGGCGCTTACAGTGCCGTGCCGGCAGCCGCCTTGGGTTTGACAGAAGCCGACTGGCTGATGCGCTCATTGGTGCTGCGTCTTGAGCATGAAGCCTGCCATTATTTCACCCGCAGGATGTTTGGCAGCATGCGCAACAATGCGCTGGACGAGTTGATTGCCGATTACCAGGGCATTGTCGGCGCGAATGGCAACGCTTACCGAGCGGATTGGTTTCTCCATTTTGTCGGGCTTGAATCGTTTCCGGCTTACCGGGCTGGTGGCAGGTTGGAGAATTACCTGGGTTCGCCGCCGCTCTCAGCGGGGGCGGTGGTGATTCTGCAAGGTCTTGTCAAGGCTGCTGCTGAAGGGCTTGAACGGTTCAACCGGCAGCATCTGAGTGAATTGCAAAGCCAGCAGCAAAAATATGCATTGCTCGGCTTGCTGACCTGTTTTACTTTGGAAGAGCTGGTGATCGATCAAGGCCGCTTGCTCGAACAGGCCTGGGGCCTAGCGAAAGTTGCCAGGGCAGAGCAGGGCGCCCCAGGGCTTTGACACATGAACCGATGGGCCCGATCGGTTGCAGTACCGGCTTGACTCGCTGCTTCAGTCCGGGATGTCGAGCCAAGGGCAGCCCATTGCCCTTGTTTAGACCAACTGGCGGCGCACGAGGTCGGCGAAATGGCCATCCAGCGTCATCAATTGCTGATAACTGCCCTGTTCAACGATCGAGCCTTTTTCCATCACATAGATCATGTCGGCTTTGACGATGGTCGACAGCCGGTGGGCAATCACCACGCGGCTGGCCTTCAATTGCTCCACGCTGCGACCGACTTGTGCCTGGGTCTGGTTGTCAAGGGCGCTGGTTGCTTCATCAAAGAACAGGATTTTGGGTTTCTTGACCAGGGCCCGGGCAATCATCAGGCGTTGACGCTGCCCGCCCGAAATGGTGCCAGCCCCTTCAGCGATGACGGTGTGCAAACCCATCGGCATCGCCTTGATGTCTTCATCGAGGCCGGCCATGCGGGCGGCCTCCATGGCATCTTCCATGTTCAGCGGTGCGGATCCCACGATATTTGTGAAAATATCGCCCGGCATCAATTGCCCGTTTTGCAGGACAACGCCGAGTTGGCGCCGTACCAAGGTGATGTCCAGGCTGGAAAGGTCCTGGCCGTCGTAGTAAATCGCACCGGATTCGAGTTGTTCAAAGCCGAGCAGCAGGCGCAACAAGGTCGATTTGCCAGATCCCGAGGCGCCGACAAAGGCGACAAATTCGCCGGCCTTGATCTGCAGGGTGATGTCGTTCAGCACCGTCGGTCCATCGGCCAGGTAGCGGAAAGTGACATGGCTGATATCAATGGCACCGGTCAGATCGCCGGGCGCACCTTTGTCGTCATTGATCTCTGGCAGGGCTTCCATCACGGCTTTGGATCGCTCGTAGGTCGGCAAGATGTCCAGCGAGCCGAGCAAGGCAGCAGTCAGCCCCAAGGTGGCGCCGAAAAACTGGCCAAAGGCAGAGCTGAAGGCGATGTAGCTGCCGGGATGCATGGTCGGCACCCAATAGGCGGTGATGGTGAACAAGACCATGGTCGAAATCACCGCAAAACCGGCGTTGAACGATGTGAGCAGGTTCCCGCCGTGGCTCAGTTTGAAGTCGAGTTGCTTTTGCTGTGAAAATTTCTCGGCCCACAAGGTAAAGGCGCGTTTTTCGGCACCATTGGCGCGAATTTTCGAGATGCCGCCCAGCAACTGGAACACCAGGCCTGAAATATCGCCTGCCACTTGCAACATTTGCCGCTCCAGCGGCAGCCGCCATAAGCTCATGGCGAGCGTAGCCAGCAAGGAAATCAGCACCAGGCCGCTGGCAGCCAAGGCCAGTTTCCAGTCGATGATGAACAGGTAAACGTAGCTGAACAGGCAAAATACCCAGCTCAGCAGGGCCTGCTGGGCCAGGTTGCTTATACCGTTTAAAATGCCCGAGATGCCAAAAGCGCGTTGTGCCAGATCACCCGACGAGTACTTGCGAAAGAAGGGCGCCGGTAGAAAGAGCAGCCGGTGAATCACTGCCGTTTGCGCGGCGTTGCCGATGTTGCTGTTGAGTCGTAGCAGGCCGATCGACCGGGTCAGTTCGAAGGCACTGACGCCAATGGCCGCGGCCACCAGCATCAGCATCAGTTGCATCAGTTGGCCGACTTCAGCATCGGGAATCACGCTGTCGATCAACAAGCCGGTGGCGTAGGGGGTCAACATGCCGAGCAGTCCGCCAAGAACCCCCAGCCCAATGATTCTTGCCAGATCGAGGCCGCTGTCCCAAGCGGCGAATCTGATCAGGTCTTTGAGGCCCAGGGCGTGGTTGGGCAGGCTGCGGAAAAACATGTAGGCAACCGCTTCGAGCCCGCTGGCATCCTTGCTGCTGAGCCGTTGCGGGCTCTGGCTGTCTGTGCGCCAGAGCCAGTAGCCCGATTCCATGGCCGGCAGCAGGGCGACGGGCTCACCGGAATCTTTCATGAACGCCAACAAGGGGCCTGAATTGCTGCGGTGCCATTCGTCGCCGCCCAGCGCTACCACCCTGAACATGACATGGGCCTGGCTGGCAAATGATTCCAGCAATGCCCGCCCGTCGACCATGGCATCAGGCCGTTTCAGACGGGTCTTGATCCCGCTTGCCTGCATCACTTTCTGGCAGGCCTGGGTGATGGCGTCACCTGATGCCACGCTTGCCGCACTGTGGGCCTTGCTCTGCACCAGCGATGAAAGCAGGTTCAAGCTTTGCTCAAAGCCGCGGGTATCCGCCTGTTTTTTGGCTTTGAGCAACTGCTGTTCATGCTGCTCGGACGCGGTCAGTTCAATCGCAAGCCTGTCCAAGGCTGCTTTGAAGATCAGTGGCCAGTCGATGGACTTTAGGGCCAACGTCTGGCGGTCGAGCTCACTGGCGCCGGCCTGTATTTGAGCCAGCCATTGGCGCACGCCGGTTTGCAGGTCAGCGCCTGTACTGGGGTCGGAATCGGGGGCATCGAGCAGTTCGTTGATCGTGCCTGTTTCATGCCAGACGGCCGCCGGCAAGGGGACGGCCAGCAGACGAATCCCGTGATCAAGGGCTGCCGGGCCCAAGCCCGAAAAGACCTGGCCGCTGGCCAGGCGCAACAGGTGATGGCGGGCGCCATCGGGCGAGTCAGGCCTGGGCTTGACGGCAAAAATATCAACACTGCCTTGCGTGACCTGCCAGGCTGTCGAGACGCCGTTGAGCAACCAGGCGACCTGCCTGGCTTTGGGTTCGTTCTGGTTTTCTATCATGAGGCCACATCAAGTAAGCGACGGTAGACGCCGCCAAGTGCATAGAGCGACTCATGCGTGCCTCGCTCGACAACCTTGCCGCGCTCCATCACGATGATTTCGTCGCAGTCGCGAATGGTGGAGAGGCGGTGGGCCACGATCATGCAGCTGCAGCCACGCCGGCGGATATTTTCATCAATCGCCTGTTCGGTCAGGGCGTCGAGCGCCGAGGTGGCCTCATCCAGCACCAGGATGCGCGGGTTACCCGCCAATGCTCTGGCAATTTCCAGGCGTTGCCTTTGCCCGCCGCTGAAGTTGTTGCCGCCTTCTTCGATCATGCTGTCGTAGCCACCGACCCGGCTGGCAATGGCATCGTGGATGCAGGCATCGCGGGCGGCGGTGACGACATCGAATTCAGTCACGGTTTCGTCCCACATTCGCAGGTTGTCGCGGACCGTCCCCTCAAACATGCTGATGTCCTGGTCGACGCTGGACAGCGAGGTGTGGATGGTGGCGGGTTGCCAGGCATTGCGGTCGACGCCGTCAAGCAGGACTTGGCCGACCCAGGGTTTGTGAAGACCCAGCACCAGGCGTGCCACCGTCGATTTGCCGCTACCCGACCCGCCCACCAAGGCGACCCGCTGGCCCGGCCTGATGCTCAGATTGAAATGCTCGATCAGCGGTGCTTCCAGCTTGCTGTAGCCGAAGGTGATGTCGCGCAACTCCAGGGCGCCCTGCAACTTGGCCCCCAGGCTGCCGTCAATGTCTTTTGCCAGGGCCGGGGAGGGCTCAAATTGGGAATCACGCGGATGTTTCAAGACATCGTCGAGCCGCGCCATGTCGCCCTTTGCATCCTGCAGGCTGCCGGCCAGACCCATCAAATTGCTCACCGGCTGGGTGAAACTGCTCATCAGGCTCTGGAACGCCACCAGCATGCCGACAGTCATTGCGCCTTCCATCACCCGCATGCCGCCCAGGCCCAGAATCGCAATGCCGACCAGCGTGTTCAAAAAACTCGGCAAAATCGACAGCAAGGTCGTGTACAAGGCCAACGATTGCTCGGCGTTGTTCACCTTGGCCTTGTAGCCGGTCCAGCGCATAAAAAAGTCAGCTTCGGCGCCGGAGGCCTTGATCGTCTCAATGGTCTTGATGCCACCCATGGTGACCGCCATCATCTTGCCCCGATCTTGCAGCAGGCGCATATTGCCGTCGGTTCGCACCCGGGTGACAAAGCGCAGGACGAACAGGTTCAAGGCAGTGATCCCGATGCCCACCAGGGTCAGCATCCAGTCGTACTGCAGCATGATGAAGACGTACAGGAACAGCGAAATGACATTGACCGCATTGGTTGCCAAACCGCCTGAAAGTAGCTGCGCCACCTGGTCGTTGCTGCTGACACGCTGGCTGATGTCCGATGCGTAGCGCTGGTTGAAGAATTCCAGCGGCAAACGCAATACATGCCAGAAGAAAACGCTCGAGCTCGACACGGCCAACTTCAATTTCAGACGCAACAATTGCGACTGCTGCAGCCAGGTCAAACCGATCCGCAACAATGCAGTCAAGCCCATGCCCAGCAGCAGTGGCTTGATCCAGCTGTCCATTCGTTCCATCAGGACGTTATCGACAAACACCTGGGTGAAGACCGGGATCACCAAACCCGGGATCACCAGCGCCAGGCTTGCCAGGATCACAAGAACCAGCGTCGACCGGGCACCTGCCAGGCGCGGCAACAGCGACCGGACCAGGCTCGGCGGGTGACCGCCTTCGACAAAGTCGGGGCCGAGCTGGAATTCGAGCGTGACGCCGGTGTAAGCCGCATCAAATTCGGCCGCCGTGATGGTGCGTGGTCCGTTTGCCGGGTCGTTGATGAATACTTGCCCATTGCCGAAACCTTCGAGCACCAGGAAGTGATTGAAGTTCCAGAACACGATGCAGGGCAGCTGCACCTGCTTGAGGCCTTCCAGTTCCAGCCGCTTGCCCTTGGCGACCAACCCATATGTACGCGCTGCCTTGACCACGTTGCTGGCCTTGCTGCCGTCTCTTGAAACGCCGCAGGCGACCCGCAACTCCTCCAGCGGCACGAACAGCCGGTAGTAAGCCAGAACGATGGCAAGCGCCGCAGCGCCACATTCGACGGCCTCCATCTGCAGCACCGTGGGTGTGCGGACGCGCGTCGGCGTCGTACTCTTGCGAGCAAAAATTCCAGGGAATTTCATCAGAGGCCAGTCATTTCACGCAGCATGGGAATCAGCAGCGCAATCGGTCGGGTCCGCTCGATCACGACCGAGGCCTGGCAGACCGTGCCGCTGGTCAACTCAACGGCTGAGCCGATGCGAGATGACCATTGGTAGCCACTGCGGGCTGCAGCATCGGGGATCAGGGCCACATTCACCGCGATCTGGGCGCCGGACCGGCTCAAGTCGGTGACCAGCTGCCGATTTTCCAGCACGGCAAGCATCGCCTCCTGGCTCACTGGGTGCGGCGAAATCGAGGTCACCCGCCCGTTCAGGTATCCATAGCGCTCTTTGCCGAACCCCATCGGCGATACCTTGACTTCAGCCCCCGCCTGGATCAACTCGGCCTTGCTATCGGAAGACAGATACAGGACCACGTTGAGCTGGCTCGATCTGGTTTCGAGCAACACAACGCTTTGCCCAGGGGACACGTTGCTGGCGTCCTTCGCGCGAATTTCAACCACCGTGCCGTCGTTCTGGCTGATCAACTGGCTGAGCATCTGATGCTGCTCTTGCAGTTCGCGCAGCCGGTTTTCAGCCTGCCTGACCTGGCTTTGAGCATCCTGCGTACGGGCTTGTTGCTGAGACACCGTTTCGGCCTTGCGCACCGAGGTTTCGTTCAAGACCTGTCGGGCCGACGAAATTTCGTTTTGCGTGGCCAGAATTTGCTGACGGGTTTCCTCAAAGCGCTGTTGCGTGATCAGACCGTCCTTGAGCAACTCGGCCTGATTCTTGCGCACTATTTCAAGCGAGCTCAAGAAGTCTTGCCGTGAGCGAATGATGTCGTTCTGCAGACTGGCCAGCGCGTTTTGCGCCACTTGCTTGCTTTGCTGTTCAGTCTGGATGTTGGCTCTTGCCCCGATCAAAGCCTGTTCGGCACGCTCCAATTCCCGCCGGGCTGCGCTGATCTGCTGCGCCAGTATCGGCTGGGGCACGGTGGCGATCAGTTCGCCCTTGCGCACAAGATCACCTGCCTTCAAGGGCCGGATGAAAGTGATGACTCCGCCGCCATCGCTGGCCACCCCGAAGCTGCCTTCGGGGCGAACGATCATCCCGAAACCCTGTGCTGAAGTGGGCAGACTGCCCGCAACCGACCACACCAGGCCGCTCGCCAGCACGAGCCCGGCCGCAGATAAGGCAATCCAGCTTCGGGGCGTGGTCACCCGCATCGTCTGGTCCAATTGCTCGGGGGATGAAAGACGTTCCAGCGCAGATTGCCTGAATATTTCGTTTGCCATAGGAGTCCGGTGGATTTGTTACTTGCCTGACGATTCAGGCAAGCTCATCAGTTGCTGGCGGGTCAGCGACCCGGTGCTGCCAGCCTCGGCTTCAATCAGGGTGCCGCTTTCGAGGCGCAGACCGATCAGGCCGAGGGCAAAGCTGCGTTGAATATTGACCATCGACAGCTGGGCATCGGTGTAGCCGTCTTCAGTGAGCGAAACATCCAGCGCGGTGGACATGCCCAGCCGGTATTTCTTCAGCTGCGCTTCGAACAACTGCCCGGCCACCTTGACTGCCGCTTCGGCATAGCCGAGTTGCCTGACAGCGTTCGTTACTGCATCGCTCTGGCTGCGCAAGCCGGCCTGGACCTGAAGTTGCAGCGCTTGCAGTTCGAGCTCTGCGCTCAACACCTGGGCTGACAACAATTGCATTTGCCCATTGGCATAGCGCTGGCCAGCCGGAAAACTGTAGTTCAAGCCGACTGAGATATTGGCCCCGGGGACCCGCTCGCCGAGTGCTCTGAAACTGCCCAGCAGACCGCGGTTTTCAACCAGACCGTTGTAGCCCACGGCGAAATTCACATCGGTGCGAGGCTTCTCCAGATCATGCGAGGCCTCAAGTGAAATTCTTGCGGCTTGAATGCGCAATGCAGCCGACTTGAGATCGGCGCGGTTGCCCAAGGCGTTCTTCAACAGCTGGGCAAACATCGCTTCGAAGCTTGCCAGGTCAAGCCGCGACAGCTCGGCAATCAGGGGAAAGCTGTCGGTCAGCGCCACGTCAGTGAAACCGGTGCCCATGCTCAAAATCAATGTCTGCCTGGCTGCTGATCTTGCCTGTTCGGCGCCGCTGACACTCGCTTGCCGCGCCAGCAATTTCAGCTCATAGGGTCGGCTCTCAGCCATGGGCACTTCACCCAAATTAGCCAGTCGCTTTGCATCCTGCAGAAGAATGCGCGCTCTTTCGGTCGAGCGTTGTTCGATTTCGACAACCTTTGTTGCTGCCAGATAGGACCAATAGGCGCTGACAGCTTGGGCGGCCGCAACCGCCGCAGCATGCCGCTGGCTTGCCGCAGCGGCATCGCGTGAGCTTGCGGCCGCACGCTCGGCCGCCGTCGTGACCGATTCGCCCTGTCCACGGCCAAGCGGAAAAGTGATGTTGAGCGCCACATTCGCAGCGCTTGGCGAGCTGACGTTTCCTTGGTTGTCATTCACCCGGCTGACAGAAAGCACCGGGTTGACGAGCACGCCCGAGCGCAGCGCCTGACTCATGCCGACCGAATAGGTCAGCCTGTCGGCGCGCAAATCGGCCATACCCAGTTTCTGCATGGACTGAAAGACAGGTGAATTCACCCGCTCGTTCGATACACCCATGTTGACGACCGGATCAAACCGGCTTTGCTCGCTCAGCAGCACACCTTGCTGGGCGTCGACCTGGGTCTGTGCGATGGCCAACTGCGGATTTTTCGCCAAAGCGATGCGCACCGCATCGATCAAGCTCCCGTCGAAAGCCAGCGCCTGGCCAGACATCGCGAAAACTGCAAATGCCACTGCTGACAACCGGCAGGAGCGAAGCGAATGACCTGGGGGTGGAAAAACAAGACCTTGAACGCTGAATTTCATGTGGTTTGGCAATGCAACTTGGTGTCCATCTGGTGGCGCTCAGATGCGGCTATTTGCCACAGCCGCAGCAAATTTAGCAGTTGATTCAATGTAGCTTGTTTATTGAATTGGAAAGTGAAAAATGGGAATTTGCCAAATTCCTAAATATCGTTTCATGAGCCCTGTCATACGGTAGACTGGCGGCTTCAAGTGGGTGGAACTGTCGAAAGGCAGCACCGCACAATATTTCACCGCGTAGTCACAAAAATCCGCATGAATCATGGCAGGTTCCTGATCTGGACTGATTCATATACTCAAAATTCAAACCCCTTGGAAATGCCCCCATGACTCAAGAAAATCTCAATGCATTCATCGATCGAATGAAATTAGATCCGGCAATTCAGGAAGAATTGAAGCTTGCCACCGATATCGAGGCGATCGTGAAGATCGCCGCTGCGGCGGGGATTGAGTTGACTGCAGCCGACTTGATGAGCCGGCCGGCCGTGGCGAATAATGAACTGGATGACGCGCAACTGGAAAATATTTCCGGTGGTCTGTTTGTGCCGCCAGATCTTCTGAATGGAACATTTTTGGGACTTACGGTGGAAAACATGGGTAAAGCCCAATTGAAGGGATCAATACCGGCTGCGGGTAAGGTAAGCTACTCAAATGGTGACCGTTTCGATTGAATAACTTAACAATAATATAATTTTGAAGTCCTCTGGAAATTACGTTGACAGCCAAGATCAGTCCAAAAAATATAGTATTTTGCTGCTGCTGTAATGTATTATATATTTTAAAATAAACCCTATCAGACAGGTATAGCATGACTCAAGAATCGCTCAGTGCATTCATCGATCGAGTGAAATTAGATCCGGCAATTCAGGAAGAATTGAAGCTTGCCAGTGATATCGAGGCGATCGTGAAGATCGCCGCTACGGCGGGGTTTGAGTTGACTGCAGACGACTTGATGAGCCTGCCGACTGGGGGCAACAATGAACTGGATGACGCGCAACTGGAAAATATCGCCGGCGGCATGTTCGCTTGGACACCGAATGGACTGCCGATTAATCTGGGAATTGAGCAAACCCAATTGCCAAATATCCAGGCAGCTCATGCGGCTGAGTTCATCGGTGGAACTGGGAAAATTTCAACAAAATAATTAAATTAATGGCTAAGGATGCTCTGGATAACTCAACGCGGATGTGTGCAGTGTGGACCGGGATGGGATGCAAGGCGCATTTTGCGGCCAATAGCGCGTGCTATTGGCAATAAATGCAACGCCGCAGACCGCCCGGGGCCGCGCTAGCACAAGCCGTGAGGGGTTATGTAGAGCATCCCTAAGGCAAGTGAATTTTTCGAACGGTAGTCATTCGTTCTGAATTGGAATTCTTAGATAATTTTACAGGAGCTAGTTAAATGTCATATACAAACATCAACGCTTTTATCGAACGATTGAAAATCGATACGAAATTGCAGGAAGAACTAAAACAGGCCACCGACGCGGCGGCCACATTGGCAATCGTCCGATCGGCCGGATTTGATCTTACCGCTGCAGATTTGATGAGCCTGCAGGCCGTGGGGCGTAACAATGAGTTGTCTGACGCTGAATTGGCGACTGTCGCTGGTGGCATGCAGGTGCTGACTGGCGCTGAATTGGAAAATTTCGTTAGTAGCATAAGGGCAGGCGAATCCTGGGTCGGTATGCCAACTGGGTATCAACGGCCATGCCAGAATTCATAAGCTGGATCATGGATAAATCGAAAGTATTTTTTAAAGAGAAATATTTATTTTATGGCCGGTGAAAAAATAACTTGGCCTGCGGAAGAAGAATGTGTAGTTGATGCTGTAACAACGAAAGTTGCAGCAGCGCCAGTAGCAGACCGGGAATTCGATGATGTCGAGTTGGAGAATATTGCGGGTGGCAAGTTACCCAGCGATGTGATTACATATTTCGATTTTTAGAGGCACCCGGCAGACGGTCCTGTCATATGCCGGGGCAACCGGTGCCGCCCATTCCCGACTCCTTGTAGGTGTCGGATGAGTAGAGCTCTACACCACCAGCTCCTCGCCGCCCATTCCCGACTCCTTGTAGGTGTCGGACGAGTAGAGCTTTACGTACCCGTAAGTACCACCAGCTGCTGCAGTTAATAAGAGCACTGTGCCACCAAGAATTTTCCCCCAGGGCAAGGCGCCGCCCGCAACCCCTTCGAGTGCCTCATCCGAAAGTTCGGCTATCGCATTGGCTTGAAGTCGGATGAGGTCGGCTGCCGTGATGTCAAATCCTGCCGTCTTGGCGATTCCCATCACCGCTTCGGCATCGGCTGCGACTTTCATCTGTTCCTGCAGACCTCTGTCTGTCTGGACTTTGGCGATGAAGGAATTTAGAGTTTCTTGAGACATCTGATATTTCCTTGGTTAGAAGTTCTGGTTCAGTAATTTGCCATGTAATCTTTAAAATCCGGCTTAGGGATGCTCTGCATAACTCAACGCGAGTGTGTGCAGTGCGGATCGGGATGGGATGCAAGGCGCATTTTGCGGCCAATAGCGCGTGCTATTGGCAATAAATGCAACGCCGCAGACCGCCCGAAGCCGGGCTAGCACATGCCGTGAGGGGTTATGCAGAGCATCCTTAGCAGGAGGACTTGGGTTTCAACTGGCTTTTTGGACTTCGCTTCTACGCCAAGACCTCCATTCGCGCTGACGGTCTTGGCGCCGTGCCGGTTGACCTGCGCAAATTCGGCATGTCCACGGATCCAGCCCATGTTAAAAAAGCCACTTACGTCCCATCTGTCGAACTCGTGTTGCCTCCGAACACATCAACCCCCATCGCTGTGGCAAGAATTAACGGTCCGGCTACTGGGCCCACGATGAAGGCCGTCGTAAAACCAAGAACTTTTAGCCATGGTAAGCCGCCCGCAACCCCTTCGAGTGCCTCATCCGAGAGTTCTGCCACCAATGTGGCTTGATGTCGGATGAGGTCGGCTGCCGTGATGTCAAATCCGGCTGTCTTGGCGATCGTTATCGCCGCCGCCGCATCGATAGCGGCCGTCAGCCGATCCTGCAGAACTTTGTCTGAATGGACTTTGGCGATGAAGGCAATGACGGTTTCTTGCGACATGTGATATTTCCTTGGTGAGAAATTCTGGTTCAGTAATTTGCCATGTAATCTTCAAAATCCAGCTTAGCAGAAGGACTCGGCTTTCAACTGACTTTTGGGAAATTGCTCGATTCCCGAAAGGAAATTGCTGATATTTTTAAAAAGATGTTGACCAGGCTCCGGTTGGAACTTCGGCGATCTCTAACATTTCATTCAAGCCAAAGTGACGCATCCCGCGGAAAAAGCATTGGGCATGAAATAATGCCAAGGGATGCTCTGCATAACCCCTCACGGCTTGTGCTAGTGCGGCCTCGGGCGGTCTGCGGCGTTGCATTTATTGCCAATAGCACGCGCTATTGGCTGCAAAATGCGCCTTGCATCCCATCCCGATCCGCACCGCACCCGCTCGCGTTGAGTTATGCAGAGCATCC
>CAIJIT010000193.1 GCA_903820745.1 uncultured Burkholderiales bacterium
CGGGTAGGGGCAAGAAATCCACGAGCCACAAGCCCCTCATCCCGGCCAAGGACATCTGGCTTTACCCCCTGCGCAAAAACTTCTCCACACTGCTGTGCAAATAGCAAGATGGGTTTACCGAATATTTACCGTCCTGGCATGAAAAAAGCTCCTAAGTCGTTGATTACTAAGGAGCTTGATTGGTTGTGAACCCTTGTGATTCACTGAGATGGAGCGGGTGATGGGAATCGAACCCACGTGATTTGCTTGGGAAGCAAGAGTTCTACCATTGAACTACACCCGCGATACCGCTGATTATAGGCAGAGGTTCATTGCCGGGCGACATTGCTCGGAATGGCGAGAGGGTGCTTTCAGTGAACGACCAACTCAACGGTCTTGCCTGTACGCAACAGCATCGCGACCAGCGTATCCAGCGAAAAACGCCCGAGCTTTTCGTTGACCAAGTCCGAGACACGCGGGCGCGATACATCGAGAATTTCGGACGCAGCAAACTGGGTGAGTTTTTCGGACTGGATCCATTGCGCAATCGCCATTGCCGCTTCTTTCTTCAACTTCTGCGACTTGGCAATCCGCGCGTCGGCTTGCTTCAGCAGTGCCTCTGCTTGCTCAGGTGAGAAACCCAAATCGGCGAACAAGTTGCCGTCGGCCGGAGTGATATGCCCACTTTTCAAATCATCATCAACTCGCCCGGTTTTCATTTGGTTTTCCTTTCGATTAACACTGCACCATACCGGCGCTTGGCAACATCCTTGTCGCCCGGTGAGGTCTTATTGGTCTTTTTCTGAAAAGAATGCAGCACGTACAAGGCCTCTTCGAACTTCACGACGTACATCACTCGAAACCACCCGTCAGCCGTGTCCACAACAATTTCATTCACTCCAGCCCCGATCTCCGGCATCGGCTTGAACTCATCCGGCTGATCACCCTGCTGGATCTTGCGCAGTTGATACCCGGCTCTGTGCTTGGCGTCCGCCGGGAACGCCTGGAGGTCCTTCAGTAAACTTCCTCGCCAGTCGATAAGTTTCGTCATACATGTATAAGTAAATGTACATCAAATCGGATTTGCTGCCAAATGCTGGAACGCCGACCAAGCCTCATTTAAGCTGAAATCAGCTGACCAATGTCAGCCTTGGCGAGCCACGTCCGGCGCCTGCGACCCGAAGGCAAAGGCGTCCATCGCCAGCGATCCATAGGTCAAGCTGGCGTGAATGCGCTGCGGCGCGAAGTCGCGGCCAGCCGCGCCAGCGGCGACGAACCAGGGCAGGAAATGCTCGTCGCTCGGGTGCATGTCGGCCGCATGCGGCGCCTGCCGGCGGTAGTCCAACAGGGCGTCCCAATCGCGGGCTGCGCTGCGCTCAACCAGCCATTGCCGAAAGGCGATCGATGCCGGGATCTCTGGCGCATCGACGGCGGCCATGCCGCCCTGGCCGAAGACCAGGCCGAGGTTGTGGGTGATGCTGCCGCTGCCGATGATCAGCACGCCTTGTGCGGCCAAGGGCGCCAGCATCTCGCCCAGGGCGAACTGCTGAGCCGGGCTTTGATCAGGCGCGAAGGCCAGCGGCAGCACCGGCACATCGGCTTGCGGGTAGAGGTAGCGCAGCGGCGTCCAGATGCCATGGTCGAGCCCGCCCTGGTCGCGGCTTTGCATCGCGATGCCGGCAGCCACGGCCATTGCCTGCACCTGCGCGGCCAGCCAGGGCGCGCCGGGCGCGTCATAGCGGAGTTGGTTGAGTCGGGGGTCGAAGCCGCCAAAATCGTAGACCGCCTGATGGCTGGCGCCGGCCAGCAGGGTCGGCTGACGCGTCAGGCTATGGGCCGAGATCACCAGAATGGCACGCGGACGTCCATGGCTGGCATCGAGCTTGCGGCCGAGCTCTTGCATGAAGGCGCCGGCTTCGCGCGGCTCCATTGCCGTCATCGGCGACCCATGCGAGATGAATAGTGGCGCAAAGTCTGTAGATTGGCTGGTCATACGTCGATTGGAGCGCAGTTCCGGGTGGCCATCATTGCGTCAGCTTGCAGCGGTCATTCAGCGCTTTTGTACGACTGTCACCCGGACTCGCTATATTGTCGACAATGAATTCGAATTCGCGCAGTCCAGCCCTACCCTCTTTTCACCCCGAAAGACCCCGCCCGCCCAGCATCGCCAGCATCGCCTGGCGACAGCTTTGGCGCGACTGGCGTGCCGGCGAGTTGCGCCTGCTGATGTTGGCGGTCAGCCTGGCGGTGACGGCTTTGTGCGCGGTGAGCTTTCTTTCCGACCGGCTCGACCAGGGGCTGCGCCGCGATGCCGCCAAGCTGATGGGAGGAGATGCGGTCCTGATCAGCGACCAGCCGACGCCGGCGCCCTTGCTTGCGCTGGCGGCCGACCTCGGTCTGGCCCAGGTGCGCAGCGTCAACTTCCCGAGCATGGCCAGGGCCAGCGATGAACAAGGCGGCGCGAGTACCTTGGTCTCAGTCAAGGCGGTCAGCCCGGGTTATCCGCTGCGCGGCGAATTGCTGCTCGTCGACGGGCGCAGCGCCGCCACACCGGCTGCCGGCCAAGCCTGGGCCGACCCCGCCTTGCTCGACGCATTGGGGCTGAAGGTCGGCGATGACTTGCTGCTCGGCGAAGTCAGTTTACGCATCGCCGGCGCAATCAAGAACGAGCCCGACCGGGGTGCGGGTTTCATGAATTTCGCGCCGCGGCTGATGCTGGCCGAAGCTGATCTGGCCGCCACCGGTCTGGTGCAGCCAGCCAGCCGGGTCTCCTACCGGCTGGCCTTGGCCTCGACTTCGGCCAAGGCGGCCAAGCAGTTCCTGAGCCGGGCGGCCGCCTTGATCGAGCAACAGGGCTGGCGCGGCGTGCGCCTTGATTCATTGGAAAGCGGCCGACCCGAGATGCGCCAGACGCTCGACCGGGCGACCAAATTCCTCAAGCTGGTGGCGATGCTGTCGGCCCTGCTCGCCGCAGTGGCGGTGGCGCTGGCGGCGCGCGACTTTGCCGGCAGGCATCTGGACGACTGCGCGATGCTGCGCGTGCTGGGCCAGCCGCAACGCCGCATTGCCTGGGCTTACGGGCTGGAATTCGGGGCTGCCGGGTTGGTCGCCAGCCTCGCTGGCATGCTGGCCGGGCTGGCGCTGCACTATGCCTTCGTCGGTATGTTGGCGGGCTTGTTCAACGTCAGCCTGCCTGCCCCCAGCATTTGGCCTGCTGCGCTCGGGCTCGGGCTGGGCATGAGCTTGCTGCTGGGCTTTGGCCTGCCGCCGGTGCTGCAACTCGCCGCAGTGCCGGCGCTGCGGGTGATCCGGCGTGACCTGGGCGGCCTGAAAGCCGGCTCGACAATGGTGCTGCTGGCCGGCCTGCTGGGCTTTGCCGGCATCCTGGTGCTGCTCGCGGGCGACCTGCAAATGGGCCTGATCGCGGCCGGAGGTTTTGCGCTGGCGCTGGGACTGTTTGCGCTACTGGCCTGGGGTGCGGTGCTGCTGTTGCGCCGCCTGGTGCCGCAGGCCGGTGCACCGCGCTGGCTGCTGCTGGCTACGCGGCAGGTCGCCGCCAGACCGGGCTTCGCGGTGATCCAGGTTGCTTCACTGGCGGTAGGCCTGCTTGCGCTGGCCTTGCTGGTGCTGTTGCGCACCGACCTGATCGACAGCTGGCGCCAGGCCACACCGGCCAATGCGCCGGACCGCTTCGTCATCAATATCCAGCCCGACCAGGGTGCTGCCTTTCGCGACAAGCTGGCTGCGAGCGGCGTCAACAGCTATGACTGGTACCCGATGATTCGCGGCCGGCTGGTGGC
The DNA here is from genome assembly GCA_903820745.1 of uncultured Burkholderiales bacterium. Taxonomy (GTDB): domain Bacteria; phylum Pseudomonadota; class Gammaproteobacteria; order Burkholderiales; family Burkholderiaceae_C; genus Paucibacter_A. The sequence continues at coordinate 3,780 of CAIJIT010000193.1, forward strand.
GATCAACTCGGCCGACATCAAGCCCAAGCAATATGGCGATGAGCGCGCCCAGCGTCTGGTCGAACGCGAGTTCAACCTGAGCCATGCCTTGGCCTTGCCGGCGCATAACCAGGTCGTCAATGGCGCCTGGTCCGAAGAAGATCCGCAGGGTTTGAGCGTCGAGGAAGGGCTGGCCAAGACGCTGGGGCTCAAGCTCGGCGATCAATTGAAATTTGACGTCGCCGGCGTGCCGGTCGAAGGCCGCATCAGCAGCCTGCGCAAGGTCGATTGGGCGTCGATGCGGGTGAACTTCTTCGTGCTGTTCCCGCGCGCTGCGATGCCCGAGTTGCCGAGCACCTTCGTCGCCGCTTTCCGCGCGCCACCCGGAGCCGGCTTCGATCGGGCGCTAAGCCGCGAATTCCACAACGTGACGGTGGTCGATGTATCGGCACAACTGGGCCAGGTGCAGGCGGTGCTCGATCAGGTGATCGAAGCGGTGCAATTGCTGTTCAGCTTCACCCTCGCCACCGGCCTGCTGGTGCTGCTGGCGACGGTCAGCAGCACCCGCGAAGCACGCACCCACGAATTTGCCTTGATGCGAGCGATGGGTGCGAGCTCAAAGCTGCTGGCACAAGTGCAGCGCGCCGAACTGCTTGGCGTCGGCGCGCTGGCCGGACTGCTCGCCGGCGGCATGGCCTTGATAATCGGGGGCCTGCTGGCGCGTTATGTGTTCGAGTTCAGCTGGCAGGCCAAGCCCTGGGTGCCGCTGATCAGCGCGATTGCCGGCGCGCTGCTGGCGCAGGCGGCCGGCTGGTGGAGCTTGCGCGCTGTGCTGCAGCGGCCAGTGATGGAAACGCTGCGCAAGTCCGCATGACCCGATCCCCCCGAACCCTTTGGCCTGAATCTTGCTGCCAGGAATGAAACTTCACCATGACCTGGCTACCGAGCCAGGTTCAAACGACCCCATGCCACAAACGATGCCCGTCCCGACCCGAACGATTCACAGCCGCCCGCACAGCCAGGCCAAGGTCCAGATCCTGGTTCGCTCATCACTGCGCAGCAGTACCGGTTCTTCAGCAAACCGCCGCAGAGCGCAGGATCTGGTCTGGTCCTGGGTCGGCACCAAATGGCCACGCCTGGGTGTGTCGATGGACGAGCGCGGATTGCCACAACTGGAACGCACCGCGCCAGGGGTCCAGTTGTCGGTCTCGACCAATCGCGAAAGCAATACCTGGACGCTGTCGGTGGCCAATAGCGAACGCGACGGCACGCGCACCTGGATGACCAGCGCGATGGTCACCGCCCAGGGCGACACCGATTTGCTCGATGTGCAAACTTCCTGCGCGGGCCGGCCTGATGCGCCATTGGTGGTCGCCCCGCCCGGGGTGCTGGGCCTGTGGGTCGAGCGGCTTGAGCTCGAGGATGGCGGGGTTCCGGTGCTCGGCGAACCCCGCGAGGTCTGCGACGCGGACCAGCTGAAAGGATTTTGCGAGCATGTGCATTCGCCTGAACGCAAGCTGCCGATCATCGCCCTGACCAGCAACCCGCATTCGCGCTTCTATGGCGTCGATCCGCATGGCCTGGCCCAGGTGGTGCGTGGCTTGGCCCATGTCGCCTTTATCGCACCCGAGATGGCAGCCGCGGTCGAGCGCCAGGTCGGTGCAGATTTCGCCCTGCACGCCGGTGCAGCAAGAATTTACAAGCCGGGCTTCAGCCGCAGCGCTGCGCCTCAGGCCCATCCCTTGCTGAAAGACCCCAGGCCTGCTGGCGCCGCCAAGACCGATGACCCGGGCGCTTTCCGGCGTCTGCTGTGCCGGCATATCTGCGCACTGAGCGTCGAGGCGACTGCGGCCATGTGAGAGAGGATTGAGCCGGTTGCCACAAATGCAGTACGCTTGCGCTTGGAGGTCAATCCATGGACATCTTGCAACTCGATATGTCTGGGCGGCCGCAAGCCTGGATCAGCTCAAGAGAAGCGGCAATGATCTATGCAAGCGACGGCATTGCCTGGACATTGGGCGATCCCTTTCATGTCTTGCGCGGCGGTATGCAGCGGCGCACCGGCTTGCAATCAAGAATCGAATTGCACCCGATCGTGGCGGTGCGCGGAGCCGTCCCGAGTCGCGCTTGGCGCCAGGCGCCGGCCTTGTCGAACATGAAGCTGTTCGTCCGCGACCGTCTGGTCTGCGCCTATTGCGGCCACCGCTTCCCGACGGAAAACCTGACCCGCGAACATATCCGACCGAGTTCGCGCGGCGGCATGGACAGTTGGATGAACTGCATCACCGCCTGCCGCGGCTGCAATGGCCGCAAAGGCAATCGCACGCCCGAAGAGGCGCAGATGAATCTGCTCTATCTGCCTTATGTGCCAAGCCTGCATGAAGACATGATCCTGCGCGGCCGCCGCATCCTTGCCGACCAGATGGAATTCCTGCTCGCCAGCGTGCCGCGCCACAGCCGTCTGCGCGATTGACGCTGTAAAGACTTGTAAGCTCGTCAACGGCGGCACAATGCCGAGCGTTGTCTGAACAGTTTCCAGGAGTATTTGATGAAGAAATTATTGATTGCAGCCTTCGTTGTCACCCTTGGCGCTTGCGCCACCAGCAACCCGGACATGGTTCGACGTCGCGATGCGCAGCAGATGTCGCAGGTGCAGGATGCGGTGATTTTGTCGATCCGCGCCGTGACGGTTGACGGCGCGCAGAGCGGCGCCGGCGCGGCAGCGGGCGGTGTCGTTGGCGCCTTGGCCGGGTCTTCGGTTGGCGGACGGCGCGATGGTCAAGTCGGAGGCATCCTTGGTGCAGTGGCAGGCGCCATGATCGGCAATGCGGTCGAGCGCAGCGGCACCAAGGAGGAAGCGCTTGAATTGCTCTTGCAACTGCGCAATGGTGAAAGGCGCATGATCGTCCAAGGCAAAGGCAGTGAAATCCTCAACGTTGGCGATGCCGTGATTCTGATCACGAGCGGCAACACGACCAGAGTCACACGTGCACCCGTCGTTCGTTAAATCGACTCACTGAGCGCGCCAGCAAGGCCCCTTCATGGGGCCTTGCCCGTTTTAGGGCATTGATGCACCAAGCTGGTCAGCCGACTGTGCATCAATTGCGATGCGGTTTGGCTTCAGACTTCAGGCCAAGGTTCGGCACCTGGCCACAAGCAACCATCAGGGATTCAGGCATGAAGTTTGCATAGCAAGTCATGCTACGGGTTGAATTTCCTGACCCGTCAATCCTTGATGGAGTCATCAGTGCCAGTTCTCACCCGTCGCAGTGCCATTCTTTCCAATCCTCTTTTTTGCGCAATGGCCGCGCTGCTGCTGGCGGGCAGCGCCCAGGCGCAAGTCACCGCGATCAAGTTCCAGCTTGACTGGCGCTTTGAAGGTCCGGCGGCCTTCTTTCTGGCACCGATCGCCAAAGGCTATTTCAAGGAGGCCAAGCTCGACGTCAGCGTCGACTCGGGTAACGGCTCGGGCGGCGCCGTGACCCGAGTGGCTTCAGGCAGCTACGACATGGGCTTTGCCGATATGGCGGCCTTGATGGAATTCCATGCCAATAATCCGGAGGCACCTAACAAGCCGGTGGCGGTAATGATGGTCTACAACAACACGCCTGCCGCGGTGCTGGCACTGAAAAAGTCCGGCATCACGACGGTGGCAGGCTTGAGCGGCAAAAAGCTCGGCGCACCGGTCTTCGACGCGGGCCGCCGCGGCTTCCCGGTCTTTGCCCAGGCGAACAAACTCGGCGCCGTGGCCTGGACCAGCATGGATCCACCGCTGCGGGAAACAATGCTGGTGCGCGGCGATGTCGATGCCATCACCGGTTTTTCCTTCACTTCGCTGCTCAACCTCGAAGCGCGCGGCATCAAGGCTGAAGAGGTGGTGGTGTTCCCCTACGCGCAATACGGCGTCAAGCATTACGGCAACGCAATCATCGCCAGCCCGAAGTTGATCAAGGAACACCCGGAAGTCGTCAAAGCCTTCCTCAAGGCCTTTGCACGCAGCGCCAAGGAGGTGATGGCCGACCCGGATGCAGCGATTGCCTTTGTCAAGGAGCGCGACGGCATCATCAACGAGGCGTTGGAAAAACGCCGTCTGCGCCTGGCCATCGACGCGGTGGTGGCGAGCCCGGATGCCAGAGCTGAAGGCTTCGGCCAGGTGGTAGCGCCGCGCCTGGCTTTGATGGCCAGCCAGATCTCGGACGTCTACAACACCAAGACGCGGGTTTCGTCCGATGCCATATGGAACGGCAGCATGCTGCCGAGCGGCACCGAGTTGAACGTCCTGCCAGCAAAGCGCTGATGACAATCGCTCCCTTCGTCGACTTTCGCGGCGTCTGGATGGCCTACAACGAGGCTTTGCTGGCGGCGGGCAAGTTCGCCGTCGAGGACATCTCGCTGCAACTGACCCGCGGCGAATTTGTCGCCATCGTCGGGCCTTCGGGTTGCGGCAAGTCGACCTTCATGAAACTAGCGACCGGTCTGAAAAAGCCGAGCCGGGGCGACATCTTCGTCGATGGAAAACCGGTCAGCGGACCGCTGAAAATCAGCGGCATGGCCTTCCAGGCGCCATCGTTGCTGCCTTGGCGCAGCACGCTGGCCAATGTGCTTTTGCCGCTGGAAATCGTCGAACCCTTTCGCCAGCAGTTCAAGGCAAAAAAGCTTGAATTCGAAGCCCGCGCGATGGCCTTGCTGGCCAGCGTCGGGCTGGCTGGCTATGAGAACAAGTTCCCATGGCAACTCTCCGGCGGCATGCAGCAGCGCGCGAGTCTGTGCCGGGCCTTGATTCACGAGCCGCAATTGCTGCTGCTCGACGAGCCCTTCGGCGCCCTCGATGCCTTCACCCGCGAGGAGCTCTGGTGCGCCTTGCGCGATCTGCAGGCGGCGCGGCAATTCAATGTCATTCTCGTCACCCATGACCTGCGCGAAAGCGTTTTTTTGGCTGACACCGTCTACGTGATGAGCAAGAGCCCGGGCCGCCTGCTGCATCAGCGCAGGATCGAGCTGCCGCGTCCGCGCGACCTCGAAGTCACTTACACCCCCGAATTCACCGACATCGTGCATGAGTTGCGCGGTCATATCGGCGCCTTGCGCAAAACCGGAGCGGCGGTGCCATGAACAGCAAAGCACAAGCCGCTGCGCCCTGGCTGCTGCTGGCCTTCATGCTGATCTTCTGGCAGGCGGTCTGCAGCCTGTTCCAGGTCTCGGACTTCATCTTCCCGAGCCCCTGGCGGATCGCTCAGGCCTTGCTGGAATTCCACAGCGAAATCCTGCGCCACGCCTGGCGGACCTTCTGGGTCACGATGCTCGGATTCGGTCTGGCCATCATCGTCGGCTTGTTGCTGGGTTTCCTGATGGGCAGCTCGCGTCTGGCTTACAAGGCGATGTACCCATTGATGACCGGCTTCAATGCCCTGCCCAAGGCCGCCTTCGTGCCGATTCTGGTCGTCTGGTTCGGGATCGGCGCCGGCCCGGCAGTGCTGACGGCGTTCCTGATCAGCTTTTTTCCGATCATGGTGAATATCGCCACCGGCCTGGCGACGATGGAACCCGAACTCGAGGACGTGTTGCGCGTCCTCGGAGCGCGGCGCTGGGACATCCTGATGAAAGTCGGCCTGCCGCGGTCGATGCCCTATTTTTTCGCCGCGCTGAAAGTATCAATCACCCTGGCCTTTGTGGGCACGACGGTGTCTGAAATGACTGCCGCCAATGAAGGCATCGGCTATCTGCTGATGTCGGCGGGAGCGTCGATGCAGATGGGACTGGCTTTTGCAGGCTTGGTCGTCGTCGGCGCGATGGCCATGCTGATGTACGAGGTTTTTGCCGTGATGGAACAGCGCCTGACAGGCTGGGCCCATCGCAATGACATGCACTGATTTACCAACCACCAAAGGAACTGAAGATGAAAGTGAATAAAAAAGCCATGTTGGCTGCTGCGGCGATCCTGAGCATTGCCGGTGCGGCGCAAGCCCAATCGACGGTGGCCCTCTACGGTCTGCTGGACCTCAGCCTCGGTGCCAGCAAGGCGCAGGGCAGCAGCTCTTCGGTCAATAACGTGGCCAGCGGCAATATGAG
>CAIJIT010000194.1 GCA_903820745.1 uncultured Burkholderiales bacterium
CCTTGTGGCCTCATCGGCCCCGGCTTGCAGCTGCGACGACCTTTGCTGACTTCTCGCTCCGGCAGTGCCGTCTTACTTTCAGAAATAAGGCGAGATCTCCCCAAGGTAAGGGTCGCACACCTTCTTCGCACAACCGCCGCATCTACGCCACCTCGCCTTGGTCACAAGAGCTTCGTGGTTTCGTGCCCACTCGTCCTGCTTGGCAGCGCCTTGTATACGGTTCTTGTTCATCGGCTCGCGATTTATGCTCCACGCTTCCTTCCCACGCTCGGCCACCCTCACGCAGTTGCGCTTCACTTTGCTCACTGTGACCAGCTCGCAGCGGGACTTGCACCCGCGGGTGTGCGCCCATGCTGGGCGCACACGAAAAAAAACACCGGGCGTTTCCGCCAAGTGCTTGTTTTACCTACCAAATTTGGTAGGCGCGATTGGACTCGAACCAACGACCCCCACCATGTCAAGGTGGTGCTCTAACCAGCTGAGCTACGCGCCTAAAGAGGCCGAACTATAGCATGAGAAAGCGGGCGGGCTGACGCGTCTCAGCGGCGGCGGGCGCTGCGAACACCACTGACTTGGGCGAGGCTGCGCAGGACCTGCGCCAGGCGCCCGGAATCTGACACTTCAACCGTGATGCTCATCCAGGCCGTGTCACCCTTGCTGGCTTTGCCGAACTTGACCGACTGGGTGTTGACCGCGATGACGTTCATTTTTTCCTTGGCCAGCACCTCCAGCAGGTCGCGCAGCAGGCCTTGGCGGTCGCTCGATTCGATGATCACATCGACCGGATATTGCGCGCCCTTGGCCGCGCCGTCGCGCGTGCCGCCCCAGGCGACGGCGATGACGCGTTCGGGCGTGCGCTGGGCCATCTGGCAGAAGTTGCTGCAGTCGGCGCGGTGGATCGCCACACCCTTGCCGCGGGTGACATAGCCGCCGATCGGGTCGGGTGGCGCGGGCCGGCAGCAGCGCGCCAGATTGGTCAGCAGCGAGTCGACGCCGACCACCAGCACGCCGCCACTCGTGGCGTCAGACTTGACTGAGCTGCGGCTGCGGCGCTGCGCCAGCAATTCATCGCTGTCGTTGACCAGCGGCGACGGACGCAGCAATTGCTCGATATTGCGCAGCGAAAATTCGTCCTTGCCGACGACCTCGAACAGCCCTTCGGCATTCTTGAAACCGAGCCGCCCGGCCAGGTCTTCGAGCCTGATCGCGGTGCGGCCTTCGCGCTGCAGCAGCTTTTCTACCAGTTCGCGGCCGCGCGCGACGGTCTGCTCGATCTCGCGTGCATTGAACCAGGCCCTGACCTTGGTGCGTGAACGCTGGCTTTTCAGATAGCGCAGATCGACATTGAGCCAATCAAGCGACGGGCCGCCCTCCTTCAGCGCAGTCACTTCGACGGTCTGGCCGCTCTGCAGCGGGGTGTTCAGCGAGACCATCGCGCCATCGACCTTGGCGCCGCGGCAGCGGTGGCCGAGGTCGGTGTGGACGGCGTAGGCAAAGTCGATCGGCGTGGAGCCCGCAGCGAGCTCGATCACCGCGGCCTGCGGCGTGAACACATAGATGCGCTCGTCGAACAGTTTTTGCTCACCATCGGGCTGCGCGTCGGAAAAATCGCGCTCCCAGGCCAGCAGTTGGCGCAGCACGGCTTTGCGTGCCTGGGCAATTTGCGCATCGGCGTCGCCCGCCGCGCTGGTACCGGCGTACCCGCGCGCGCCAGCCTCCTTGTAAGCCCAATGCGCGGCCACACCATGCTCGGCATGCTGGTGCATCGTCGCAGTGCGAATCTGCACTTCCATCGCCCGGCCATCGACGCCCTGCACCACCGTATGCAGCGACTGATAGCCGTTCGGTTTGGGCCGCGCGATGTAATCGTCGAACTCACCCGCCACCGGCCGGTATTGCTCATGCAGCAGGCTCAGCACCGCATAGCAATCGGTCACGGTCGGCACGATCACGCGCAGCGCGCGCAGGTCGAAGATCCTGGCCAGTGCCAGTTGCTTGCCCTGCATCTTCTTGTAGATGCTGTAGAGATGCTTGGGCCGGCCCTGCACCTGCGCGGCCAAACCCTGCTGGGCCAGAACGGCCAGCAGCGCGGCGCGCGCCGCCTCGATGCCCTGCTCGCGCTCGACCCTTGTTTCATGCAGCGCTGCGGCGATCTCGCGGTAAGCCGCCGGCTGCAAAAAACGGAAGGACAAATCCTCCAGCTCCCATTTGATCTGCCAAAGCCCTAGCCGGTTGGCCAGCGGCGCGAACACCTGCTGCGATTCGGTCGCCAACCCTGCCGGGCAAGCCGAATTGCCGGCCGTATAAAAGCGCAGCGTCTGCAGGCGCGAAGCCAGGCGCAGCAACACCACCCGCAGGTCGCGCGAAAACGCCAGCAGCATCTTGCGCACGCGTTCGGTCTGCTCAGCCCGCTGTTCAGGGCCGACCATGGCCTCGCGCGCCGCCCGCTGGATCTGCACCAAGCGGCGCGTATGCATCACCAGCCCGGCGTAATTGGCGCCAAAAGCCTTGGTGACGACTTCCTCGGGCTTGTTCAGATAGTCGCCGGCATAGACCAGATAAGACGCGGCCTGCATCGCCGGCGGCGCACCGATCTCAGCCAGAATCGCCGCCACGCCGTCAGCATGGGAAAGCGCCGGCTCGCCGGTATCGAGTTGCTGACCGGTCAGCAGCGGCTCGGCAAAAGCGCGTGCTCGCAGCACCGCGTCGACCGTTGGCACCAGGTCAGCCTCGAGCAACGCGACGATATTCGACGGCGCTACACCGGCTTGCGAAGCGGTTTTCACGGCTGGAAAAATGCCTTCACGACCGCGATCTGATCGGTCTGCACCAAAGTCGGTGCATGGCCGACCGCAGCGAATTGTTCCAGCCGGGCTTTCGGGCCGCGCTGCGTCATCAGCTGCGCGGTCTCGGCGCTGAGCAGGTCGGAATCGGCGCCGCGCAGCAACAGCGTCGGGCAGCGCAAGGCGTCATAGGCATACCAAAGCGCAGCCTCGCCGGCCGCCGCCTGTTCGGCGTTGATGGCGGCAAAGCCCAGCGCGATCTTCGGGTCGTAATGCAGCTCGAAGCGGCTGCCGAGCGGCTTCAACATCGGCGCCGACAGCGCCGCCCATTGCTCTGGCGTATGTGGGCCGAAACCCTGCGAAATGCCGGCCAGATAAGCCGTGCCCTCGGCCAGCGAATCGAACCGCAGTGGCAGGCCCAGATAGCTGCCGATACGCTGCAGCGCCTGCACGCGCAAGGCCGGGCCGACATCATTGAGCAACAGCCGCCGCACCGGGCTGAGCCCGCCGGGCAAGGCCGCCAGGCCCAGACCGATCAGGCCGCCCATCGAGGTGCCGACCCAGTCGACCTGCTCAACATCAAGCCGCGCCAGCAGCGTCACCATGTCGGCCACATAAGTCGGGATCTGGTAGCCGGCCGGGTTGGCCAGCCAGTCCGAACGGCCGCGTCCGACCACATCGGGGCAGATCACCCGGTGCGTCTGGCTCATCACGCGCGCCAGGCTGTCAAAGTCGCGTCCCTGGCGCGACAGGCCATGGACGCAAACCATTGTCGGCGCGGTGCTGTCCTGGCAAGCCCATTCCCAATAAGCCATCCGGTGCAGACCCGCGGCACCCAGGCATTGGACAAATTTAAGTTTCGGTTCAGTCATGATTGCTATCCTCTGGGCATCAATCGTAGCAACCCCGAAAGGATTCGAGATGTTGAAAGGCAGAACAGCGTTGGTCACAGGTTCCACCAGCGGCATCGGATTGGGCATTGCGCTCAGCCTGGCGCAACGCGGCGTGAATATCGTCTTGAACGGTTTTGGCGACGTCGCCGGGCCGCGCGCCCAGGTCGAAGCGGCAGGGCCGGCCGGTTTGAAGGTCGGCTATCACGGCGCCGACATGAGCCAGCCGGCCGAAATCGCCGCGATGATGGCCTATGTCGAGGCCGAATTCGGTGGCTGCGACATCCTGGTCAACAACGCCGGCATCCAGTTCGTGGCTGCGGTCGAGGATTTCCCGCCCGAGCGCTGGGACGCGATCATCGCCATCAACCTCAGCTCGGCCTTCCACACCACAAGGCTGGCCTTGCCCGGCATGAAGACGCGCGGCTGGGGACGCATCCTCAACATCGCCTCGGTGCATGGCTTGGTGGCCTCGGCACAGAAATCAGCCTATGTGACGGCCAAGCATGGCCTGGTCGGCTTCACCAAGGCCGTGGCGCTGGAGACTGCCACCACCGGCGTGACGGTCAACGCGATCTGCCCGGGCTGGGTGCTGACGCCGCTGGTGCAAAAACAGGTCGATGCACGCGCCGCCGATCTCGGCCTCAGCAACGATGAGGCCAAACGCCAGCTGCTGGCCGAAAAACAGCCCTCGCTGCAATTCACCACACCCGAGCAGCTCGGCGAGCTGGCGATCTTCCTCTGCTCTGAAGCGGCCAGCAATGTGCGCGGCCAGGCCTGGAGCCTCGACGGCGGCTGGACCGCGCAGTAGGGCATCGAAGACAAGCGCTTATCCCAACGCGTCTCGCAGAGAGAACTCCGCACAAGGCGCAAGAACGGCGAAATCGACCTCGAGCAATTCACGATCCAGTCGGCCTACGGGCCGTAGGGACATCGGCCAGAGCCTCGGCATTGCGATGTTTCCGGCCGATGGCGGCAACTTCACCGAACTGATGGCCCATGCCGATGCGGCGCAATACCGGGCCAAGGCCGAGGGTCGCAGCCGCTTTTGCTTCCACGCGCAAACACAGACGCAGACGCAGACTGCCTTATGCCGGGCTGGGCGACAATCTGGGCCCATGGACTTGTCTTCACTTGAAATCCTGATCGCTGCGATCGAAGAGAAAAGCCTCTCGCGCGGCGCTGAGCGGGTGCATCTGGTGACTTCGGCCGTCAGCAAAAGGATTTCCGAACTCGAGCGCAGGCTCGGCACCACGCTGCTGCGGCGCCACGGCCGCGGCGTCGAGGCGACACCGGCCGGCGCGATGCTTTATCAGCAGGCCAAGGCGATTCTGCGCAATGTGGCCCAGGCGCGTGAGTTGCTGGGGGCTTTTTCAGACAGCGGCGCGCCCAAGCTGCGGCTGGTCGCCAATGCGTCGACGATGCTGCAGTTCCTGCCGGCCGACATCAGCAGCTTTGCCCGCAAACAGCCGGGCTCGCGGGTCGATCTGGTCGAGGCCTTCAGCTTCGATGTGCCGCGCATGGTGGCCGATGGGCAGGCCGACATCGGCATCTACCATGCCGAGCATCCGGCCTCGGGTGTCACTTCGATGCCATACCGGACCGACCGCGAAGCGCTGGTCGTGCCGATCGGCCATCCGCTGTCGCAGCGCGGCAGCCTGAGGCTCGACGAGGCGCTCGACTACGATTTTCTCGGTAACTTTCCGCGCCACAGCCTGGACGAATTTTTGCTGCTAGCCGGGCCTTCGATCTCGCGGCCGCTGCGGGTGCGGGCCCAGGTGGCAAACCCGGAAGCGCGATGCGCGATGGTGCGCGAAGGCATGGGCCTGGCGATCATCCCCGAAGGCATCGCCCGCAACTATCAGCAGCGAATGGGGCTGGGGGTGCTGGCGCTGACCGACGCCTGGGCGCAGCGCCAGCTTTATGCCTGCGTGCGCGATGTCAATGCCTTGTCGCTGCAAGCGCGGGCGCTGCTCGATCACCTGCTGGAAGCCGGCAAAGGAGCTTTGCCGATTTCTCAAAGCCGGACCGGATAATTCCGACAGACTTGGCCGCTGGCCGGGTGAATGCCCGGCGATACCGTTCGGAGCCTGCCCATGAACTTTTTTCACATCACCCGACACAAGCTGGCAATGCTCGCAGCCTTGCTGTTGCCTTTCAGCGCCGGCGCAGAGACCTTCCCGAGCCATGCATTACGCATCGTCGCGCCGTTCACGGCTGGCGGCGGCACCGACCTGGTGGCGCGCACGCTGGCTGAAGGCATGTCAAAGGATCTGGGCCAGCCGATCATCGTTGACAACCGCCCCGGCGGCGGCACTGTCATCGGCTCCGATGCGGTGGCCAAAGCACCCGGCGACGGCTACACCTTGCTGCTGACGACTTCGGCCCATGCGATCAACACCAGCCTGGTGAAGACCTTGCCCTACAGCACCGAGAAATCATTCGCCGATGTCGCGCTGATCGGCCGCGGGCCGAACATGCTGGTGACCCGAGCCGACAGCAAGTACAAAACGGTCCAGGATGTGATCAACGCGGCGCGCGCCGAGCCCGGCAAGCTCAGCTATGGCTCATCGGGCAATGGCACGGCGGTGCACCTGGCCGGTGAGCTGTTCAAGATGATGACCAAGGTGAACATCACCCATGTGCCCTACCGCGGCGCCGGGCCGGCTTATACCGATCTGCTGGGCGGGCATATCGACTTCGTCTTCGCCACCGCAGCCGGTGTCGGCAAGTTTGTCGAAAGCGGCAAGATGCGCGCCCTGGCCGTGACCTCGGCAGCGCGCTCGCCCTCCTGGCCGCAGGTGCCGACGATGGCCGAAGCGGGCTTGGCCGGCTATGAAGCCGATGTCTGGTATGCGGTTTTTGCCAGCGGCGGCACCCCGCCCGAGGTGGTTGCGAGGCTGAACCTGGCCGTCAAGCGCGCCACCGAAGCGCCGATCTTCCGCAGCCGGGTCGAAAGCGAAGGCCTGGTCACCGCCGTGGGCACACCCGATGAGCTGACCCGCTATGTGCGCAGCGAGGAAGCCCGCTGGCGCAAGGTCGTCGCTGAAGGCCGGATCACGATCGATTGAAAGATGGACATGGACAAGACACAGGGCCGGCTCGCCGGCAAGATCGCGATCATCGTCGGCGCGGGCCAGCAGCCCGGCGGCACGATTGGTAATGGCCGCGCGACGGCCGAACGCTTTGCCCAGGAGGGTGCAACGCTGCTGCTGGTCGACATCAACCCAGCCTGGGCCGAAGACACCCTGCAAGCGGTGCAGCAATATGGCGGCGAGGCCTCGGTGCTGCAGGCCGACATCACGCGCGAGGCCGACTGCCGGACGATCGCGCAGACCTGCATCGAACGCTATGGCCGCATCGACATCCTGCACAACAACGTCGGCAGCTCGACCGGCGACCGCAAGACGGTCGACATGGACGCCGAGGTCTGGGACGCGCTGATGAACATGAACCTGAAAGGCATGTTCATGACCTGCAAGCATGTGCTGCCGCATTTCATCCGCCAGAAGTCGGGCTGCATCGTCAATATCTCGTCGACCTCGTCGCTGGCTGCCAGGCCGAACCTGACCTACAAGACCAGCAAGGGCGCGATCAACACCATGACCCAGCATCTTGCGATGGAAAACGCCGCCCATGGCGTGCGTGCCAATGCGATCCTGCCGGGCCTGATCGACACGCCGATGGCGATCGAGCGCCGCGCCCGCGAGCGCGGGGTGGCACGCGAAGTGGTGCGTGCCGAGCGCGAGGCGCTGGTACCGATGGGTTTCATGGGTTCCGCCTGGGACGTGGCGAATTTGGCGGTTTTTCTGGCCAGTGACGAGGCCCGCTACATCACCGGCGTGCTGATTCCGGTGGACGGCGGCCTGCTGGCCAAAAGGGGCTGAAATGGATCTGCAACTAAATGACAAACATGTCTTGATCACCGGCGGCAGCAAGGGCATCGGCCTGGCCTGCGCCGAGGGTTTTCTGCGCGAAGGGGCACGCGTCAGCTTGGTCGCACGCAATCCGGCGGGCTTGCAACAAGCGGCGCTGGCGCTGCAAGCGATACCGGATGCCAGGGTGGCGATCCATGCGGCCGACCTGCAAAATGCCGGCGCCGCGGCAGCCGCGCTCGACGCGGCTGAAGCCGGCTTCGGCCCGGTCGACATCCTGGTCAACTGCGCCGGTGCGGCCAAGCGCACGGCACCGCAAGACCTGCAGCCCGAAGTCTGGCATGACGCGATGCAAGCCAAGTTCTTCAGCTATATCCACATGATCGACCCGGTGGTCAAGCGCATGGGCGAGCGCGGCAGCGGCGTGATCATCAATGTGATCGGCTCGGGCGGCAAGATCGCCCGTACCACCCATCTGGCCGGCGGCGCCGCCAATGCGGCACTGATGCTGGTCAGCGCCGGACTGGCAGTGGCCTATGCCGACAAGGGCGTGCGGATCAATGGCATCAATCCCGGCCCGGTGCTGACGCAGCGGATGACGCAGCGGATGGCAGTCGACGCGAAGCTGGCTGCCAGCGAAGGCCGGCCCGCACCAACCGACCCGGGCGAAGGCCTGCCGCTGGGCCGCGTGGCCGACCCGGAAGAAATCGCCAATATGGTGCTGTTCCTGGCGTCACCGCGGGCCAGTTATGTGACCGGCGCGATCATCGCGATGGACGGCGCAGCGACGCCGACGGTTGTTTGACCGGCCGATCGAAAATCTCACAACCGTTCGGCCTTAGCCTGTCGAAGGCGGCACGCGGCGAAGCTCAGGGCGAGCAACTTGTTTTGAGCCCGATTTATTTATTTACTGATGAGTTCCCATGACAAAACGTCTTGAAGGCAAGGTAGCGCTGATCACCGGTGCAGGTTCGGTCGGCCCCGGTTGGGGCAATGGCCGCGCGATCGCGGTAAGGCTGGCCGAGGAAGGCGCAAGAGTCTTTGCGGTCGACATCGCGCTCGACAGCATGGCCGAGACCGTTTCGCTGGCGCGCGCGGCCGGTGGCGAGATCGAGACGGCGCAATGCGATGTCACCAGCGTGGCGTCGATCACGGCCGCAGTGGCCGCCTGCATGCAGCGCTTCGGCAGCATCGACATCCTGGTCAACAACGTCGGCGGTTCGGCCGCTGGTGGGCCGGTTGAGATGAGTGAGGAGTTGTGGGACCAGCAGTTCGACCGCAACCTGAAAAGCGTCTTCCGCACCTGCAAGCTGGTATTGCCCTTGATGGAAAAAGCCGGGCGTGGCGCGATCGTCAATATGGCATCGACTTCGGGCACGCGCTGGACCGGCTCGGCGCAAGTCGCCTACGCTGCAGCCAAGGCCGGGGTGATCCAGTTTTCGCGCGTCGTGGCGGTGCAGTACGCGGGCAGAGGCATCCGCGTCAACACCGTCATTCCGGGGCAGCTGTACACGCCAATGGTCAATGTGCGGCTGGCCAAGCAGCGAGCCGGCGGCGATGTCGAGGCGCTGCTCAAGCAACGCCAGTCACGCATCCCCCTGCCCTTCATGGGTGACGGCCGCGACACCGCCAATGCGGTGCTGTTCCTCGCCAGCGATGAGGCGCGCTTCATCACCGGGGCCGAGCTGGTCGTCGACGGCGGCATGTCAGTGCGTTGCGATTGAAGGGAAATAAAACCATGCGAATCAATCCGATCTTGCCGGGCACGCAGCCCGAGCTGGCAGAAATCGAAGCCAGCATCGCCGCGCAGCGCGGCCGGGTCTCGCCGCTTTACCAGGTGCTGCTGAACAGCCCGCCGATGGCCAAGGGCTGGGAGCAATTGCTGACCGCCGTGCGCAATCACAACAGCCTGCCGGCTTATCTGCGCGAGCTGGTGATCCTGCGCGTGGCTGTGCTGAACCGGGCGGTCTACGAATATGAAGCCCATCTGCCGATCGCATTGAAAGCCGGCGCGACGCAAGCCCAGGTCGACGCGATGCGCGACCCCGCACAGCTCGGCACCGGGCTGAACGAGATCGAACAGACGCTGCTGAGCCTGACCGATGTGATGACCCGCAATATCGAAGTGCCCGCCAGCTTGTACGAGCAGGTCCGCCGCCACCTCGATGAGCGCCAGACGGTCGATTTGATGGTGACGATCGGCGCCTACAACATGGTGTCGCGATTCCTGGTGGCGCTGGAATTGGGGCATTAACGGCCCCGTGCCGGTTCAGGGACGCCGGCAAGCAGAGTCGCGTTCAGGCCAGCCGGAAAAGCCAGCCAGCCGAGCTCACGAAGTCAGCAACCGCAATACCCGCTCACGCAGCAACTGCGGCGTCACATCGGCAGCAGCAATCGGGGCATCGGCGACCAGGCCGACCTGGCTGAACCAGCCGCGCCGGAACGGCTTGCTCATCGCAGTGCCCTCGATGCGCGAGAAGTAAGAGCCCCATAAGTTCTGCAAGGCCATCGGCACCACCGGTACCGGCCGGCCTTCGAGCAGCTTCATCACGCCGGCCTTGAACTCAGCCAACTCACCATCGCGGGTGAGCGCGCCCTCGGGGAAGATGCACAGCAGGTCACCCTCGTCGAGCACTTGCCGGGCCTGTTCGAAGGCCTGTTGGTAAATCGCCGGATCTTCGCGTTGCGACGCGATCGGAATCGCCTTGGCGAGCTTGAAGAACCAACCCAGCAGCGGCAGCTTGAAGATCCGGTGGTCCATGATGAAACGGATCGGCCGCGGGCTGGCCGCCATCAGCAGCACCGGGTCGATGAAGCTGACATGGTTGCAGACCAGAATCGCCGCGCCGGTGGTCGGGAGATGTTCGTCGCCCCGCAACTTGAACCGGTAGACGATCCGCGTCAGCATGAAAGCGACAAAACGCAGGAAATACTCGGGCACCAGCATGAAGATGTAAAAGGCCACCACTCCGTTGAGCAAGGCGGTGATCAGGAATATCTCGGGAATCGTGAAGTTCGCGGCCAGCAGCACCCCAGCGCCCATCGAGCTGATGATCATGAACAAGGCGTTCAGGATATTGTTGGCCGCGATGATGCGCGCCCGGTGGCTGGGCTGCGAGCGCAACTGGATCAGCGCATACATCGGCACGCTGAACAGGCCGGCGAACAGCGACAGCAGCGCCAGGTCGGCCATCACGCGCCAATGGGCTGGCAAGGCCAGGAATTCGCGCAAGCCCAGCGTCCCGGCCGAAGGCAGGCCGCGCGAAGCGAAGTACAGGTCGATGGCGAACAGACTCATGCCGATCGCGCCCAACGGCACCAGGCCGATTTCGACATGGCGCTTGCTCAGCAACTCGCAGAGCAGCGAGCCGGTGCCGATGCCGATCGAAAACACCACCAGCAGCAGAGAGGCGACTTGTTCATCGCCATGCAGCACATCCTTCGCGAA
This sequence comes from uncultured Burkholderiales bacterium, assembly GCA_903820745.1. GTDB lineage: Bacteria > Pseudomonadota > Gammaproteobacteria > Burkholderiales > Burkholderiaceae_C > Paucibacter_A. The sequence goes on from CAIJIT010000194.1 coordinate 10,997, forward strand.
TGAGGGGAACTGCGCCAGAAACACCGCACCGAAGAACCACATCCACGAGATGCCCAGCAGGGACCGGAACACGACGATGTTCCCGCGCGCCAGCAGCAAGTTGCGCCAGGTCTCGGTGAACGGGTTCCAGTTGATGCGCAGCCCCGGATCGGTCGACGGCGAGGCCGGAATCGCCTGCGCGGTGATGCGCCCGAGCAAGGCGATGCCGACGCAAGCCAGGGCCACGTAATGTCGACCCAGCTCGGACACAGCCACCAGCAGGCCGCCCGCCACCTGGCCGAGCAGGATCGCCACGAAGGTGCCCATTTCGACCATGCCGTTGCCGCCCGTCAGCTCGCGCTCGCTCAGGTGCTGCGGCAGGTAGGCGAACTTCACCGGGCCGAACAGGGTGGAATGCAAGCCCATCAGGAACACGCAGGCCAGCAACACCGGCAGGTTGACGACCCAGAAGCCGTAGGCCGCGAGCAACATGATCGCGATCTCCAGCCATTTGACGCAACGGATCACGCTGGTCTTGTCGTATTTGTCGGTCAGCTGGCCGCTGGTCGCCGAAAACAGCAAAAAGGGCAGGATGAACAGCGCAGCGATCACCAGGCCTGCCATCTTCGGGGCCAGCCAGCTGACTTCGAGCTGGTAGGTCACCATCACGGTAAAAGCGAACTTGAACAGGTTGTCGTTGCCGGCGCCGAGGAACTGGGTCCAGAAAAAAGGCGCGAAGCGTCGCTGGCCCAGCAGGGCGAACTGGTTCGGATGTGCTGCCGGATCGGGTTGCGGGTTCGGTGTCATGCGGCCCTTGTCGATGGCTTGAGTCAGAAGGAACTGGCGGGGTCGAATTTACCGGAATTCCGGACCAGGCTGGCGACCAACTGCGGCGATTTTTACGCCAGGTTCGCGACGCCAGTCAGGGATGTTTGCCGACCCACAGCTTTTCGTCCCCCAGCGCAAACGGTGCAGGGACAGGGCTGGAGCCGGACATAAGCGGGTTGGTCCGGCGCAAGCCCTGGCCCTGCGCCGGCTCGATGCAGACGGGCAAGCCTGCCCCAAAAAAATCACGCCAGCCAGTTCGCGATCAGACGGCAGTCAGCAGACAAACCGCCCTGGCCTCGATCGCCAGGCCTTCGCCGACCGGGCCCATTTTTTCGGCGGTCTTGGCTTTGACATTGACCTGCGCTGCATCGATGCCCAGCGCCTGCGCCAGCCTGGCGCGCATGGCGGGAATATGCGGCGCCATCTTCGGCGCCTGGGCGATGATGGTCGAGTCGATATTGACGATCTGCCAACCAGCGGCCTGCACTTCGGCATAGGCAAAGGCCAGCAGTTGCATCGAATCAGCGCCCTTGAACTCGGCTGAGTGGTCCGGGAACAGCTTGCCGATGTCGCCCAGTGCGGCGGCACCGAGCAGCGCATCGGTGATCGCATGCGCCAACGCATCGGCGTCGGAATGTCCGAGCAGGCCATGGCTGTGCGGGATGGTGATGCCACCCAACACCAAGGGCCGGCCGGTGACCAGGGCATGGGTGTCCCAGCCTTCGCCGATTCGAATCTTCATGCCTTGCTCCTCAGCGGCTTTGCAACAAGCGTTCGGCCAGCGCGAAATCGGCCGGCCAGGTGACCTTGAAATTCTCCAGCGAGGCCTCGACCAGCAGCGGTTGATGGCCTTGCGCCTCGATCGCGCTGGCCTCGTCGGTGACCACGATGCCGTCGCTGACAGCCTGCGCCAGTGCCGCCTGCAATTGCCCAAGACGGAACATCTGCGGCGTCTGCGCGGCCCATTTGTGCTGCCGATCGATGGTGGCGCTGACGCGACCCGCCTGCGAGGCTTTCAAGGTATCCGGCAGCGGACAGGCCAGCAGACCGCCGACCGGATCATCCAGACAGGCCTCGATCAAGTCCGTGACCCATTCGGGCCGCAACAGGCAGCGCGCTGCGTCATGCACCAGGACCCAGTCCTGCGGCTGCGCGCCGCTTGCCAGCAGCTGATCCAGGCCCTTGGCGACGCTTTGCGCGCGGGTCACTCCGCCGCAGCGCGCGACCCAGACCGCCTGACCTTGAAGATCCGGCAGCGCCGTTTCGAATTGATCGTCATCGGGCGCCAGTACGACCAGGGTCGCGCTCAGACCCGGCACTTGCAGCAGCGCATCCAGCGTATGCGCCAGCATTGCGCGCCCGGCCAATTGCACATATTGCTTTGGCCCTTCGGCCCCGGAACGCACACCCGCCCCGGCGGCGGGCACCAGGGCATAACAGCGGGGCGACAAGCCAGAAACGGAATCGGTCATTGCCGGCATTCTAGAAGTTGCCCGTCAACGGCCCTGCCATTGCGGCGGCCTGCGCTGCACAAAGGCGTTGACGCCTTCGTGGAAATCGTCGCTGCCGTAGCTGCGCCGGATCAGGTCTTCACCTTCGGGCAGCGCGGCCAATGCCAGGCGGCGCAGCGCTTCCTTGGAAACCGCCTGGGTGACAGGTGCGAGCACCGCCAACTCTGCACAAAGCACAGCCAGACAGGCATCGAGATCGGCCGGCGCGCAGACCTGCTGCAGATAGCCACAGGCGGCGCATTCATCGGCAGTCAGCATCTCGGCGCGCAGCAGCATGCGCTTGACGCGCTGCATGCCCAGAGCGGCCGTCATCCGGGCCAGATTGGCAACCGACAGGCAGTTGCCCAGCGTCCGGGCAATCGGCACGCCAAAGCGGGCGCCGCTGGCGGCAATGCGGAAATCGCAGGCGGTGGCGATCGCCAGGCCGCCACCCACCGCCCAGCCTTCAATCACCGCGATGGTCGGCATCGGTAAGGCTTCGAGCAGGCCGATGCAACGGTCGATCTGGCGCTCGTAGGCGACGCCGTCCTCACCGGTCTGAAATCCGCTGAACTGGGCAATGTCGGTGCCGGCGACAAAGGCCTGACCGCCGGCACCGCGCAGGGTGACGACGCGAACGCTGCGGTCAGCGGCGAGTTGTTCGCAGATTTGCTGCAATTGCTCGTACATCGTCCAGGTCATCGCATTGCGCGCTGCCGGACGGTCGAAGATCAGCGCGGCAACGCCCTGCGAGATGCTCAGGCGGACCTGGCCCGTTTCAATGTTCATCGGCAAAAGCTCCTTGTTCCTGCAACGCGGCAATCTCCGCTGCGCCCAGCCCCAGTTCGGCGAGCAACTCGCCGGTATGTTCACCCAGCAGCGGCGGATGGCGGCGCACCTGCTGCGGCGTGCCTGACAGCTTGACGGCAAAACCGATATTGGGCACCTTGCCCTCGACCGGATGATCGATCTCGATGCGCATCTGGCGCGCCACACCATGCGCGCCCTCGAAGGCTTGCGGGTAGCTAAGGATCGGGCCCGCCGGGATGCCGGCCGCCAACAAATGGTCGACCCAATAGGCACTGGGCTGCTGGATAAAACTTTGCTCCAGCAAGGCCACCAGCGCCAAGCGGTTGGCCAGGCGCAGCGAGACGCTGCCAAAGCGTGCATCGTCGAGCAGATCGCTGCGCTGCAAGGTCACGCAGAGCTTGTGCCAGAGCTTCTGGTTCGTCGCGCCCATGACGAAATGGCCGTCGGCGCAAGCCATCGCCTGATAAGGGGCACTCATCCGGTTGGCGGTTCCGAGCGGCTCGGGCGGGCGCCCGGTGCCCCAATATTCGGACATATCCCAGATCGAGAACGCCATCGCCGAATCGAACAAGGATGCGTCGATGTACTGACCCAGGCCGGTAGCACGGCTGCCGATATACGCCGACAGCGCGGCATAGGTGGCAAACAGGGCGCAGCCGATGTCAGCCACCGGCACACCGGCTTTTACCGGCGGGCCGTCGGGGTATCCGGTGACGCTCATCACGCCCGACATGGCTTGCGCCATCAGGTCGAAACCGGGTCGGTCGGCCCAGGGACCGGTCTGGCCAAAGCCCGAGATACTGACATAGACCAGCCGCGGGTTGACCTTTTGGCAGGCCTCATAGTCGATGCCCAGACGCTTCATCACGCCGGGACGGTAGTTCTCGACCAGGATGTCAGCGCTTTCAACCAGCTTGAACAGCAGCGCCCGCCCGGCCGCAGACTTCAAGTTCAGCGTGACGCTGCGCTTATTGCGGTTCATGTTGAGGAAGCCCATGCTGTCGTTGCCCTTGAGCTTGAAGCCCATCGCACCGCGCGTCTGGTCGCCGCTCTTGGGCGGCTCGATCTTGATCACATCGGCGCCCATATCGCCGAGCAGCATGCAGGCGTAAGGCCCGGCCATCACCTGGCTGACATCGAGCACGCGAACACCTGCCAGCGGCTGTGGCCGCTTCGGCGCTACCGTCATCGGAATTGCCGAGAAACCCCGCCATTCATGGCGGGGAGGTAGAGGGGCAGCCCGTGAGGGCTGCTGACGGTGCAGAGCAAGCGCGCTGCGCCTCGACGTAAGCCTTGATGGTTTCCCGTGGCGCACCGCCTGCGCTGACGACGCAGTACGAAGGCGACCACAGCACGCCTTTCCAGTATTTCGACGCAATGTCG
>CAIJIT010000195.1 GCA_903820745.1 uncultured Burkholderiales bacterium
CGCGTTCGGCGATTTTGCGTTCTTCCTTGTCGAGGTCTTTGTCCACCCATTAATTGTATATACGTATATACAACAATACAAGACTTCTCGATGCTGCGAGGCCCACTATTTGTGCGGCCCGACCTTAGCTGCCAAGACCAGTGGTGTGACCTTGCCACGGTTTCACGTTCATCAGATTGCAGGTAAATTGAAAATGAACGGAGGACGTGATGAGCAAGAGAGAATTGGTTCCAAACCGGCAGTATACGGATGAGTTCAGGGTAGAAGCGGTCCGCCTGGCTGAGTCGATCGGCGGCAACAAGGCTGCGAAACGTCTAGGCATTCCGGACTCGAGCCTGTGGAATTGGCTGCGGCTAAGTCGTGCGGGCAAACTCAAGGCAACTGATGGTATGGCGGTGCCGGTCAAGCGGTCGCTGGCGGAGGCCGAGGCGGAGAACGCCCGGCTGCGCCGGGAACTGGCGAGCACCAAACTCGATCTGGAAATCGTAAAAAAAGCGGCGGCGTATTTCGCGAAGGAATCGCGGTGAAATACGCCTGGATCAAAGAGCAAAGCGACCTGTTCAGCGTGACATGGATGTGCCGGCAACTCGAGGTGTCGCGCACGGGGTATTGCCAGTGGAAGACACGCCCGCCAAGCGAGCGCTCGATAGCCAATGCGGTGCTCGATGCACGGGTGGCAGCGATACACGCCGCCAGCAAGCGCAGCTAGCCTCGTTTTCTAAGACTTCCAGCAGCCGCTGTTAAGTCCCAAAGGAAATTATTGTAAATGATAACGATTATCATTTACAATAAGAACGGATCATCACTAGCCCTCATCAACCCATCGGAGTACCGGAACATGCGTCAGCAAGCATCTAGGTCAATAGCAAGATCAATAGTAGGGACCTTTTTAATTGCCACCTTCATGGCGACTCAGCCTGCTTATGCCGCAGATCTGGAACTGTCCATGGCGATCAAGAACCATATTTTTGAGCCATCAGTCCTCAAGGTGCCTGCCAATCAACGCATAAAACTCACCGTTCATAATTTGGACAACACACCAGAAGAATTTGAGAGTCACGCCTTGAATCGGGAGAAGGTCATCCCTGGAGGTGCAAAGGCCGTGATCTACCTCGGGCCATTGAAGCCAGGCCGCTATGAGTTCATGGGTGAGTTCAATCCCGCCACGGCCAACGGCGTTGTGGTCGCAGAATAAGAGGTGCACTCAATGTTTGGAACTGGATTGATCGTCTTTAGAGAGACCTTGGAGGCAGCTCTATTCGTGGGCATTATTGCCGCTTCAACTCGTGGGGTTATGAATCGAACACGCTGGCTATCGTTTGGTGTGGCAGCAGGAGCTTTAGGGTCTGTACTAATGGCTTCGGTAATGGAGCAAATCAGTTCTTGGGCGAATGGAGTTGGTCAAGACATAGTTACAGCTTGCATTTTGAGCATCGCTCTTTGCATGCTCGCGTGGCACTGCATTTGGGTGTCAACAAATTCCAATCAAATGGTTCAGGATGCGAAGCAAATCGGAGCATCTACCTCGCAGGGGAAGCAGACCCTTTGGGCACTTGCCATTGCTGTGGCTTTGTCAGTTTTGCGCGAGGGCGCTGAAACGGTACTGTTCGTAGCTGGCTTGATGACCGGCTCAACCGAAAGTCAGGGAGCACTCATCTCAAGTGTCGTCATAGGTATCGTAATGGGCGCCTTCGCTGGGTGGCTTATTTACGCGGGACTCGGTCAGGTAAAACCTCAACGTTTATTTGCAGTAACCAATATTTTGATATTGATGCTGGCTGGCAGTTTGGCAAGTCAGCTTGCAAAAACGGCTAACCAGGCAGGCTGGCTATCTCTGCTCGGAGAGCAGGCTTGGGACATTTCCACTCTGCTACCCA
>CAIJIT010000196.1 GCA_903820745.1 uncultured Burkholderiales bacterium
CCCGGCACCGGGGGCGCTCTTCTTCGTGGACAAGCCGCCGTCGAAGTCGACCGCCCGGGCCATCCGTTCGCTGTTTTCCGGGCGCCGCGCTCATGTGCTGCACGGCCTGCTGATGCGTCGCGAGGACTGGCTGGGTGTGACCGAGCTGGCCGAGGACGTCTCGGCATCCCCGTCGACGGTGTCGATGGTTTTGACCGAACTGGAACGACTCGACTGGCTGGATTCACGGGGGCAGGGGCCTGGCAAGCAACGGCGTGTGAGTCAGCCTGCGGCACTGCTGGATGCCTGGGCCACGAGCCTGAAGCAGCAACCGGCTGAGGCGATGCGCAGGTTCTTCGTTCCTTCCATGAAGGTCGACGCGCTGGCCGCTGGACTCGATGGTGTGTGTTCATCGCGTGGGATCGAATACGCGGTCACCCATGAAGCGGCTGCCCAGCGCTACGCCCCTTTTCTGTCGAACGTCTCGCAGGTTCGCATCCGCTTGCAGGCCGGTTCGGCCACCGAAGCTGCGCTGGGTGAGTTGGGCGTCCGCCCCGTCAGCGAGGGCGCGAATCTGGTGGTCATCGACTCCAAATCGCCGGGGGATCTGCTGTTCAAGCAGCGGGTGGACGGTGTCTGGCTGGCCAGCCCGATCCAGACCTACCTGGACCTCCTGCGCGCCGAGGGGCGTGCCAAGGAGTTGGCCGAGCACCTGCGCCGGACAAGGATCGGCTTCTGATGGTCAAGCCTTCCCACTTCGGCGGATACAGCGATGCCTACACCGTGGACTGCGAGCGTGTCCTCGTCATGCTGTTGCGCGGGCTGGGGCCCTGGAAGGAGTCGGTTTTCCTGGTCGGAGGTTTGACGCCGCGCTATTTGGTGCCCTAGCGTCCACCCGACGTGCCTGCCCACGCTGGCACGCTGGATGTCGACATCGTCATCGATATCCAACTCCTGACCGACACCGACGCGTACCACTCGCTGGAGGACAACCTGAAGCGCATGGGGTTCGAGCGCGCTGTCAACGAACAGGGTTTGAAGCTTTCGTGGCGCTGGCAGACGCGCACCGAGCACGGGGCGCTGATGGTGCTGGAGCTCTTGGCAGATGCGCCTCAGATCGCCGGCGGCCGGGTGCAGCCGTTGCCGACGGAAGGCACGATCTCGGCGCTCAACATTCCGCATTCGTCCATCGTTTTTGACCTGCATCAGGTCACAGAGATCCGCGCGGAGCTGCTGGGCGAAAACGGCATGGCCACCGAAGGCGTCAAGCATGCGGACATCGTCAGCTTCACCTGCCTGAAGGCCTTCGCGTTCGACCAACGTTTCGAGCGCAAGGACGCCCATGACCTGATCTACTGCATCGAGCATGCCCCAGACGGACTCGGCGCCGTCGTCGCAGCCTTTGGCCATGCGCTAGCGGGCACGCATTCGGCGGTCATCCGGGAAGGACTTGATGTTCTGAGGCGCCGATTCGCCAGTGACCAGGCGACCGAGGGCTACCGCAAAGACGGGCCGGTTTCGGTGGCCAAGTTCGAGCTTGGTGAAGGGCCGGAGCCTGAACTCCGCGAGGCCAGGGTGCTCCGGCAGCGCCAGGCCAGTGATCTCATCGACCGGCTGCTCGCCGGCATCGGGTAGCGGACATGTCGATCGAGTGCCTGTCCATGCGCGATGCCCCGACGGGGGGCTCGATCCGAGCTGCCCGAGTGCCCGCTTGCCAAGGTGTGTGCCCTTTGGAAGGCAGCATGATCAGCGTCGCGATGTCGTTGGTCTTGGCTGGCGAGCAACGTACGGTGTACTTCGTTGGGGCGAATTTCTTTGACCTGAAGGTGGTGATCGCAGAGGGGCCTGGCATTCACTGGTTGGAAAAGTATCAGGTTGCTCATGAATCGCGGCTCGACCCGAGCTTATGCAAACTGAAGTTCGATCTTGCCAGCGCGGCGGAGCACCGGGCCGATCACGATCTTCACATCGTGCCCCAGCCTGGCTACCAACTCCTGCAGTTTGGCTTCGCTGATGCCGCGGAATTGGCCGCGTGTGATGCGTGAGACCTTGGACTGGTCGATGCACAGCAAGGCTGCGGCATCCTCTTGTGTCAAGCGCCGCGCCTTGATTGCGCGCGAAATTTCACTCGCGAGCCTGGATTTGCGCTGCATCTCAGCTGCGTTCGCATTTCCGAGGTCTGCATAAACGCCGCTCGATGAGGGGTTGAACCATGAATACATGGCTCAACCGGGGCTCAACCGGGGCCCATCCGGCGGCCTTGCGGCGGCCTTGCGGGGGCCTGGAGACAGAAGCGAAGCAGCCAACAGCCGATTCACCCAACCGCCTCAGACACAGAAATCCTGACGGTCGCCGCTGCAGTCTTGAAGAGCGCCTCGGCCTGAAGGCATCAAGCTCACTTGCGCTACTCGGCGAGCGTCTCGATAGCAACCCGGCATCATCGTTCCAACGCCAGCAAGCTCACCTGCGCTCGAAGTCGCGCGCCGCCTTGACGATCGGCTTGGCCCAGCCCGGTGTGCGCTGCAAGTCCTGCAGCGCCTGCGGATAGACCACCCGGCCCGAGCAGACGTGCAAGACCAGCGCCGGGTCTGGCACCGGGCTGCCCACCGCAGCTTCGACGCTGTTGTCGTAAAGCTTCAACTCGCTCAGATGCGGCATCAGCGAGATCAGGTTCAGCGGCGCTTGCACCCAGCGCTCGCAGATCTTGGCCTCGGGGATGTCGTGGCCACCGGCGGCCACGCGGACTGCCACGCGTGCGATGTGTTGCTCGGCCGAGGCCAGGCTGCAGAACCACATCAGCACGTCGTGGGTGCATGCGGCTGCGGCGATTTTCTGCAGCATGGTCCTGCCGCCCAGCGTGGTCTCGAAGGCGTGGCTGTGGCCGGCAGCAAGGGCTTGGTCGAGCAGGTCCACGCCGTGCTGCCAGGCGCGTGCGTTGGCCTCGGCAGGCGCCAATGGCAAGCCGATTTCGATCAAGAGGCGGGAAAAGGCGTCGGGGTTGAACCAGCTCAGGCCCGCCCTGCGCAACATGACGTTGCCGCCGATGGAGCTCTTGCCGGCGCCGTTGACGCCGGCCAGCACCATCAAAACGGGGCGGCGCTTGGAGCCTGGTTGTACGGCGGAAGGCGAGGCTGGGGATGCTGCAGTCGCTGGTGTGGCTGGGCGCGTCGCCCGCTTGGACGCCTGCATCGGGGTCAGTCGCTGCGGCCTGCGACGACCTCGCCGTTCAAACCCAAGGGTGCATCAAAGGCGCTGCGAAGGCGCTCGCCCGCGTCGGGCTGCTGCAGCACGGCCAACTCGGCGTCGAAGGCGCGGCTCAGGCTGTCGAGCTTGTCCTGGCTGTCGCGCTGCGCACGGGCGGCCTGTTCGGTGAGCAGGCGGTACTCCTTCAGCGACAGGATGACGGCTTCCGGCTGGTCGTGGTTGGTCATCAGCAAGCGGCCTGTGCTGTCCACGCTGCGCATGACGCCACGCCAACCCTCGCGCTTGACGTCAGACACCGGTTTGCGGGGCAAGTGCTGCAGGCCGGCTTCGGGGCCGGGCTGGACGTGAATGGCGGCGGTCATCAGGGCCCTCCTGCTGTGGTGACGGTGAAGAACGGGACGAGTATCGCCTAAAAGTCAATTTTGGGCAGACGGGATAAATTGGCCAATAGTGCACGGTCGACCCAGCTTACCGACCTAGCCATTTCAGCGGCAGACAGCGCGACGAACACGCAGTCAGTCAGCGCCGACCACGATCACTTGACTCTTGGCTGCAGGCGCGGCGTACACGACCCAACTTAGTTCGTTAAAAACGTGAATTGACTGCCAAGATGATGCCAATTAAGGTATATTTTTCATACCATGCCTTCTTTTGAATTCGACGCCGAAAAGAGCGACTCCGACCGCGCGAAACATGGCATCGATTTCGTTGAGGCCCAAAGCCTTTGGAATGACCCGATGCTTCTCGAGATTCCAGCAAAGACTGAAGATGAGCCGCGGTTTTTGGTGATCGGTCAAATTGAAGGGAGGCATTGGTCGGCGGTCATTACCTACCGTGGGTCCAATGTCCGATTGATATCCGTGCGTCGCGCACGCACAGAAGAGGTGGCGTTTTATGAAAGCTAAAAAGTTCGAGCAACAGTTTGACGACGACGTCGACATCACGGCTTCATTGGACTTGTCTAAAGCCAAGCGCGTGCTGCAGGAGCACAAGCGTGTGAATGTCGATTTCCCAACTTGGATGGTTGACTCGCTGGATCGTGAAGCCAGCAAGCTAGGGGTTACAAGGCAATCTGTCATCAAGGTATGGCTTGCCGAGCGTCTTGAGGCGACCAGGTCTAACTTGCCGCTCCAACGCGCTCGCTCAGGTGCCGCGCACCGCTGAGCTTCTCCTTGAGCGAGTGCCTGTCCCTTGGCCTACGGACTGTTCATGCCCTGAACGGCGGCTATTGATACATGGCTTGCCATATGGGATAGTGCGCCATATACTTTGATACATGGCAACATACAAAACTCTCTCCCCTCGGCCTACCGCTCGTGTTGGCTGGAACAACCGCTCGCAGACGGTCACGATGCCGCTCGAATTCCGGTTTCCGGATTCTGTTCGCGAGGTATTCATTCGTCGTGAGGGGGAAAGCGTCGTGCTGACGCCGCGTCCGACTGACTGGTCCAGCTTTTTCGCTTCCGGCCTGACAGCCTCGGCCGACTTCATGGCTGACGCTGAACGCCTGCCGGTCCAGGAGCGCTCGTTTTGACGGCGCCACTGTTCATGCTGGACACCGACACCTGCATCTTCCTCATGCGCGGCGAGTCGCCCATGCTGGCGGTGAAAGTGCAGTCGGTTCCGCTGCAGCAGCAGGTGATGTCGGCCGTGACGTTTGCCGAGTTGACCTTTGGCGTGCAAGCCTCGGCCACAGCCAAACGCAAGCACAACCAAGCCGTGCTGGACGGCCTCGCGCTGCACCTGGCGGTCTTGGATTGGCCGCAAGAGGCGGCCCAGCATTACGCAGAAATCCGGATAGACCTGAAGCGTAAGGGGGCTCAACTCGGCGCCGCTGACCTGATGATTGCGGCGCACTCGCGGGCCATGGGGGCGATTGTCGTCACCAATAATGTGAAGGACTTCGGGCGTGTGAAGGGCCTGCAAGTCGAGAACTGGACCAAGTAGACCCAGCCAGCGAACTTGACGGTGTAGACGGCTCGATAGGTGCTGCCCTGACGGACTACGACTTCCTTGGAATTACGTCTATTTGGACATGATTTTGTCAATCGCATCCGCAATTGCCAGTTTGCGAACTCCTGCGGTCAATCGTTTAGCCCAGCCTGCAGGGGTCATGGTCTGGAAGCGTTGAGGATATTGAACTGCGGATCAACCTGTCTAGCCTAAGCACCTCACAGCGCCTGTCCCGGTGAATCGAGCGCTGATGACCCCGCTATGATCCCGCCAGCACAGCCTTGAGAGTTCTTATGCCAAGCCATATTCTGAGCAGTCGTGAAGGCCGCGTCGCTACCATCATGATCGACCGCGCCGGCGAGGGCAATCGGCTGAGCAATGCGATGGCGATGGACCTGATCGCGGCGCTGGACTCCTTTGAGGATTGCCCGGTCTTGGTGCTGCGCGCCAGCGGCGATGATTTCTGTTTGGGGCGCGACATGCAGCCGCCGGCACCTGGCTCCAACGTCACGGCCATCGACGTGCTGCGCGATGATGCGGCGCCGATGCTGCAGTTGTACGAGGCGTTTCGCCGACGCAAAAATCCTGTGATCGGCATGGTCAATGGCAAAGCCTGGGGCATCGGTATGGTGCTGGCCGCGGTTTGCGATTTGACCCTTGCCGCGAGCGGCAGCAGCTTTCGTCTGCGCGAACTTGAACGCGGCATTCCGCCCTGCATTGCGATGGCGCCGCTGCTCGATCTGATCCCGACCAAGGCCCTGGCTTACCTGGTGCTGTCGGCTGAAGAAATGGACGCGCAGACGGCCTTGATGTTCGGCCTGGTCAGTACCGTGGCCCCGCAAGGCGAACTCGATGCCCGCCTGGCTTCGCTGGTGGAGCGGCTTTTGTCCTTCCCGCCGGCGGCGGTGGCCGCAGTCAAGCAGTATCTGGCCACTGCTCCGCGCCATAGCGCAGTCGGCGCTGAAAGTTATGGTGCCAGCTTGCTGGCCAATGTGCTGGCTTCGCGCTGAGTTCGCGCACCGTTCAATGCAATGTCCACCGATCCTTGGCAGCAAGCTAAAGCCAATCCAGGGTAGACCAGGAGCAATCGGCGCATGAAGGGCAAACGAGAGGGATCTTTCATGGATACAGGGTAGTCGTGCCAACTGATGGCTACCTGAATTTTCATTCCGGAACGGAAGATTCAGGCCATCGGCGCCCGATCGCAGGCTGCTGTCCGGGAACATCCGGCGCGAGGAGTCTACCGGCAGTAGCTGGTTTGCGGCCGGTGAGCGATTGAAATTTCATCGAGTGGGTTAAACCGCCCAAGGCCGCAACCTGCCGAAACCAATCGAGGTTCAATGCATCTGGTGGCTGATCCTCTTTGTGAAAGCCGCGCAATGGCCGACCTTCAGTGGCATGCGCACCGCCGGCCGCTGTTGATCAGTAATTCCCCAGCAGCGAATCGTTCCTTGTGGCGGCTTCGATCTGCTTGACGGCCTGGGTCAGCATCAGGGTCAAAGCGGGTATCCGCCGGGCGTTCAGTCGGTCATTGACCGCCGCGATGCTGACCGCGCCGACGGTGCGTCCGGTCAGGTCACTGAAGGCCAGGCCGATCGCGCTGACGCCTGGCGTGACCCGGTTGCGGATCAATGCGTGGCCGGCCTTGCGGGCCTCGGTGATCGAGCGCAGCAGCGCCTGGCGCGAGAATTGCCAATTGGCTTCGATCTCCTTCTGGATTTCAGGCAATAGCTTTTCGCGTTCAGTGGCGGGCAGCGCAGCCAGGATGGCCAGACCTCCAGCACCGATGCCCAGCGGGCGGCGGCTTCCGACTCGCAAGGTCACCACACGGATCGCCGAAGGGCCTTCCACCATGTCCAGGCAGACGGCTTCCGAGCGGCTGCGCATGATCAGGTAGCTGGTGTCTCCTGCATCCTGGGCGAGTTGCTCCAGCGCGGGCCGACAGCGGCCGCGGATGTCGAACTGCTGGGCTGCAGCCACACCCAACTCGAAGGCCAGCGGCCCCAGCGCATAGCGGCGATTCGCCTCCAATTGCTGAACCAATCGTTCACGGATCATCTGGGCCAGCAAGCGGTGCACGGTCGGATGGGCCATGCCGCTGCGTGCCGACAAATAGGTCAAGGCCAGGCCCTGGGTGCCGGCAGCGGCCAGAAGACGCAGCAGCGAGGCGCAGCGCTGCACCGGGCCGATGGCAGGCCCGCCGTGGTCAGCCGGCTTGTCCATTGAGCGAACAGCTTGGGCGAGCGGTGGGGAGCAAAGGGCAGGGCGGCTTCACCGCTGCATTATCGTTCCCGCGTTCAGATGCTCTCGCTGACACGGCCCATCGACAGGCTGAAATCATGTCCATCCAATGGAAACCCAGCGATCCTGGCGATGACTTTGCGGAGAATGACCGCTTCAGAAATCGAATGGAATCTTGGTCATGAAACTTGCCAGCCTCAAAGGCCCAGGTCGTGATGGCACGCTGGTCGTCGTCAATGCGTCGATGACCCATGCCGTCAAAGTGGCATGGATTGCCGCAACGCTGCAGCAGGCGATCGAAGGCTGGGCGCAGACTGAGCCGCTGCTGGCCCAGGTCTATACCGAGTTGCAAGCCGGCCATGCCGCCGATGCGTTTGAGTTGGACCTGACGCAGTTGGCCAGCCCCTTGCCGCGCGCCTATCAGTTTCTCGACGGTTCGGTCTACCTCCACCATATGGAGCGTGCGCGCCGGGCTCGCGGTGCCGAGATGCCGCCCAATTACAAGACCGATCCGCTGATGTACCAGGGGCTGTCCGACCGTTTTGACGGGCCGCGCGATCCGATGTTGGTGTCCGACCTGACGTTCGGGTTGGACTATGAAGCCGAGGTCGCCATCGTCGTTGATGACGTGCCGATGGGCACCCAGGTGCAGAATGCGGCAGGCCATATCAAGCTGCTCATGCTGCTCAACGACTTCACCTTGCGGGCCCTGACCAAGAGCGAATTGCCCAAGGGATTCGGCTTTTTGCAGGCCAAACCGACCAGTTCCTTCTCGCCGGTGGCCGTGACGCCTGATGAGCTCGGCGCGGCCTGGGACGGCAGCATGCTGAGCCTGCCGATCCTGTCCAGCGTCAACGGCCGTCTTATGGGATGCGCCAATGCCGGCGTCGATATGTTCTTCAATTATTCGGTGCTGATTGCGCATGCCGCCCGCACCCGCAGCCTGGGCGCTGGCACCATCATCGGCGCCGGTGCCGTGTCCAATCTGGATCGCAGCACCGGCTATGCCTGCATTGCCGAGGCGCGTGCCGAAGAAGAACTCACCGCAGGCAAGGCCAGCACGCCCTGGCTGCAAATCGGCGACCGGGTCAGTATCGACATGCTCGACGTGAACGGGATGTCGATTTTCGGTGCTATTGACCAGTCCATCGCCCAGGCCTGAAAACCAGCCAGGGCGAAGCGCTCAACCAGCAAGTAAAGGCTGCCATGAACCTCAATCGTCGACAAACCATCGCCTTGGCCGCTGGCCTGAGTCTGGGGGATTCCTGGGCGCAGAGCGGCTATCCGAACAAACCGGTGCGCATCGTCATCGGCTTTCCAGCCGGTACCACCGGTGACCTGGTGCTGCGCATCATTGCACCCCTGCTAGGTGAACGCTTGGGGCAGACGGTCGTGGTTGAAAACCGGCCGGGTGCGGGCAGCAGCATCGCGGCCGAGTCGGTCGCGCGTTCGAAGCCCGATGGCCTGGCCTTGCTGCTCAGCACCACGGCCAACGTGATCAACCCCAGTCTGTACCCGGGTCTGAGCTTTGACTTCTTGCACGACCTGACGCCGGTAGCCCTGCTGGGCGAGGCGCCAGCCTTGCTGGTCGGCCATCCCGGTCTGGCTGCCAAGACGCTGGCCGAACTGGTGGCGCTGGCCAGAACCCAGCCTGATGCCTTGAGTTTTGCATCGTCCGGCAATGGCACTTTCACCCATCTCTACGGCGAGTTGTTCAACCAGACCCAGGGTGTGCGGCTGACGCATATCCCCTACAAGGGTAGCTCGCAGGCCTTGACCGATGTGCTGGCGGGGCGGGTCTCGCTGCTGTTCTCGCCGGCGTCCACGGTGATCAGCCATGTGAAGGCCGGCACCTTGCGGGCTTTCGGATTGATCGGGCAGCAGCGGCTCGCTGCGTTGCCCGATGTTCCGCTGTTTGCCCAAGCCGGCATCGCCGGTTTCGACTCGGCACTCTGGTTCGGCCTGAACGCTCCTGCCGGCACTCCGCCCGAGATCATCGAGCGTCTGGGCAAGGAACTGGCCGCAGTGCTGGGCCGGCCGGAGATCAAGGCGCAGTTGGCGGCGCAGAGTTTCAATACCTTGCCGGGCGGCGTTGCGCCTTTCGCCGAGCTTCTGAGCAAGGAAAGCGCCAAATGGCGGGCGGTCGTCAAGGCAGCCAATATCAAGCCTGATTAGCTGAAAACGGGGGAGTGCATCATGACGATCGGATACAAGTTAGTCGGCCAGGGTTCGCACAAAGTGATGGTGCTGCATGGCTGGTTCGGCGACCACGAAGTCTGGGCGCCTTGCATGCCTTTCCTGGACCTGCAGCGATTCCGCTACGCCTTCATCGACTACCGCGGCTATGGGGCTTCGCGGGCGATTGCCGGCGAGCACAGCATGAAGGAAATTTCAGCCGATGCGATTGACCTGGCCGACCATCTGGGCTGGCAGGAATGGAGCGTCGTCGGTCATTCGATGGGTGGCATGGCGGCCCAGCTTGTGGCTATCGATGCGGGCCCGCGGGTACGCGCGGTGTTGGCGGTCACGCCAGTGCCGGCCAGCGGCGTGCCGTTCCCGACTGAGGTGCGCGGCCTGTTCGAGCAAGCCTGCAGCGACGATGGCGCCGCACGCATGGTGATCGACGCTTCCTTGGGTCAGCGCCTGTCGCCTGCCGTCGCCGCTTTCGTGCTGGCCCATGCACGCAGCACGGCCAATCCAGACGCTTTTGCCGATTATCTGCAGGCTTTTTCTCGCAGTGATTTTTCGTCCGAAGCAGCGGCCCTGAAAGCCCCGATTCTGGTGCTGATCGGCCAGCATGACGGCGGCGTCAGCGAAGACTTCGTCCGCGCCACCTTTCCCACCATGTACCCCCAGGTGGAACTGGAGATCCTGCCCAATTCAGGGCATTACCCGATGCTGGAGACTCCCGCCTGGCTGGTCAGCGTGATGGAGAGGTTTCTATCGGCGCATTGAACTAAGGTCGCCGGCTCGGCACCAGCCGCAGCCTTGCCAGTAGCCAGGGCACCGCTATCGCGATGAACAGGCTGATGATCAGGCCCTTTGATGCTTCCCAGGCTTGCGCCGGCGGATTCAAGGCGGCACCGGTGATTTTCAGCGCCTTTTGCAGCAGGATGAAGGCCAATATGCCGACTAGGGCGGCAATGATCTGACGCGACCAACTGGTCGGCGCAGAGAAGCTAAGGGCCAGGTTTTCATAGCGCAGGCCGAGGATCCCACCGACGATCCAGCCGGCGAGCATCAGCACGTAATTCGGCGGTTTGGCCATATTGGGCCAACCGGCCAGCGTCGCTGCCGTGACCAGCAGGACAAACATCAAGCTCCAGATCGTCCGGGTTTGCCAGAACCATTGCCGGTCCTTGATCTGGGCGAACAAAAACAGCGTCGCTGCGCCCAACATCACGCCGCCCAGCACATCGGCCGGATCATGGGCGCCCAGATAGATCCGGCTCAAACAAACACCGACAACGATCGTCGAAGCAAGCAGCCATGCCCATGGGCGCCGGATTTCATAGGCCAGCCAGAACCAGATCGTCACCGCCATTTGCGCATGTCCGCTGGGCATGCCGTAACTTTCACCCACCAGATCATCGAGTCGCAAAGCCAGCGGCGGCCGCGGGCTCTGCAGCAGATCCTTGAAAAAAGCGTTGCAGACGGCGCTGAAAGTGACCAGCAACATGACGCGGAAAAACATTTCCTTGTTCCACACCCAATAGCCAACCGCCATGAAAAACATGATGAAGGTCGCATAGCCCAGCCAGGACATGGCGAAAGCCGCCTGAGTCAAGCCAGGACTGCGCCAGGGCAGCACCCAATCGATGTCGTGCAAAAGGTTCATGGCAGTCAGTTCAAATGGCAGGGACGGTTGTCGGTGTTGGGCAGGAACGCTGTGCCAACAGGGTTTGGCGGACTGATTCTAAGCGCCGGTTCTGCCGACGTTGCATTTTTGTCACGATCTGAAAGATTTGCTTTATCGAGACGGCGCGAGAACCGCTGGTTTTTATTTGGTATTTTCTAAAATAAAGGGTCAACCGAACTTCTAGCCTCGCGTTGAACCTGTATGGCGCTGTTGCCATGATTGAAGAAAGCACTTATGTTGAAAAATACTCTGATTGCGGCTCTGCTGGCTTCTTCCGGCTTTGCGGCTTTGGCTCAAACAGCGGTTGCGCCAAAGCCAGCAGTGGCGGCGGCTTCAAGCGCAGCTCTGGCAACGCCAGCCAAGCCTGCAGCAGCGATGACTGCGGCGCCAGCAGCACCAGCGGCAATGGCAGCGCCAGCAGCGCCCGCTGCCAAAGTAGCCGGGGCCGAGCCTGCGGTCAAGAAATCAAAGAGTAATATTTGTCACGACAAGAGCAGTTCGGCTTACAAGCAAACCACCAACTTCACCGAATACAAAACGATGGATGAATGCACCAAGAGCGGTGGCCGCCCACCCAAGGCAAGCAAGTAATTAGATTCAATCCCGGGTGCGGTTGAGTATGTAGCCGCGCTCGGGCTTGAAACCGGAGCCGCCTTGCCGCGAATATAAAAAATCCCGCTTTGCGGGATTTTTTTCGAGCGTTCTGGTCAGTATTCAGCCCTGATCCTTGGCATGGCGCTGCTCGAAGGCCCAGACCTCCGGAAATCCCGTCAACTGGTGCAATTGGTTCATGCTGTAGCTGGGCACATCAAGGCCGATCGTGCTGCGCTTCGATTGCAAAAATTGGTAGCCGGCAGCCAGCGCTGCGGTAGCCACGCCCATGCCCAAGGCCGGGTAGATGGCGATATTGAAGCCCCATTCGCGCAACTGGTCTGCCTCGATCTCGGGGGACAAGCCGGTTGGCACCATGTTCGCCAGCAGCCAGCTATCGACTTCGCTGCCGATGCGGCGGAACTCCTCTGCGGACTCGGGTGATTCGACAAAAATGATGTCGGCGCCGGCCTCGGCATAGGCCTTGCCGCGCTTGATCGCCTCGTCCAGGCCCAGGCCGGTGCGCGCATCGGTGCGGGCGATGATCAAGGTGTCGTCGCTGCGCCTTGCTTCCACCGCAACTTCGATTTTCTGCACCATCTCGGCCATGGCGATCACCTGGCGGCCCTGGGTATGACCGCATTTCTTCGGCGACTGCTGGTCTTCGAACTGGATCGCCTGCACGCCCGCAGCCTCATAGCCACGCACGGTGCGGCGCAAGTTGATCAGGCCGCCAAAGCCGGTGTCGGCATCAGCGATCAAGGGCTTGCGAATACCGCCGGCGATCGTCGCTGCCCGCCCGACCATGTCGGTGTAGGTGACCAGGCCGGCGTCGGCCACACCGAGGTAGGAGCCCGAGATGCCGTAGCCGGTCATATAGAGCGCCTTGAAATCGAGCTGGTCGGCGATCAACGCCGAGAACATGTCGAAGACACCCGGCGCGATCACGAACTCGCCCGCAGTCAGGATTTGTTTCAATGTTCTGGTCTTGTTCATCATCAGGGTTCCGTTGAATCAGGTTGCATG
Organism: uncultured Burkholderiales bacterium; assembly: GCA_903820745.1. Lineage (GTDB taxonomy): Bacteria > Pseudomonadota > Gammaproteobacteria > Burkholderiales > Burkholderiaceae_C > Paucibacter_A. Next base: position 12,854 of record CAIJIT010000196.1, read on the forward strand.
GCGCAGCTTCTTGTCCCATTGCAGCAAGCCCAGGCTCACGGCTGTGGCAAAGAGGAAGAGCATCAGCGCCAACGCCACGATCGTCGGCGCATCATTGCGGTCGATCGCGCGCATCAGCAGGTGGCCGATGCCGCGCTGCGAGGCAAACATCTCGCCCAGCAAGGTGCCCAGCAGCGTGAGTGAAAAACCGATGCGCAGGCCGGCGACGATCTCGGGCAGGGCGGCCGGAATCAGCACATGGACGGCAGCTTGCCAGGCCGTCAGCCGGTGCGCCTGGATCGAGCGCAGATGGACCGGGCGCAGATTGCGCACTGCCGTCATCGTGAAGATCACCATCGGGATGATGCCGTGGATCGCGCCGAAGGCGATCTTGGCCGAAATCCCCAGCCCGAAAATCAGCAGCACGACCGGATAGAGCGCGATTTTCGGGATCGAGTAGAGCGCCAGCAGCAGCGGCTCGAACACATCACCGGCCAGCCGGCGCGCGCCAAGCAGTAAGCCGATGGCCATGCCGCCGAACAGCGAGATGCACAGCGCGGCGCCGAAGGCCAGGCCGGTTTCGGTCAGGTGGTCGGCGAATTCAGCGTCGCTGACCTCGATCCGGACCTGCTTGAAGGTGCTGAACGGGCCGGGCAAAATCGTCGGGCCAAAAATCCAGCTGGCCAGCGCCCAGCATCCGAGGATCCCGAGCAGGAGCAGCACCACATCGCCCCAGCGCTGGGTTGCCGATGGCAAGGCGTTGGGCGAATTCAAGTCAGTTCCTTGAGCACACGGCGCTGGTAAAGCCGCTGTTCCGCCATATGCAGGAGCAGGTTGATCGTGCCGACGAAGAGCAACAGTAAGGTCATCAGTCCGTACATCGTCGGGTTGTCGAAGTTGTTGTAGGCATAGGCGATCTGATAGCCAAAGCCGGCCCCCGACAGCACGAACTCGCCGCCGATCACCGCGATGAATGAATAGACGATCGCCAACTTGATGCCGGTGAAAACGAAGGGCAGGCTGGCCGGCAAGGTGATGAGCCGCAGCTCGTCGATGCGGCCCATGCGCAGCATTCGCGCGGTGCGCAGCAGCACCGCCGGTACCCGCTCCAGCCCGTTCAATGTGTTGACTGCCATCGCCACCACGGCGAACAAGAAACCCAACGCGACCAGCGGCCAGCGATTGAGCCCCAGCAGCACGATCAGCATTGGATAGAGCACGAAGATCGGCACCGCGTAATAGGACAGCAGCAGCGGGTCAAGCACGCGCCGCAGCCTGGGTAGCTTGAACAGCATGACGCCGAACAGGAAGCCGAACAGCACCGCCAGCAGCACCGCGATGCTGGCCGCTGACAGGGTCAGCCAGATGTCGGTCTTGAAGCTGCCTTTGACCAGCAGGTCGATGGCGCTGAGCAGCATCTTCGATGGCGGAATGAAGGACACCGGATTGATCCAGCCGAACCGGCTGCCGGCTTCCAGCAGCAACACGCAACTGGCGATGACCAGCAGGCGCAGGGCGACGACGCGGTGCTTGAGCCATAAGGGCTGCAGGCTGCCAGGCTGGGCTGTCATCGCTTGGCTTTCAGCGCCTTGATCGACTCGGCGCGCAGCATGCCCCAGATCTGGGCCTGCAGGGCGCCAAAGCGCGGGTCCATCGCGGTCTGCGCATCGCGCTCGGGGCTCCAACCGGTTTCGACGATCTCGATGAAACGCCCCGGGCAGGACGACATCACGCCGATCCGGTCCGACAGTAGCACCGCTTCATCGATCGAATGGGTGATCAGCATGATCGTCGAGCCGGTGTCGCGCCAAAGCTTGAGCATCTCCTCGCCCATCAGCAAGCGGGTCTGCTGATCAAGCGCGCCGAACGGCTCATCGAGCAGCATCAGCCTTGGCCGCAGCACCATCGCGCGCGCAATGCAGACCCGCTGCCGCATGCCGCCCGACAGCTGTGAGGGATAGATTCCTGCGCATCCCGACAGCCCCATGAAGTCCAGCGCATGGTCGACCCTGGCCTTGACTTGATCCTCGGGCAGACCGGCGCGGCGCAGGCCGAAAGCGGCGTTGTCAAAAACATTCAGCCAGGGAAAGCTGGCGTCTTCCTGGAACACGACCGCGATGCCATCAGGCACTTCGCCGACGACGGGCTTGCGTTCAAAATGCACGCTGCCGCTGCTCGGCGCACCGAGGCCGGCCAACAGGTCGAGCAAGGTCGATTTGCCGCAGCCTGAAGGACCGACGACCGAGAAGAATTCGCCTTCGCGCAGATCGAAAGAAACCGGCCCGAGCGCATGGAATGGCTGGCCGGTATCGCGCGCGCTGAAGGTCTTGGTCGCTTCCTTGACGCTGACGATCGGGTTTCGGGCCAGGCTCATTTACGCTGGTCGGCGGGCAGCAGGCTCTCGTCGACGATCTTGCTCCAGTCGAACGGGCCGGGCTCGATCGCCTTGACCAAAATCAGGCCGGTCAGCATCGTGTTCATGCCTTCATAGTCGAGCTTGCCGGTGCTCCAGTAAGTGCCGTTGGACGCAAGGATTTCGCTGATCGCGGTCTTGGCGATGTCGGGCGACATCTTGTAATGTTTGGCCAGGATGTCGCCTGATTCGGCCGGATTCCTCAGCAGATATTCGACGCCCTTGCGGCGCGCGCTGATGATCGCCTTGATGATGTCCGGGTTCTTCTTCAGGTAATCGGTGCGGACGATGCCGACCGTCTGGGTCGCATTCGGGATCATCTCGGCCGATTTGAGGACCATCTTCAGCGTGGCGCGCTCGCGGCTGTAGACCGGCTCGGTCATGTAGATCACGTCTACTGCGCCTTCACGCAGGGCGGTGATCGCGCCTGACAGGCTGCCAACTGCTTTGCGGTCGACATTGGCCAGGATGCCGACCTTGTTCAACGCCATCGTCGACACCATGTCGGTGACCGATTTGGGGCTGCTGTAACCGAGCTTCTTGTCCTTCAGGTCGCTGATCGAATTCAGCGCTGAACCCGTCTTGGCGACCCAGTAGATGTCGGCCAGGCTGAGCACGCCGCCATGCACGATGGTCAGGTCGACCCCTTGCTTAAAGGCCGCGATCGCCGCTGGCAGCGCCACCTCGCCATAGGGAATGTCCGAAGCCATCGCATTGCGCACCGTGGTGCCGCCGCCCGCCGAGGTGATGAAGCCGGTGACATCGATGCCGGCTTCCTTGAAATAGCCCTTTTCCATGGCCACGGCAAAAGGCACGCCATACATGCCATCGGCCCAATGGGTCACGGTCAGGTTGACCGCCGCTGCCGGGAAGCTGATTGCCGTGATCGACAACAGCAGGCAGGCCGCTGTCTTGTGGAAAGTACGAATGAATTTCATGCTTGTCTCCTTGGGGGTGGCTTCAAATGCAAAAAAGTATTCTTGTCAGGACCAAATTCCGTTTGTCCTGAGGACGAGACTCCGTTCGTCCTGAGCTTGTCGAAGGACTCAGCCCGAGTCCTCCCTCGGCAAGCCAGTCCGTACGGACCATTTTTAAAAGTTTTGCTCAAGTCCTGCTTCTCTTTCCCGCCTCAATCACCAGCAGCGCGGCGTTCGCGCTGGCGCCGCAACCAGGTGCTGGAACGACCGCCGAGCGGGCGCTGCAACTCAGCTTGAGCGAAATCTACCACTGTCAGTAGGCGGTCCAGGTTGATGCCGGTGGAAAAACCGCTGTGTTCGGCCATCAGCACCAGGTCTTCGGTCGCCAGATTGCCGGCCGCACCGGGCGCGAACGGACAACCGCCGATGCCTCCCGCGCTGGCGTCAAAGCGCCTGATGCCAGCCTCCAGCGAAGCCCAGGCATTGGCCACGGCCATGCCGCGCGTGTCGTGCAGGTGAATCGCCAATTTGGCCAGTGGCACCACCTCGGCCAGGGCGGTGATGCGCTCTTTCACTGCAGCCGGGGCGGCCGCGCCGATGGTGTCGGCAATCACGATTTCATCGGCACCGGCTTGCAGCATTTGTTCGGCCAGGGCCAGCACGCGGTCGAGCGGCGGGATGCCCTCGAACGGGCATTCAAAGGCCACGGCGATATAGGCACGGGTGCGCAGCCGGTTGATTTTGGCCTGGCGCAGCGTCTGCTCGCTGGCCGCAACGGCCGCTGCCAAGCTCATATTGATGTTCTTCTGGTTCATCATGTCGGTGGCCGACAAGACCACCGCGATTTCCTTGGCGCCAGCAGCTTGCGCGCGCTGCAGGCCTTTCAGGTTGGGCACCAGTACCGAGCTGCGCAGCGCGGGAAAAGCCTGGTTCACCTGGTGCAGCAGCTCAGCGGCGTCGGCCATCTGCGGTACCGCCTTGGGCGAGACGAAACTCGTCGCTTCAATGCTGCTGACGCCGGCTAGGCAAAGCAGACGGATCAACTCGAGCTTGGCTGCGGTGCTCAGGTGCAAGGCCTGGTTTTGCAAGCCGTCGCGCGGCGACACATCGGTGATGAAAATCTGTTCCATGGCGCTGCTCAGTTGATCGCGCCGGCCTGGCGCAGTTGCCCGATCTGCTCGGGCGAATAGCCCAGCAGTTCCTCGAGGACGCGCCCCGTATGTTCACCCAAGCCTGGCGGGCGGGTGAAACCGGCTTGCGGCGAGCCCGAAAGCTTGATCGGATTGCCTGGCATGCGCACCGACTTGCCCGATGCCAGCGTCACGTCGACGACCATGTCGCGCGCCAGCACCTGCTTGTCGTTCAAGGCCTGTTCGAAGTTGTTGACCGGGCCGCATGGAATCCGCGCCGCGCGCAGCTTGGCCAGCCAATAGTCGGTCGTTTGGGTCTTCATCTCGGCATTGATGATTGCCTCGATTTCAGCCTTGGCCGCAAAGCGCGCCGGCTGCTGCAGGTATTCGGGTTTGCGCAGTTCAGCCAGGTCCATCGTGTCGACGAATTTCTCGAAGAACATGTCGCCGATGCAAGCCACGATCAGGTGGCCGTCGCTGGTGCCAAAGCTGTTGTACGGCACATGGACGAAATGGCCATTGCCGATCGCTGCCGGCACGATGCCCGACATCAAATGCATCGTCGCCATGTAGTTGAGCAGCGAGATCTGCCCGTCGAGCATCGAAATATCGACATGCTGGCCGACGCCGGTCTGGTCGCGCTGCGCGATCGCTGCCAGCACGCCCATCGTGCCGAAGATGCCGCCGCACAGATCGCCAATCGGAATGCCGCTGCGCATCGGCTCGCCGTCGCCGGTGCCGGTGCCGGTGATCGACATGCCGCCGCCCATCGCCTGGACGACCTGGTCGAACGCGGGCCTGTGGGTTTCAGGGCCGGTCTGGCCGAAGCCGGTGACCGAACAGGTGATGATGCGTGGGTTGATTTTGGCCAGCGATGCATGGTCGATGCCCAGCCGTTCGGTGACGCCGACGCTGAAGTTGTCGTAGACCACATCGGCAATCCGGACCAGATCCAGAAAGACTACTTTGCCAGCCTCGGTCTTCAGGTCGACGCAGACGCTCTCTTTGTTGCGATTCAGGGTCAGAAAATAAGCGCCGACGCCGTCGATCGAATAGTCGGGGTCGTTTTCCAGCAAACGGCGCGTGCCTTCGCCGCTGACCGGTGGTTCGACCTTGATCGTGCGCGCCCCGAGATCCGCCAGCAGCATGCTGCCGTAAGGCCCCGAAAGCATATGGGTCAGGTCGAGTACGGTGATATGTTCGAGCGCCAAGATGGGTCCAGCCTTTGTTCAACGATCCACTTGCGAAACAGCCCGTCGCGGGCCCTGCAGTTGCGATCGATTGTCCGGTCACGCCGCAGCCAATCGGCCGACCCGATGAAATAAACCCAGACCCCGTTCGCCCTGAGCTTGTCGAAGTGCCTGAGCCCGGCATAGAGCAGGGGATGGTTCGACAAGCTCACCACGAACGGCTATTGGTCACCACGAGCAGCTGCTGGTCACCGAGAACGGTTGTCGGGCACCATGAGTGGCTGTTTGTAACCACGAGCGGCTGTTTGTCATCGTTAACGGAAGATCAATCACCCTCGAACCAAAGATTTTTCGCGCCAAACCCAACCCCAGACCCCGTTCGCCCTGAGCTTGTCGAAGGGAGTCTCCAGCCCTCTTTAGTTGGCCGATGGCAGGATCAAAAGCTGTAAGATGCAGGCATCGTAATATCGTTTCATAAATTGTTTCATCAAGTGCTTGATTCATAGGTTTTATAAAAATCATGGCACCTTTTATGCCAATGGATGAATCAAGCAACTCAGAATTTTTAAAACCTGAAGTAATCGTTTCATGACAGTCTCCGAAGATCTGCTGAAAAACTTGCGGACATGGCATCGAATGCCGGCGCGGCAGTTGCTCGATCAACTTCAAGTCAGCCGGGCGACGCTGATGCGGGCGGTTCAGGCCTTGGGGCCGGGGCTGATTGTTCGCGGGCGGGCAAGGCGCACGGCCTATGCGGCCCGGCGTGCTTTGAGAGGGCGCAGCGAAGCGCTGCCCTTGTTCCAGATCGATCTGGAGGGCAGGGCGACCGAGGTTGCAGCTCTGCACCTGGCCTATCCGGCGGGCTGTGCGGTCGACTATCTCTTGCCCTTCGACTGGCCACTCGACGACGATATGGTCGATGGCTGGTTCGATGGCCTGCCTTATCCTTTGGACGACATGCGGCCGCAGGGCTTTTTGGGCCGCAACTTCGCCCACCAGCATGCCAACCTGCTGCAGGTGAGCGAGGATCCGCAGCGCTGGTCCGAGGATGATCTGCTGCACACCCTGTCGCTGATGGGCGCTGACCAGCCCGGCAACTACATCCTCGGCGAGCCTGCTTACCGGCAATGGCTGGCGCAATCGCGGCAGCAAACGCCAGCCCTCGGCGACGAACAGATCGAGTCGGCTTATCCCGCCTTGGCCGAGGCTTCGATGGCCTTCGGCGCCGTTGGCTCGTCGGCAGGCGGCGAGTTCCCGAAATTCACCGCCCGCCGCAGCGCCAAGGGCCAGCCCTTCGATGTCATCGTCAAATTCTCCGGTTCCGACAATTCGCCCGGCACGCAGCGCTGGGCTGATCTGCTGGTCTGCGAGCATCTGGCCTCGGTTGTACTGAGCGAGGTCTTGCTGATGGAGGCTGCTGCCAGTTGCATCCACCAGTTCGGCGGCCGGACCTTCCTCGAAGTCAGGCGTTTCGATCGCCATGGTTTGCTCGGCCGCTCACCGGTATGTTCCTGGGCGGCGCTGAATGCGGCGCTGTTCGGTCTTGCAGGCAAGCCCTGGACGATCGGCGCTGCCGCCTTGTTTGCCAAGGGCTATATCGACAGCGATGCGCGGTCCGCCATCGAGCGCTTGTGGTACTTCGGTCAGTTGATCGCCAACAATGACATGCACGACGGCAACCTGTCGTTCCGCCCCGGATTGCGGCTGGCCCCGGTCTACGACATGCTGCCGATGCTGTATGCCCCGGTACGTGGTGTCGAACTGCCCGCCAGAACTTTCGCCCCGCCATTGCCGCTGCCTTCCGAGCACGATGCCTGGATGATGGCCGCCAAAGCCGCAATGAACTTCTGGGCCCTGGCTGCCGGCGACGCCAGAGTCAGCGCTGCCTTCCGCCAGATCTGCGCCCGTAACGCCCTGGCAGTCCAGGACCTTGCCGCCAGCCCGGTGCTCAAGCAGCCGAACTGATTGCTGTTGGCGGGAACAGAGTCGATTCCACGGCCCTTATCATCAGGCGCTAAATCCGCCCAAATTTTTTCGGACTCCAACCATGTACAACCCACCCCATTTCGCCACCCAGGACCTGGACCTGGCGCTGCAATTGATGGCGCAGCATCCGTTTGCGATGTTGGTCGGCCCTGATGCACAAGGCGGCAGCTTTGCCACCCATCTGCCGCTGACGGCCTTGCAGGATGAGCGAGGGTTGTTTCTCGAAGGCCATATGGCACGCGCCAATCCGCATTGGAACTGGCTGGCTGCGCAATCAGCCAACGGGCAACAGGTGCTGGCGATTTTCAGCGGGCCCAGCGCCTATATCAGCCCCGGCCATTACGACACCAAGTTGGCCGTGCCGACCTGGAACTATCTGGCTGTTCATCTCTACGGCGAGCTGAGCCTGATCGACGATGAAGAAGCCAAGGACGCGCTGCTCAAACGCCTGATCGGCCAGCATGAACCGGCTTATGCCGCGCAATGGCGCAGCCTGCCGCGCGACTATCAAAGCAAGATGCTCGGCGCCATCGTCGGCTTCCGCTTCAGCGTGCAGCGCTGGGAAGGCAAGATCAAAGTCAGCCAGAACCGCCCCGCCGCCGAACGCAGCCGCATCCAGTCGGCATTCGCCGAAGGCAATCCGCAACAGCAGGCACTCGCCGGTTGGATGAAGCAGTTGGGGCTTTGAGCTGTATCGGGCGCGGTCAATTGATGGAAATTCCCCGCATTTGGCCTGCGGCCGCCATGGCGGGCTACGAGCCGATCCGAGGGGATCCCGTTTCACGCAGGGATTGAATTGACGATAAGGTGATTCTGCATTACTCTCTGGTGATCGTTTTAAAACATCGAAATCACCATGACTACATTGACCGTCACCTCTCGCGGGCAAGTGACATTCAGGAAAGAAGTGCTGCAACATCTCGGCATCAAGCCAGGGGAAAAAATCGAGCTTGACTTGCTGCCAGATGGCCGCTGCGGGCTCAAAGCAGCCCGGCCACAAGGCACGATTGCCGGTTTCGTCGGATTGCTCGCTGGCCGGACCAATAAGGTCGCGACAATTGAAGAAATCACCGCGGCTGCGGCTGAAGGCTGGGTCGGCAAGGAATGAAACTTTCGGTCGACACCAATGTTCTGGTTCGTGCCGTCATGGGTGACGATCCTGCGCAAGCGAGTATTGCCGTCCAGGTTATGAGCGATGCCGAATTGATCGCGGTCGCGCTGCCTGGTTTGTGCGAATTTGTCTGGGTCTTGCTCAGGGTTTACGGCTTACAAGCAGGCGAAGTGGCCACAGCGATCCGGGCACTGATTGCCGCAGCCAACGTTGAAGTGAACAGACCCGCTGTCGAAGCCGGGCTCCTGGTGCTGGAAGCCGGTGGCGATTTTGCCGATGGCGTCATTGCCTACGAGGGCAACTGGCTTGGCGGCGAAACCTTTGTCTCGTTTGACAAAAAAGCAGTTGCGATCCTGTCCTCGCAGGGTCAGTCAGCGCGGCTGTTGTAAGCCCGTAATCTGCATGAATGGCCCCCCGGGCCGACTGCGGGGAACCCACGCAAAGCAGGAGAATTTCCCCGCATTTGGCCTGCGGCCGCCATGGCGGGCTACAGCCAACCACACCGGTAGCCCGCATGAATGGCCCCCGGGCAGAATTCGGGAATCGCGTTCAATGCCCGAAGAAATTCCCCGCAGTTGAGTAAAGTTTGGTGGCGCCCGGGCGGCGTTTACATGCCCGCGTAATTCGGTCCACCGCCGCCTTCGGGCGTGACCCAGACGATGTTCTGGGTCGGGTCCTTGATGTCGCAGGTTTTGCAGTGGACGCAGTTCTGAGCGTTGATCTGCAGCGCGTCGGCACCTGATTCAAGTTTGACGAATTCGTAGACGCCGGCCGGGCAGTAGCGGCTTTCGGGGCCACCATAGATCGCCAGGTTGACGCCGACCGGCACCGATGCGTCTTTAAGCGTCAGGTGCGCGGGCTGATTTTCTTCATGGTTGGTGTTGGAGACAAAGACCGACGAGAGCCGGTCGAAGGTCAGTTGGTTGTCGGGCTTGGGGTAGTCGATCTTCGGGCAATCGGCTGCCGGCTTCAGGTATCGGTGGTCGGCCTGGGTGCGGTGCACGGTCCAGGGCGGGGTCTTGATGCCCAGCTTGGGCAGCAGCCATTGCTCGACGCCGGTCATCACCGCACCGACGAGGTTGCCCCATTTGAACCATTGTTTGAAGTTGCGCGACTGGTGCAGTTCGGCATGCAGCCAGCTGGCTTCGAAAGCGGCCGGGTAGGCGCTCAACAAGTCATGCTGGCGGCCGGCAGCCAGCGCTTCAACGGCGGCTTCAGCGGCGAGCATGCCGGTCTTGATCGCGGCATGGCTGCCCTTGATCCTTGCAGCATTCAGGTAACCAGCTTCACAGCCGACCAGGGCGCCGCCCGGGAAGATGGTCTTGGGCAGGCTCAACAGGCCGCCAGCGGTGATTGCACGGGCGCCGTAGCTGATGCGCTTGCCACCTTCAAGGTGGGCGCGGATGCTCAGGTGGGCTTTCCAGCGCTGCATTTCTTCGAAGGGGCTGAGCCAGGGGTTTTCGTAGTTCAGCCCAACGACAAAGCCCAGGGTGACCCGATTGCCTTCGAGGTGATAGAGGAAACCGCCGCCATAGGTCTGGCTGTCCATCGGCCAGCCTGCGGTGTGCACGACATGGCCGGGCTTGGCTTGGGCCGCGGGCACTTCCCACAGCTCCTTGATGCCCAGCGCGTAGCTTTGCGGGTCGCTGTCGGCGTCGAGCGCGAACTTGGCGATCAACTGACGGCCGAGGTGGCCGCGTGCGCCTTCGGCAAAGATCGTGTACTTGCCCAGCAGTTCCATGCCGAGCTGGAAACCGTCGTGCGGCTGGCCGTCCTTGCCGATGCCGAGGTTGCCGGTGGCGACGCCGCGGACCGATCCGTCTTCAGCGTAAAGGACTTCGGCGGCGGTGAAACCGGGGAAGATCTCGACGCCCAGCGCTTCGGCCTGCTCGCTCAGCCATTTGGTCAGCGCGCCGAGTGAGATGACGTAATTGCCCTCGTTGTGGAAACAGTCTGGGGTCAGCCAGCCGGGTGTTCGGGTCGCGCCGGTTTCGCTGAGGAAAAGCACCTCGTCACCAGTGACTGCCTGCTTCAGCGGCGCGCCCATCGCCTGCCAATCCGGGAACAGCTCGTTCAGGGCGCGTGGGTCCATCACCGCGCCGGAGAGGATATGCGCGCCGGGCTCAGAGCCCTTTTCAAGCACCACGACGGCGACTTCATTGCCTGCAGCCGCAGCAAGCTGCTTGGCCCGGATCGCAGCGGCCAAGCCTGCCGGGCCGGCGCCGACGATCACCAGGTCGTATTCCATCGCCTCGCGGGGGCCGTATTGGGTCAGCAGTTCTTGGCTTGTCATGGCGATCTCTGGTTGAATTTGTTGCGGTCGATTCTATCGAAGCGATTCCGGGTCGAGACGCTGCGGCCGGCGCTGCCCGGGGCAGAGCTTGCGCTGACCCCGGCAATGCGGGATGGCGTGCTATCGTCATTTCAAATTCGGGAGGATGACCATGAGTTACAGCATTGATCTTTCGGGCCGCGTGGCCCTGGTGACCGGGGCTTCCAGTGGCCTCGGGGCACAGTTCGCCAGAACGTTGGCCAAGGCCGGTGCCTGCGTGGTGCTGGCCGGGCGCCGCACCGAGTTGCTGAAGACGCTGCGCTTCGAGATCGAGGGCGCTGGCGGCGATGCCCATGTGGTCAAGCTCGATGTGACCGACATCGACAGCATCAATTCAGCCGTCGCCCATGCCGAGACCGAGGTCGGCACGCTCGACATCCTGATCAACAACTCGGGCGTCAGCACGACGCAAAGGCTGATCGACGTCAGCCCCGACGATTACGACTTCGTGATGGATACGAACACGCGCGGCGCTTTCTTCGTCGCGCAGGCAGTGGGCAAGCGGATGCTGGCGCGGGCTCAAGGCCATGCGCCGGGGACCTTCATCGGCGGTCGCATCGTCAATATCGCGTCGATGGCCGGCCTGCGGGCGCTCAGCAAGATCGGTGTCTACTCGATGAGCAAGGCGGCGGTGATCCACATGACGCGGGCGATGGCGCTGGAATGGGGGCGTTACGGCATCAATGTCAACGCAATCTGCCCCGGCTATATCGACACCGAGATCAACCATCACCATTGGGCCACCGAGCAGGGCAAGAAGCTGGTCGAGATGATGCCGCGCAAGCGCATCGGCCACCCGCAAGACCTCGACACGACCTTGCTGATGCTCTGCGCCAACGAGAGTCATTTCATCAACGGTGCGGTCATCCAGGCTGACGATGGATTCGGGATTTAGCGGGAACGATTCGGGATCCTGTTTTGTGCTTGGCTCTGGCCCTTCGACAGGCTCAGGGCGAACGGGGATTGGGTTTGGCGTGAAAATATTCCGTTCGTGCTGAGTAATATTTTGTTCGTGCTCAGCAGCAAGGGTTCGTGGTGACAGACACCCCGTTCGTGGTGAG
>CAIJIT010000197.1 GCA_903820745.1 uncultured Burkholderiales bacterium
GCAACCAAACACCAGTCTGATCAGTGCGGGATCAAATCCGACACTTCACCGGCGAATAGCAGCGGTTCCTGAACAGCGTTCACAGCACTCAATATTGTTAATCTATTACTTTGTATAAGTAATGTAACTGTCTGTCGTTGTAAGAATTTATTTTTCTGAAACTCGACATTCCCGCATTCCGACCTTCGGTCCCATCGCGGGCTACGGGTGATCAGGCAGTCAGGCAAAGCGTTTATTTCACGGTCAGGACCCATTGCGCCAACTGCTTGGCTTCGGCCGGATTGACCTGCGCGTTGGCAGGCATCGGCACCGGGCCCCAGACACCTGAGCCGCCGTTGACGATTTTTTCGGCCAGGCGAGTCACGGCGTCCTTGTCGTTGGCGTATTTGGCCGCGACAGCCTTGTAAGCCGGCCCCACCAGTTTCTTGTCGAGGGCATGGCAGGCCATGCAGTTCTTCTTCATCGCCAGATCAGCATTGGCGAAGACGTTGGGGCTCAGCAGCACAGCAGCCAAGGTGGCAATTAGTTGAATCGAAGATTTCATGATTTTCCTTTTTGCGCCGGCGCGCCAGCAGATTGGTTTGCAGGATTTAAGCACGACGCGAGCCGCACCGTAACGCGGCCCTGCCAGTCGCTCCATCGAACTTGTGGCGCAAGCGGCACTGGCTGATCTCGCAAGCGAGATCACTCAAACTTGTCGAGCACTGCGCCGGAACTGGCGCTGGACGCACATTTGGCAAACTTGGCCAGTACGCCACGGGTGTAGCGAGGCGCCGGCTGTTTCCAGGCGGCCTTGCGGATCGCCAGTTCGGCATCGCTGACCCGCAGTTCCAGCAGCAATTGGTGCGCGTCGATGGTGATCATGTCGCCCTCGTGGATCAGCGCAATCACGCCGCCCTCATAGGCTTCAGGCGCCACATGGCCAACCACCATGCCCCAGGTGCCACCAGAGAAGCGGCCGTCGGTGATCAGTCCCACCGATTCGCCGAGCCCGAGCCCGACCAATGCCCCGGTAGGCGCAAGCATTTCCGGCATGCCCGGGCCGCCCTTGGGGCCCAGATAACGCAGCACCATCACATCACCGGGAACGATCTTGCCGGCCATGATCGCCGCCAAGCCTGACTGTTCGTCGTCGAAGACCCTTGCCGGCCCAGTCATCACCGGATTTTTCAAACCGGTGATCTTGGCGACACAGCCTTCGGGCGACAGATTGCCGCGCAGGATCGCCAGATGGCCCTGGGCATAGATCGGCGCGTCGATGTCGCGGATCACCAGTTGGTCGGCGCGTGGCGAATCGGGGATGTCCGCCAGGTTTTCTGCCACCGTCTTGCCGGTGATGGTGATGCAGTCGCCGTGCAGCAGCCCGGCCTTCAGCAGCGTTTTCATCACCTGCGGAATGCCGCCGGCGCGGTGCAGATCGACCGCCAGATATTTTCCGCTCGGCTTCAGATCGCAGAGCACCGGAACTTTGCGGCGCATCCGTTCGAAGTCATCGATCGACCATTCGACCTCGGCCGCATGCGCGATCGCCAGGAAATGCAGCACCGCATTGGTCGAACCGCCGGTTGCCATGATTACTGCCACCGCGTTCTCGATCGACCGGCGCGTAACGATGTCGCGCGGCTTCAGGTCGGCCTTGACGGCCTCGACCAGCACGCGGGCGGCCTCTTTCGTTGAGGTGATCTTTTCTTCATGCACATTCGCTTCGGTGCTCGAAAACGGCAGGCTGATGCCGATGGCTTCGAAAGCCGCACTCATCGTGTTGGCCGTGTACATGCCGCCGCAACTGCCGCTGCCCGGAATCGCGCGTTTCTCGATCTGCTTGAAATCCTCTTCGCTCATCTTGCCGGCCGAGTATTGGCCGACCGCTTCGAACACGCTGACGATGTTCAGGTCCTCGCCCTTGTAGCGACCCGGCATGATCGTGCCACCGTAGACGAAAATCGCCGGCACATTGGCGCGCAGCATGCCCATCAGGCCGCCGGGCATGTTCTTGTCGCAGCCGCCGATGACCATCACGCCATCCATCCACTGGCCGCCGACACAGGTTTCGACGCAGTCCGAAATTACTTCACGCGACACCAGCGAAAACTTCATGCCTTCGGTGCCCATCGCCATGCCGTCCGAAATCGTCGGCGTGCCGAAAGTCTGCGGATTGGCGCCGGCTTCCTTCAAGGCAATCACCGCTGCGTCGGCCAGCACTTGCAGACCCGAATTGCAGGGCGTGATCGTCGAATGCCCGTTGGCGATGCCGATCATCGGCTTGGAGAAATCCTCCTCCGTGTAGCCCATGGCGTAATACATCGAGCGATTCGGCGCACGGGCCACGCCTTCGGTGATCGTCTTGCTGCGGCGGTTGAAGCTCATCGGGTTCTCCTTCGGGACTGGTTCAGTAGTGACAGCGGCGGTAGGCGCTGCAGGTCAGCCAGCATTCTATTTGCGCAAAGGGGCGAACAAGCCCGGGGCGACAAACAGACCGGGCTTTGTCGCGCTGCCGCATCGGCCTTGCGGTCCGTTGGCTGGCTATGATGGCCGACTCGTCAAGTCCAAAAGGAATGCTGCCATGTGGGTTCACCCGCAGTTTGACCCGATCGCTATCAAGCTCGGACCGCTGGCCGTGCATTGGTACGGCCTGACCTATCTGGCCGCTTTCGGCATGTTCATCTGGCTGGCCAGCTTGCGC
>CAIJIT010000198.1 GCA_903820745.1 uncultured Burkholderiales bacterium
GCCGTTTTAGGCACGGAGCCAAGGAGCCCCAAAAGGGGCAACTCCTTCAAGCAGTAAATGTGCGCACTCAAACACCAGAAATCCGCACTTCTTCAAACCCGCTAACACGCTGCACCAACTCGCGTTGAGTTATGCAGAGCATCCCGAATAGCCACCACCCTGATCAAGAATCTGCGCATGTAGATCGATCAGGGTCGCGATTGCAGGGTCTTCAACCATGCTGCAATATATCATCCGTTGATAAACCTGCATGGTCGATCTGAGTAAATGTCAGTCGAACTTGTTCTCGCGAAGTCCCCCAACGGGCAACCGGCCCACGCGAATTGAAAGTGGCTGAAAGCTAGTTCGCCTTGGCCCCTGAAACCTTCACGACTTCGGCCCATTTGACAACTTCGCTGCGCAGCAATGCGGCGAATTCGGTGGGTGTGTTGCCCTCGGGTTCGGCGCCCTGGGCTTCGAGTTTTTTGCGGGTATCTGGATCCTTGGCGGCCTTGGCAACGGCCGCAGCCAGGGTCGCGATCACATCCTTGGGCGTCGCAGCAGGCGCGAGCAGGCCGAACCACAGCGGCACTTCAACGCCTTCTGCGCCGGCTTCCTTCATCGTCGGCACATCGGGCAGCAACGCGCTGCGCTTGGGCCCGGCGACGGCGAGGGCGCGCAAGCGTCCGGATTTGACAAAACCACCGATAGCCAGCGGGTTGACGAAGCTCATGTGGACATCGCCGCTCAGCAAGGCCGAGATCGACGGTGCGCTGCCCTTGTAGGGCACATGCACGATCTCGCTCTTGGTTCGCAGGCCGAACAGCTCGCCCGCCAAATGCTGGGTGCTACCCGATCCGGCCGATGAATAGTTCAACGTGCCCGGCTTGTCGTGGGCGAGCTTGATCAGCTCTTGTACCGATTTGACCGGTAGCGAGGCCGGCACGACGAGGATGTTGGTGCTGGCTGAAAAAATCGACACCGGAGCGAAATCACGCAACAGATCGTAGGGCGGATGCTGGTACAGCGACATATTGATCGCGACTGCCGGGCTGTTGAACAGCAGGGTATAGCCATCGGGTGGGGCCTTGGCGACGAACTCGTTGGCGATGTTGGTGCCAGCACCAGGTTTGTTCTCGACGATCACCGTCTGGCCGAGGTATTCCGATAATTTGACCGCCAGCAAGCGCGCATTGATGTCGACCCCACCGCCCGGACTGAACCCGACCATCAGCTTGATGCTGCGGGTCGGGTAGGTTTGCGCCTGGGCCGCCAAGCCTGCACCGAGCAGCGCGAGCAGCAGGAGAAACTTTTTTGCTTTCATGGGGTTCCTTTGTGCTGGGGTGTGCAGCGCTTCATTCAAGCTGATTTTGCTTCGCCCTGTTGCCGCAGAGAACCCGGCATTACCCGCGCCGTGGATGGCGGGCCAGACCCCGGTTTATTCTGCCTTCACCCAGCGCAACAGCTGCGCGTCGGTGGGCGGGCCGGTGACCCATTGCGGTGGGGCGCCCGGCTTGAACAGCAGCAGGTAGGGCGTGACGCCGCGCCAGCTCTTGTTGACGCTGTAACGCAAGGCCGGCGCCTGGCCGTCGAATGCCATCAAGCGGTCAGCCAGCTGGTAATGGGCATTGCCGAGCAGATCGGCATCAGCCTCGCCCGGTGCCAGATCCATCACGACGGCGATCAGCGGCGCCTTGATGCGCCGGCGCAAGGGGCTTTGCGCCAGCTGACTCAACACGGCCGGGCAATGGGCGCAGTCGGTGGTCGAGAAGACGACGATGGCCGGTGTTTTCAGCCCCGTCTGCAAGGCCTGCCAGCTCTGCGCGTTGAAGGCTTCGACCCGGGCCGGCGCGGCTGTGGCCGAATCAATGGCAACCGCCAGGCAGAGCATGGCTGTGAGCCTTGCGAGAGACATTTCAACGATTGAGCGGGTAGACATTGGTCACCTCCAGATTGCGCCAGACGGCCAGCAGCTTGTCGCCCTGGCGGACCAGGCGCGGGTGGTCGTTGTCGAGTGGGCTGGCACCGAGCTCGCGCAACTTGAAGCTGCGGCCGTCGTCATTTGACACCCAGGCGCGCAAGCGGGTGGCCTTGCCGTCGAAGCTGCGCCAGACGATGGCCAGATGATTGCCGGCGCTGATCACATCGGCATGTTCGGCGGCGGCGTCGGGCAATGGCTGCACCCGGCCTTGCGGATGACCGCCGGCATCGAGCCGGCCATAGCGGACCGCTGCGACGCCATCGCGCTGGCCGAACCAGACGGCGTGATAGCCGCCTGCCGCTGCCGGCGTCAGCCCCGGGCCATGGTGCGGGCAGGCGTTTATGGCCCAATGGTCCAGCGTCGCGCGCACCGGCTCGGCCGCTGCGGGTTCGTCGATCAGCGCAAAGGCGTGGTCGCGCTGGTTCGGTGCGAACACATGGCGCCAGAGCGCTGCGACATGGCCATCGGGTGTCAGGCTCAAGCCGATCCGGCAGCATTCACAGCTGTAGTCCGCCAGCTTCTTGTCGCCGCCAAAGCTGGCGCCGCCATCGCTTGAGACGGCCTGATAAATCGCCGCGCCGCGGTAGCCGGCCTTGGCCTCCGTCCCCAGGGCCTCTGCATCGCGCTTGTCGATCCAGAGCACATGCAGCAGGCCCTTGGCATCGAAGATCAGCGACTGGAAGCGATGCGTGATCATCTGCCGGTCCGCATGCACGGTGATCGGCGGCGCAAAGCTGGCCCCCGCATCGGTCGACCGGAGCAGCCGCACTTCGCCGGTATAGGGCTTGGCCAAGGGATTTACATAGGCGATCACGACCTGATTGGCGGGGCCGAAAGCCAGGCTCGGGAAGCTGTCGCCTTCAGCCGCGATCTTGTCATCGGCAGTGGCTAACCAGGCTTTTTCACGCCAGCTTTTGCCGCTGTCGGGGCTCGACTGGATGAACAGTCGGCCAGCGTCGAGACCGGTGACCCACAACTCGCCGGCGGGCGAAATCGCCGCGCCCAGCGCCAATGCCGGACGGACTTTGTGCGCCATCGGCGCCTGCTCGGCAGCAGCTGCGCACAGCGATGTCAGCAGCAGCGCCAGCAAGCTGGCAATGATTGAATTTTTCATGCTTCTTGCCGATCAAAAGGCCGCTGACAACTCGGCGTGGACGGTGCGCATCGGCATCGGATGGTAGGCGAAGTAGACCTGGTTGCCGATGTTGTCGACCCCTACCGCCGCTGTCAGACCCTGGTTGAAGCGCCAACTGGCCCGCGCATCGATGACGAAGAAGCGGCTGTTGCTGCTGTAGGTGTCGCGGTGGGTGTCGGTATTGGCCAGTGTATTGAACTGGTCACCGCTGTAGCGGGCCGCCAGCGAAATCGTCCCCCGCTCGTTGGCATGCCAGGTAGCCACCGCCGTGGCGCGCCAGTCAGGAATGCCGGGGAAGACCTTGCCGACTGCTGCCGGCGTCGCGGCAGCGGCCAGCGTTCGCGCATGCGCCCAGGTCAGGCTGCCGGTGAAGTCCAGACCCGGCCACAGATTGTTCTTCTGGAACGCCAGCGTTGCGCCATAGCTGCGCGCCTGCTCGATGTTCTGCACGGCAGTGGTTGTCACCGTGCCGACGGTCAGCGGCTGCGAATACAGCGCGTTCTTCATGTCTTCATTGAACAGCGACAAGCGCAGCAGGCCGCCTGACAACTCGCGCTCGGCCGTCAGCTCGCTCGACAAAGCATGCTCGGGCAAAAGCGCCGGGTTGTTCGTCGTGACATTGGCGCCCACGCTGATCGCCTGGAACAACTCGGTCACCGTCGGCATGCGGTAAGCGCTGCCTAGCGATCCCTTGATCGTCCAGTCGGCCGAGATGCCATGCTCGACGGAGAGCTTGGGCGAGACGGCATTGATCGTCCGGTCGCTGTAGCTGGCATTGCTGATTACGCCCGAGAGCAGTTTCGAATTGCCGCCACCGCTGGCCTGCCATTGTTCACTGCGCAGCCCGGCGATCAGTTTCCAGTCGGGCTGCAAGCGCCAGGCATCCTGCGCATAGATTGCCTGGGTGCGCGTCTGACCCTGCGAGGCAGAAGCCAGTTGGCCGCTTGACGCCGCTGATTTCCAGCTCTCGTCGCCGGCAGTGGCGCTGCTGTAGAAGGCCTTGGCATTGAGCCGGTAGCGGTCGCTGTGGACGCCGAAGACGGCTTGATGATCGCCCGACTTTGGATGCCAGAAGGCTTTGGCCTCGAGGCTTTGCCAGCCATCGCCATAGGGATTGCTGCTGATCTGGCCGAAATAGCTGGTGCTGCCGACTTTGGCGCCGGCCGGGATATTGCTGCGCTGCAGGTCACTGTTGATGCTGTAGCGGCTCAGAACCAATTCGCCTTCCCATTCAGCATGACCCTGTGACTTGAATGTCGCTGCGTTCAGCCAATGGGATTGATCCCAGACGTTGCCGGCAAAGGCGTTGCCCAGTTGGTAGAACTTGCCTCCAGATTGAAAACCGCCCGCGCTGACTGCGGCGCCGGTGTTGGCATCCTTCAGATAACTTACCGCCTGGTTGGTCGAGTTGTTGCGCCAGTTGCCGAGCAGATAAGTCGCTTGCCAGCCCGGGGCAAAGTCCCAGGCCAGCTTGATCTTGGCGGTGTCCTGCAGCGTATGTTCCTGGCTCTGCGAGCCGACATTGATCCTTGGCGCGCCGTTGATGTCCTGGTCGGTCACCACCCCATTGACTTGTGGGCCGCTCCCGCTGGCCTTGCCGTCAAGCGCCGGGTTGAAGGTCGCGAACGTCATCGGGTGGCCGTTGCTGAGCAAATGGTTCGCGTCGACCAGCCAGGCGAATCCGCCCTGGCGGCTGCCGACCAGGGCATTGGCATTGCCGCCTTGATAGCTTGCTTGGGTGCCGCCATAGTTGAATGATTCAGAGAATGCCTGCGCCTTGGCGTAGCCCTCGAACCGGGTCGGCATCCTGGTCGTGATCAACACCGTTGTGCCCAACGAGTTGCCCGGATATTCGGCTGAATAGGGGCCGAAGAAGAAGTCGACCCGCTGGACCTCGAGCGGCGACACTATGTTCCAGCGCGCCGGATAGGCATAGCCATTGCCGAGCAGGTTCGACAGCAAGACATCGTCAGCGTAAACAAGGGCGCGGGCGCTTGAGGTGACGCTGCTGGTGCGTGTCTGGATGATGGCATTGCGGTCGCCGATATAGCGTTTGCGGGTCATCGTGTCGGGCGAGTATTTGACGATGTCCTCGGTGTTGATCACGTTGACCTGTTCGGCCAGTTCCTTGGCGCTGTAGCCAGCGCTGTTGGCGCCGAGGTTGGCGGGCAGACCGCCGGCGGTGGCCGCCGCGCCCTTGACCTCGACGGTCTCGAGCTTGGTTTCGCCGGCGGCTGAGCCTGCCTGGGCGGCAGCAGTGAAAAGGCTGACGATGGCGAGGGCGATCGGCGTGGCAGCGCAATGGACACGCTGCATCAAGTTGGTCTTCATTGGGTTCAGTCCGGAACAATGGCTGCGGAGATCGGGTCGGCCGATCTCCGGCTGAAACAGCCCGGGCCTGCCGGATTGCAGCGGCCCAAGGCGGCTGGGTGCGCGGTTGGGCCGCGCAGGCTTCAGCTGTGCAGCGGTGGCGCGCGGGCCTGGGCTGGCGCCCAGCCATGAGCGGTGCGCGGCGCGGTCCAGAAGCGCGCCGGCATCGTGAATTGCAACTGGCTCAGCAATTGGAGCTTCGACACTGAAGGCAGTGGCGCGATGTCATCGGTCTGCAGGTGACAGCAAGCGCAATGCCCGTAGGTCAGCATGTCCATGGCGCCAGCGGGCTGCTGGCTGCCATCCATGGCAGTCATGCTGCTGCTGCAGATGTCCTGCCAGCCGCTGTTGTCGCCGCCATGACTCAAGCCAACGCTGATGCCCGGCGCCAAAGCGCCCAGCAGCAGGATCGCAATCGCGAACCAAGCGTGCAGGCGGGTTTGGCTGCGAGTGAAGAACGGTTTGATCACGGGATCGATTCTAGGGGTAGATGATCAGCCGGTCCGCCAGAACTGCGGCAGGTTTCAGGCATAAATGCCTGGTTCGGGACTTTTCCAAGATGTCAGGTGAGGTCTGGCTTGGTTTGGAATCGATGCTCCGGGACGATGGCTTGCGGAGAACTTGCTGGTTGCCGGTGGGCGAGAAAATTCAGCGTCTTCTGAAATATATTTCAAAAAACAGCGCTATAATTTTAAGCAATTTAAGTTATTTTGTTGCTGATGAATACTTTAACGACCAGTCGCAACAACATTCAAGTCCATGGCAATGCCGGCAAGGTGCTGCTCTATGGTCATGGCTTTGGTTGTGATCAGACGATGTGGCAACAGGTCACGCCGGCCTTCGCGGACAGCCATCAGCAGGTGCTGTTCGACTATGTCGGCAGTGGGCGCTCCGACAAGAAGGCTTTTTCCGCCGCGCGCTATGGCGACCTGCAAGGCTATGTGCAGGACCTGCTTGATGTCTGCGATGAGCTGGGCTTGCAAAGCGGCGTGACTTTCGTGGGCCATTCGGTCAGTTGCAGCATCGGTCTGCTGGCATCGATCGCCAGGCCCGAGTTGTTCGAGCGGCTGGTGCTGCTGGGGCCGACGCCCTGTTTTCTCAATCATCCGCCTGACTACTTCGGCGGCTTCGAAAGCGCGGATCTGGAAGGCCTGCTGTTGCTCTTGGACCAGAACTACATCGGCTGGGCCGATCATCTGGCGCCGATCAGCGCCGGTGAGGTGGGGGCAGTTTCCGCTCTTTTGGTGCAGAGTTTTTGTTCGACCGATCCGGCCGTGGCGAGGGCCTTCGCGCGTGCGACGTTCTTCGCTGACCAGCGCGCCGATCTGCCTCGGGTGCAGCGGCCTTGTCTGATCCTGCAGCATCGCCATGATGCGCTGGTACCGCTGGCGGTCGGTGACTATTGCCATGCCCATCTGCAGGGCAGCCAGTTGCAAATTCTCGATGTCGGAGGGCATTGCGCACATATGAGTCATCCGCAACTGGTGATCGACGCGATGAACGCCTATTTCGCGGCCAGCGATTGAGCGCGCGATGAAAAGCATCGGTCTGCTGGACCATTTGCCTTGCTCGGCACTCGTGACCGATGGCAACGGTCTGCTGCAGGAGATCAATGCTGAAATGCTGCGCTTGATCGGTGGGCAAAACGCCAGACGCAGCGCGCTGATCCGGGATTTGCCCATGCAGGCTGACCTGTTCGAGGTTGAGGATAAAGCTGGGCCATGGCGGCAGCGGAGCATTGACGATCTCGTCTTGCCCGCCAGCCGCATTTTTTTGCAGACCCATGTCTGGCCCTTGCTGCTGCGCGACGGGCAAGTGCGCGAGATCCAATTGCAACTGCGCGATGCCGATGGCCTGACCGTGCCGGTGCTGGTCAATTGCAGCCGCCGTGAGGTCGATGGCGTCCTGGGCTATTGGTGGGTCTTCTTCGTCGCCAAGGAGCGCAGCCTGTTCGAAGCTGCTGTGCTGGCATCGCGTCGTAGCGCCGAGGCATCCGAGCAGGCGCTGGTCGAAAAAGAACATTTCACTCGCCAGGTCACCGATGCGATGCCGGGCCTAGTTGCCTATTGGGGCAAGGACCTGATCTGCCGCTTTGCCAACTATCGTTATCTGGACTGGTTTGGGAAGTCCAGTCAAGAAGCTGTCGGTATGAGTTATCGGGATTTGCTGGGCGAGCGGCTGTTCACAATGAATTTGCCCCATGCCCAGGCGGCGCTGGCCGGCAAGGCCCAATGTTTTGAGGGTGAATTGATCGACGCCCGAGGCGTCAGGGTCGCCACGCTGGCCCATTACATGCCCGACTTTGAGGCCGAAGGCAGCGTCTCGGGTTTCTTTGTCCATATCGGCGATGTGACCCCATTGAAGGACGCCGAAATCGAACTGAAGCTGGCGGCCGGCGTGTTTGACCATGCGGCTGAAGCGATCGTCGTCACCGACTCTGACTATTGCATCCTGCGGGTCAATCCGGCTTTCGTCGAGATCACCGGATACAGCGCCGCCGAAGCGGTCGGGATGAATCTTGTCAAACTAAAATCGACCTTGACCGAGGACAATATTCCCGATTCAGGCGTCATGGAGGAAGTGGCCGCCAAGGGTCAATGGTCCGGCAATCGCTGGAGCCGGCGCAAGAACGGCGAAGTCTATTTGCAGGCCATGAGCGTCACCGCGAGCCAAGGCCAGCTCGGACAGGCCTTGCGCTATATAACGATATTCAGCGATGCCACCGAACGCTGGAACAAGGACGAAGAAATCAGGCAGCAGGCCTTCCACGACGCCTTGACCGGATTGCCGAACCGGCATTTGCTGCTGGAGCGACTCGGGCAGTTGATCACGATGACCGAGCGCGAACAGCGGCAGGTGGCG
Source organism: uncultured Burkholderiales bacterium (assembly GCA_903820745.1). Taxonomy (GTDB): domain Bacteria; phylum Pseudomonadota; class Gammaproteobacteria; order Burkholderiales; family Burkholderiaceae_C; genus Paucibacter_A. Next base: position 8,328 of record CAIJIT010000198.1, read on the forward strand.
CTGCTGTTCATCGACCTCGACCGCTTCAAGGCGGTGAACGACGAGTTCGGTCATGCCGCCGGTGATCAGTTGCTGAAACTGGTCGCTGCCAGGCTGCAAGCCCAGGTCAGGACGGCCGACACCGTGGCCAGGTTGGGCGGCGACGAGTTCGTGGTGCTGCTCGACAATCCGGCCAATGTCGACGAGGTGGCGCGAATTGCCCAGCGCATCGTCGATGCGGTGTCGGCGCCGATCCAGTTGGCTGTCCAGACGCTGGCGGTCAGCGCTTCGGTTGGCGTGGCCTTGCACCCGGCCCATGGTCAGACGCCCGCCGAATTGATGCATGCCGCCGACCGCGCGATGTACGCGGCCAAACAAGGGGGCTCAGCACGCACGGTCTTTGCCGGGCGGCATTGAAGGTTTTCAACGCTGGCGCCGGGCTGTTCCGGAGGTCGATGCGATCTGTTTACACTTCGCGTCTGCAGCAATGATCGGACCTGAATTGGTAAAACTGACTCTCCCAATGTGCAATAAGCGCGATGGCAGCAAAGCCATTTGCTGGCTCGCCAGCAATCAGCGCTGCATTTGATGGGGCCGGTCGAGCGGCTGCTGCAAGCCTTGCAAAGAGAGCCGGCAACCCTGGTCAGCGTGGCGCAGGTGCAGGGTAGCGGACCGCGCGAGGAGGGCGCCTGGATGGCGGTGACCGCAGCCGGCCTGATCGGCAGCATCGGTGGCGGTCATCTGGAATTCGAGGCGATTGCCCATGCCAAAGCCTTGCTACAGGGCCAGCAGTTAGCGCTGCAGCGCCGCTTTCCCCTGGGGCCTGCGTTGGGGCAATGCTGTGGCGGCGTCGTCGATCTGGCCTTTGAGTTGCTGGCGGTCGGGCCGGCTGACGAAGCTGCGCTGCGCCGCCGCCTGAACCTGCCGAGCGAACAACTGCTGCGGGTGGCCTTGTTCGGTGGCGGCCATGTCGGGCGCGCGATCGTCGACCTGCTCGGCCGTCTGCCGAGCCAGGTGTTCTGGGTCGACAGCCGCGACGAGGTTTTTCCGACCGGGTTGCCCGGCCATGTGCAGGCCGAACATGTCGACCCGGTGCAGGCGGCAGTGCGCGATTTGGCGCCTGGCTCATCCGTGCTGATCATGAGTTTCAGCCATGCCGAAGACCTCGACATCGTGGCCGCCTGCCTGCTGCGCCAGCGTGTTCGGGCCGACCTGCCCTTTATCGGCCTGATCGGCAGCAAGAGCAAATGGGCCAGCTTCAGGCAGCGGCTGCTGGTCAGAGGATTTTCTGAGCAAGAACTCGCAGGCATCACCTGCCCGATCGGTCTGCCCGGCATCAGCGGCAAGCAACCCGAAGTGATCGCGATCGCCGCCGTGGCGCAACTGCTGCAACTCGGCCAGGCTCAGGATCCGGCGCGAGAAAGTTGACCGGGTCGGCGCAATCCCCGCATTCGACCCTGCGGGCCAGACAGGCGGGCTGCTTCATAGAAGTAAATGAAAATAATGTAGTTACAATTAATCATGGATGTGACGTTTGATCCTGCCAAAGATGCCGCGAATTTGGCGAAGCATGGCATTTCGCTTGCCGATGCAGCGGGGTTTGAATGGGGCGGCGCTGTGGTTTGGACGGACGAGCGTTAGGACTATGACGAGACCCGGAGGGTGGCGCTGGGCTACATTGGCATGCGCATCATGGCGCTTGTATTCGTTGACCGCCCCGCTGATCATCCAACTGAGCGTCGCATCATCAGTTTGAGAAAAGCCAACAGTCGAGAGGTGAAACGATATGCCGAAACTTAAAGCCGGAACCATTCTGCCGACAGCCTCTGAGGACGCTTCAATCACTGCTGTAGCCCAAGCTGACCCCGACGCCATCCCGGTCACTGACGCCGAGTGGCTGCAAATCAAGCCATTGGTGCGCCGTGGCCGTCCGCTGGGAAGTGGCACGAAGGCACAGGTGACGCTTCGCCTTGATGTGGACGTCGTGGCCAAGTTCAGGGCAACCGGCGATGGCTGGCAAACCCGCATCAACGACGCCTTGAAAAGTTGGGTGCAGACCCACGCTTGAAAAGGGTGAAGGGTGCCGGGGTTGAAGAAGTCTGTCTTCTCGCCAAAGCGGGATTCCTGCGCCCAAGCCGCCGGCGCGTGTTGAATCAGCATTGCATTCAAGCAAACTTTCACGATGAACTGATCAAATTTTGATATCCTGCGCCTTTTACTGGCTTTACTGATTTTTCTATCGATGCAGGAGTTCTGCCCATGATCGGATTGTCGAAATTCTTCCAGATCCGCTATAGCGCGATCGCCCTCAGCGCGCTCGGGTTGGCTTGGAGCTTGGCGCGGTTGATCGCCGGTGATTCGACCGGGCCCTTGTTCCTGCTCTGCGCTGCCTTGCTTTACATCGGTATTCGCGACCTTCGCCAGACCCGCAGTTCGATCCTGCGCAGTTATCCGATCATTGGCCACCTGCGGTTCTTCTTCGAATTCATCCGGCCTGAAGTGCGCCAGTATTTCTTTGAAAACGACATCGAGGCCGCGCCGTTTTCGCGCGCGCAGCGCTCGCTGGTCTATCAGCGCGCCAAAGGTGAATCCGACAAGCGACCTTTCGGTACCGAGTTGTCGGTCTATGGCGAAGGTTATGAATGGATGAACCATTCGGTGGCGCCGTCGAAGCTGGATTCGCACGACTTCCGCATCATCATCGGCCCGGATACCGCCCAGCCCTACTCGGCCAGCGTGTTCAATATCTCGGCCATGAGCTTCGGCGCCCTGAGCGCCAATGCGATTCTGGCCTTGAACGCCGGAGCCAAGCGGGGCGGCTTTGCCCATGACACCGGCGAAGGCTCGATTTCCATGCACCACCGGGTCAATGGTGGCGACCTGATCTGGGAGATCGGTTCAGGCTATTTCGGTTGCCGCAATGACGACGGCAGTTTCAACGTCGACAAGTTCACTGACAACGCCCGCGACCCGCAGGTCAAGATGGTCGAGATCAAGCTCAGCCAGGGCGCCAAGCCGGGCCATGGCGGTGTGCTGCCGGGACCAAAGGTGACGATCGAGATTGCCGATGCGCGCGGCGTACCGGTCGGGGTCGATTGTGTTTCTCCGGCTTCGCACAGCGCGTTCAGCACGCCGGTCGAAATGATGCATTTCATCCAGAAACTGCGCGATTTGTCGGGTGGCAAACCGACCGGCTTCAAGCTCTGCATCGGCCATCCCTGGGAATGGTTTGCCCTCGTCAAGGCGATGCTGGCGACCGGCATCACGCCCGACTTCATCGTTGTCGACGGGGCCGAGGGCGGTACCGGCGCGGCGCCGCTCGAATTCACCGACCATGTCGGCTCGCCGATGCAGGAAGGCCTGCTGCTGGTCCACAACACGCTGCGGGGCGCCGGGTTACGCGACAAGATTCGCATCGGCTGTGCCGGCAAGGTGGTCAGCGCCTTCGACATCGCAAGATTGATGGCGCTGGGCGCCGACTGGTGCAACGCCGCCCGGGGCTTCATGTTCGCGCTCGGTTGCATCCAGGCCCAGCATTGCCATACCGGCCAATGCCCGACGGGTGTGACGTCGCAGGATCCGTTGCGCCAGCAGTCGCTGGTGGTGCCAGACAAGGCCGAACGCGTCTACAACTTCCACCATCAGACGCTGGAAGCGCTGATGGAACTGGTGCAAGCGGCCGGACTTGAACATCCGCAGGACATCACGGCCCACCATATCGTCCGACGCACTGCCGGCGGTCATGTCCAGTCGCTGGCCCAATTGGTGCTGCTGGCATTGCCTGAAGGCGCTTTGCTGCAAAACAGCCTCGAGGGTCTGCCGCTGATCTACCAGCAGTCATGGCCGCTGGCCAATGCCGACAGCTTCAGACTGCAAGCCTGATGGCAAGCCGGGCAGCCGCGACGAAATCCCCTCGCTTGCTGATGTAAATTCGCTAAAATCGCTTTATTTGTCGAAATATATTCATGAACTGCATTAAGTGTGGGTTTGAACTGGCCTCCGAGGCCAAGGTCTGTAGTGCTTGCGGGACGGCACAAACGCTGTTGCCGGCGCTGGAGCCGGTTCAGGCCGACAAGGGCTCGAAGGCCAAGCCGAAGTCGAGGGCCAAGCCCAAGGCCGAGTCTTTGCCCGAGCCAGTTCAAGCCGGCAAAGCTGCAAGGGCGAAGAAGCCAGCGGCTTTGCCAGTTGCAGTGCCGAAGTCAAAGGCGAAATCGAAGGTCCAACCGGTGCCAGAAGCCGAGCAAGAACCTGCGGCCAAGACGGTTGAAGTCGACCAGGCTGCAACGGCGCAGCCAGCGGTTCTGCCAACGGCAAGGCCGAAGTCAAAAGCCAAACCCAAGGTTGAAGCGGAACCATTGCCGGCGCCGGAGCCACCGCCCAGGCCGGGGGTCAAGTTGGCGGTCAAGGCGGTTCGCATTGACCATGCCGCATTGGCAAAGGCATCGGTTCTGCCAGTTGCACTAGCGGAGCCGAAGTCGATGACCGAACCGAAGGTTGAGCCTGTCCTGGAGCCAGTGCCATTGCCGTTGATCGAGCCAATGCCGGCCGCCGCTGCAGTAGAAACCGCAACGCTGCCCCCTCCCGAGGTCAGCGCGCCTCAGCTCGATCCGGCAACCCAGCCGGAAGCAGTGGAAGTAGTGGAAGCGGTGCAGGCGCATCCAGAAAAACCCCAGTCCAATTTGTTCGTCATCGTGGTGGGGGTGCTGCTGTTGCTCGTCGGTGCTTATGGCTACTGGGCGCTGAATTCGGGCGCTGGGCATGGCGGCCATCAGCCGGCCGCGGCGCATGGCGCGCCAGCAGCTCATGGCGCACAGGACGAGCATGGAGCAGCAGGCGCACAGGGTCATGCCCCTGCCCACGAGGCGTCGTCGGATCATGCGGCGCCTGCTGACCACGCCGACCCGCATGCGAAGGCTCCGACCAGTGAGGCTGACCTTGCCTGGGAAGTCAGGCAGGCCGAGATCATGAAACAGAACGGCATCAATGTTCTGCGTGACGCCGAAATCCGCTACGACGCCAAACAAAAAGTGAAGCGGCTCAATCCTTCACCGCGCTTCGTCGAGTTGCCGCCCAATGACGGCAATATCCTCAAGGAGTTCACGCTCAACTTGGCCGACAAGGGGGGCAAGAGCTATCTGCAGACCAAGGTAGCGCTCGAGACCATGGACATCATCGGCGAAACCCAGATCATCAACTTCATGCCGGTGTTGACTTCGAAGATCATCGCCATGCTGGGGAGCCGGACGCTCAAGGAAGCCAGCACGATGGCCGGGAAAGTCGCGATCGCCGAAGATTTGACGCTGTTGGTCAATGCGGTGCTGGACCCGCAGTTGACCTTGATTTACCTGCTGCAGAGCAAGCCAACGGACGAGGAAATTCTGACCTTCGAGACGATGGGCGTGATCCCGAAAAGGCTCGACGACGGCACCCGTTGTTGTACCCAGGAAATGAGAGATGCAGCCTTGCATTTCCCGGCCGTGACCAATGCCGATCTGCCGATTCAGCGCACGATGTTCAAGACCTTCATCCTGCAATGATGCAGGGCTGATACCCTTTCTTTCCTGACGCGCGGCTGGGCCGCACCGCAAGGCCTGTGAAGGCCTTCAAGGTGACTGCGACCCGGAACGCTGATCGATGCGGTCAGGGCCATCCTTGCGCCTGCAAGACCAAGCAGGCCCGTCTGCGGGAATCGAGTTGCGCGTCCGCCGCGACCGGTAAACAAGACCGAGCTGAGGGTTTTTACCGCCCCCTATCCTGCGGGATGGCCCTGCCTTTTGCGTTGGAATTCAATACGCCTTCGGTGGCTGCCGCCAAAGCAGTTGCTGGCAAGGGTATCTCAAGAAATATGCAGGAGATATTCTCGATTCGAGGCTGCAAATTGACTGGCCTGCCTGCATTCCAGCTGGGAATTTCAAATAACTGCCCAGAGATCGTCCGATTAACCGCAGGCCATTAACCTGACGGAGAAGATGATGGGAAATATCAAGGACCAAGAAAGCAATAACGACAATAAAAAGATTCACTGGGTTTCAATCGTGGTGATCTTGTCGGCATGTGTTTTTTCGAGCGCTGTGATTTATTTTTCTGGCCAACCGCCGAACGTATTTGCCGCCAGCCACGCTGCAGTTCTGCCGGCGGCACAGCAGATTTACAGCATCGATCATTCAGCGCTGCTGGCGACCGACATCGAGCCTGCTGCCAATCCATCGCCGGCAGCGGTTGCGGCCTATGAGGCGCCGCCGCAGTGATGCTCCATTGATTCCATCCTGAATTTCTGATCGAGTCTGGATGCAAGGGCTTTTCAAGCCGATGAAGTCCAGTTCATGGAGTTAGTCACTCAGGGGCCGACTGCGAAGCGCTGGCGCAGATCAGGTCATGTTGCTACAGCGCGTTCATCCATCCAAGCAGGAGATTGAAATGACGAAATATCTATTGCAGATCAGCTACAGCACCGAGGGCACAAAGGGATTGATCAAGGAAGGCGGCACCGCGCGTCGAAGGGTGGCGCAGGACATCGCTGAGTCGCTCGGCGGCCGGCTCGAATCGATGTATTTCGCCTTCGGCGATACCGATGCCTATGTCATCGCCGAAATGCCCGACAACGCCAGCGTCGCGGCGATCTCTCTGGCACTCGGCGCCAGCGGCGGCGCTACCGGGCACACCACCGTGCTGATGACGCCGGAAGAAATGGACCTGGCCACCAGGAAGACACCGGCCTATCGCGCGCCAGGGAAGTAGCCCTGATCTCTCCCGCTAAATGGCGCTCAGCCAAGTCGGGAAAGGCCGCAGGCAGGTGGATCTGCCTGCGGCCTTCGCGATGGCAATGGGTAGGTTCAAGCACCTTGACATTTTTTCCGGCTCAATCCAATTTTCCGAACCGAAGCCTTTCGCCCTGAGTCTCGCGAAGGGCTTTTTTAGGCCGGCGGTTCTGCCGAGTCTGAAGCGGGGCGACCTGCCTTGCCCGGACCGGGCCGGCTAACGCCCCAGCGCCACGCCATCGCGGCGGGGATCGGCGGCCCCGATCCAGCCGTCTTCGCGCTTCATCAGGAAACCCAGTCCACTGAGCATCGGCAGGACCTCGACGCTATGTCCCTTGGCCGAAAGCGCAGCAGCGGCGGTGGCAGCGCGCGTCCCTTGCTCGAGTTGCAGCTTGCCTCGTATCGCGCTGGACATATGACCGCGGGCCAAGGCTTCGGCTGGCGTGCGCTGATTGGCCAGCATCTCGACCAGGCTTTGGCTGATGTAGTCGACGAGTTGGCCGCCGCCTGCCGATCCGCCGACCAGGATGGGTTTGCCGGCTGCGTCGAAGACGATCGTCGGTGCCATCGAGGTGACTGGACGTTTGCCGGCCTGCATGCGGTTCGGTGCGGCCTGGCCTTCGCGCGGTGCAGCCGAAAAATTGGTCAGCGCGTTGTTCAGCACGAAGCCGTCGACCATCAGGCGCGAGCCGAAATTCAGGTTATTCGTCGTCGTCACGCTGACCGCATTGCCCTGGCGATCGACGATGGCAATCTGGCTGGTGGCATCAGCGACCTCACCTGCCGGCGCCAGCGTCTGGTTTTCCGCCGCGGCGACTCGGCCCGGCTTCACGATTCGGGTCATCTTCGAGCTGTCGATCAAGCCGGCACGGCCGCGCAGATAGTCGCCTGCCAGCAAGCCCGCCGTTGGCACGCGGACAAAGTCAGGGTCGCCGACATATTGATAGCGGTCGGCCTGCGCAAGCCTGCCGGCCTCGGCGTAGTAATGGACGAATTCCGTATCGTCGAAATTGAATCGTTGCGGGCCATTGGCAGGCCTGGCTTCGAGCATCTGCAGGACTTGCAACACTGCGATGCCGCCGAATGATGACGGCCCCATCACGCAGACCGAGTAGGCCAGGAAGGGCGCGCACAGCGGATCACGCTCTCTGGCGTTATAGGCCGGCAGGTCGGCCTCGGTCATCAGCGAGCTGCGATAGCCACGTTGCAGGGTCGCGATCAAGGCGGTGCCTGCGCCTTCTTCCCATAAGCCGGCCGGCCCGCGGGCTGAAATCCGCCGCAGCGTCGCGGCATAGGCCTTGTTGATGACAGTCTTGCCGACCGGCAGCACCTGACCATCGGTGTCGAAATAAAGTGCCAGCATCTCGGGATGTTCGGCCGCGGCGCTTGGTGTCGCCAGAATGCCGTGCAGATAGGCCGGCATCGGAAAGCCGCCTTCTGCCAGTTCGATCGCCGGATCGAACAGCGCTGACCAGGCCAACTTGCCATAGCGCTGATGCACCTGCTTGAGCACCGCCAGCGTGCCAGGTACGCCGACCGAGCGCCCGCCGCGTTGCATGGCCTCGCTTTTCAAGACCTTGCCGTCAACATCGACGCTCAAGCCGGCGGTGACGGTTGCTGGCGCTGCTGCGAGCCCGTCATAGCTGCTCAGCTTGCCGGCTGTTGCATCCCAATGCATGATCAGCGCGCCGCCGCCGATGCCGGACGATTGCGGCTCCACCAGCCCCAACACCATTTGCGCGGCGATGGCCGCGTCGATCGGAGCGCCACCCTGATCGAGTATCCGCAGCGCAGCCTTTGTGGCAAGCGGATGGGCGGTGGTCGCAGCCTGCGTGGCTGGCAGGCTGGCGATCGTGCGGGCAAGATCGGGCGGTACCGGTGAAGGTGTTGCGCAGGCACCCAGACCGGCCAGCAGCCATGCGATCAGGACGCTGCGGATGGCAGGTGATGGTTGCGGATCATTCATCAATAAACTCCGGAAATTTGTCGGCCGGGCCGGATTGTCAATGCAGCCGTTCGGGGCCGTTAAAGCCCGGCGACCCGACCCTACAATTGTCGGGCCTTAGGCTCGCCGACGCGGGTGAGTTGCACGTTTCAAGTCCACGCACAGTTAACCAATTACCCTTCAATGCCCCTGCCTAAAGTCGGAGTCGGAGTCCTTGTTGTCAAAGACGGAGCGATCCTGCTTGGCAAGCGCCGGGGTGCGCATGGCGCCGGCAGTTGGGCAGCGCCCGGTGGCAAGCTCGAATTCGGCGAATCGATCGAGGCCTGTGCCAGGCGCGAGCTCTTCGAGGAAACCGGTCTGCACCTGCAGGTGATGAAGTTCGGCCCCTATACGAATGATCTGTTCGAGGCCGAAAACAAACACTACCTGACCGCCTTTGTCATCGTTGAACAATTCTCTGGCACCTTGTCGCTGATGGAACCGGAAAAATGCGAGGGCTGGCAATGGTTTGATCTCATGACTTTGCCGGCACCGCTGTTCACACCGTTGCAAACCTTGTTCGAGACCGGCTTTCGGCCATGAGGCGGTTGGGTTTGCTGTTTTGCATCGAGAACATTGCCCCGGTGACCGGGCACCCGCTGCCGACCTTCCTGCGCTGCCTAGACTGTTGACATCCTCCCCGCCCTAAAGGGCGGGGATTCCCTCTACAGGGGCTGCATGTCCGCAGCCGGCTCTGAACTTTGAC
>CAIJIT010000199.1 GCA_903820745.1 uncultured Burkholderiales bacterium
CAGGCGCCTGTTGCGCCGACGCCGGCGCTGCGGCCAGGGTCGCAGCCAAAACAGCCGATAACAGCGCGGCCTTAAATTCCTGCATGGGTCGCCTCGTCACTCGCAATTTCAACCAGGATCGCCCATTGCTGGGTCGACATCAGATGGGCGTAGATCAAGCCCAACCAGCCACGCTTGCGCCAATCCAGCAGCGTGGCGTCGGGCAGCGCGCGCAGCAGCGCCCGCGCATAGGGGTGCTTGGGATCGGCGAAGAACTCGGCCGCCGGCGCCACCTCGATGATCTGGCCGGCGTACATCAGCGCCACCTGGTCGGCGATGCCCGACACCACCGCCAAGTCATGGGTGATCATCACCAGACCCATGCCTTGTTCACGCTGCAGACGCAGCAGCAGGTCCATGATCTGGGCCTGGATCGTCACGTCGAGCGCGGTGGTCGGTTCATCGGCGATCAGCAGCTTCGGGCTGCAGGCGATGGCCATCGCGATCATCACGCGCTGGTTCATGCCCCCCGACAATTGGTGCGGGTAGGCGCCGGCGCGGCTGGCGGCATCGGGGATCTCGACCAAGTCGAGCAACTCGAGCATGCGTTGCCGCGCTGCAGCCCCACGCAGGCCCAGATGGGCGCGCAGCGACTCCTCGATCTGGTAGCCGACGGTATAGCTCGGATTCAGGCTGGTCTGGGCATCCTGGAACACCATCGCGATGTCACGGCCGACCAGTTGCCGGCGCTGCTTGGGCGTCAGTCGCAGCAAGTCCAGGCCCTGAAATTCCAGCAGGTCGGCGCTGACCTTGCCGGGCGCTTCGATCAATCCCATCACCGCCAGCATCGCCACCGATTTGCCCGATCCCGATTCGCCGACGATGCCGAGCAATTCGCCGGTTTCGAGCGTCAGGTCGATGCCGTCGACAGCCGGGAAACTGCCGAACTCGACCCGCAGATTCCTGATCTTCAGCAGCGCCATCAGCTGATCTTCTTCAGTTTCGGATCGAGCGCATCGCGCAAGCCGTCGCCCATCAGATTGATCGCCAGCACCGAGGCCAGAATCGTCAGGCCCGGCAGGGTGATGACCCAGGGTGCGCGCTCGATATAGTCGCGCGCGGCCGACAGCATCGTGCCCCATTCGGGCAGCGGCGCCTGCACGCCCAGACCCAGAAAGCCCAGCCCCGCGGTTTCCAGGATCGCCGTGGAAAAGCTCAGGGACGCGTTGACGATCAGCGGCGCCATGCAATTCGGCAACACGGTGATGAACATCAGGCGCAGGCTGCCGGCGCCGGCGATGCGGCTGGCGGTCACATAGTCCTTGCTTATTTCAGCCAGCGCCGCAGCGCGGGTCAGTCGCGTGTATCCGGGCAGCGCGCCGATCGCGATCGCGATCACCGTGTTGACCAGGCCAGGGCCCAGTATCGTGATCACGCAAATCGCCAGCAGCAGCCCCGGCAGCGCCAGCAGGATGTCCATCACGCGCATGATCGCCGGCGACAGCCATTGCTGATGAAAAGCGGCCAGCAGACCCAGCATCACGCCGGGCAGCAGCGACAGCAGCACCGAGGCCAGGCCGATGCCGAGCGAGACGCGGCCGCCATGCAACAGGCGCGACAACATGTCGCGGCCGAGCTCATCGGTGCCGAGCAGGAATTGGCGGCTGCCGCCAGCCGCCCAGGCCGGTGCGGTCAGCATATGGTCGCGGAACTGTTCGATCGGGTCATAAGGCGAGAGCCGGGGCGCCAGCAACGCTGCCGCAGCGATCAGCGCAAACAGCAGCAAGGCCGCCAGCGCCCCCCGGTTGGCGGCAAAGCCTTGCCAGAAGGCCTTGAACGGCCTGGGGTCATCGGGCATCACGTCGGTCGCGGTGCTCATTGGGCGCGGATGCGCGGATTGACCACGCCATAGAGGATGTCGACGAACAGGTTGACGGCGATGAAGGTCAGCGCAGAAATCAGGATGCCGGCCTGCACCACCGGATAGTCACGCCTTGCGATCGAGTCGATCAGCCATTTGCCGATGCCAGGCCAGGAGAAGATCGTTTCGGTCAAGACCGCACCGGCGAGCAGGCTGCCGGTCTGCATGCCGACAACGGTCAGCACCGGGATCAAGGCATTGCGCAGGGCATGGACGACGACGACGCGCACCGGGCTCAAGCCCTTGGCGCGGGCCGTGCGGACATAGTCCTCACGCAGCACTTCCAGCATGCTCGAACGCGTCATCCGCGCCACCACCGCCAGGCTGCTGGTGCCGAGTACCACCGCAGGCAGCAGCAGATGGGCCAAGGCCGAGCTGAACGCCCCTTCTTCGCCCGACAGCCAACTGTCGAGAAGCAGGAAACCGCTGACCCTTGCGACGTCGTATTCGATGCTGATGCGCCCCGACACCGGCGTCCAGCCGAGGTTGACCGAGAAAAACATGATCAGGATCAGGCCCCACCAGAACACCGGCATCGAGTAGCCGACTGTCGCCATGCCCATCACGCCCTGATCGAACAGCGAGCCGCGCTTGAGCCCGGCCAGCATGCCCAGCAGCAGCCCCAGTGCGACGGCCAGTAGCAGGGCGGTCAGCGCCAACTCGACCGTGGCAGGGAACAAGGCGGCGAATTCCTTCGCCACTGGTTCGCGGCTGACCAGGGACTGGCCGAGATCGCCATGCAGCAAGTTGCCGAGGTACTGGAAGTATTGCGTCGCCAGCGGTTGGTCCAGGCCCATCGACTTGACCATTGCCGCATGCACTTCGGGGTCAAGGCGGCGCTCGCCCATCATGACTTCGATCGGGTCGCCCGGAATCAACCGGATCAGCCCGAACGCGACCAGCGTGATACCAATCAGCGTCGGGATCAGCGTCGCCAGCCGTTTGAGAATGAAGGAGAACAAGGCTTACCAGCGCGAGGTATAGGGTATCGCCTTCGGCCCGGGCCCGATCAGCAACATGCCGCCGGTGCTGGTGGCCACATCGAGCAAGGCAGCGGTCTCGGCATCCATCACACCGCTGTAGTCGGACGGGCGATATTTCATCTGGAAGGTGGCGATCACATCGCGGGTCATCGGGTCAAGCTGACCATGTCGCGGCACGTTGTAGCCGACCCGCGCCAGCTTGTCCTGGAACCAGGCGGCGTCGGGCGGCAGGCTTTCATACAAGGGCTTTTTTGCCGCGACCTGGGCCGCGTCGGGCCAGGGGATCAGGCCGGCATCGGCCAGTTGTTTCCAAGGGAATGCCGGGCCGGGATCCTGCTTGCGGCCCGGAGCAATGTCGGCATGGCCGATGATCCGTTCGGGCCGGATGCCATGGCGCTGAACGATGTCCTTGACCAGCAGGATCACTTCGTCGATCTGCGCTTGCGAAAACGGTGCATAGGTGCGCCCCTGCGGCCCGTCGGTATAGCCGGGATTGACGATTTCGATGCCGATCGAGGATGAATTGAGGTTTTGATGTCCGGCCCAGTAGCTCGGGCCCGCATGCCAGGCGCGGCGGTTTTCATCGACCAGTTGATAGCTGATCACCGGATCATCGCGCACCAGGTAATGGCTGCTGACCAGGCCGCCGGTGGTCAGGACGCGCAGCGACTTGGGCCAATCGATCACTGTGTAATGCAGGACCAGGAAGAGCGAACGGCTGTCCTGGTTCTGCGAAGTGAAGCTGCGATCAATCGTCGGCCCGGGGGGCTTGGTAACGGTGCCGCAAGCGCTCAGCAGCAGCAGACAGGCGATGCCGAGGAGGATTTTTTTCATGGGGGAAGAAAATTTCATGGTGGGCGAGCATAAGGGGCCGGAGCGCATCAGGCAATTGTCAATGCGGGCGCAGCGCATAACTTTTCCGCATGGCTGCTCAGTCAATGGCAAGACCGACACGCGGGCTTTCGTTGCCGACGCGGTCGATGGCCGAGGCGACCAAGCCGCTCAGCCCGGCGCGTGGCAGCAGCAGCTCGCCGGCATCGAGCACGATGAAGCGCCAGGCCTGGCCCTCGCGCAGCCACAGCGCATAGCGTGTCACTGGCTTGCCTGGTCCGGGTTGCAAGCTCAGGCGCAGCAATTCACCTTCAGGTTTCAATTCGAGCTGAGGAGCGGCGGGGCTGCCGGCCTCCAGCCAGGGCGTAGCCGGCACCAGGGCGCTGCCACCATAGCTGCTGGCTTGCAATGCATGGCTCAGGCCGCGGCGGTTCTGCGCCAGCGCGGCGATGCTGAAGTGGATATGGCCCGAGCCCGGAAAACGCCCGCGCACCATGGCAATCTGCGCCTCGATCTCGGCCACCGGCCAACTGACGGCCTGGCTTTGGGCCAGCACCTTGCTGGTGAACAGGCCCGGCCAGATATGGCGGCCGGACCGGTTCTGGGCGTTCCAATAATCGAGCAGTACGCTGAACGCTTGGGGCTGCTGCGCCATCGGCCAGTACAGCTGCGGCGCCAGATAGTCGAGCCAGCCTTCATGCAGCCAGCGCTCGACATCGGCAAAGAGCTGGTCGTATTGGCTGAAGCCGGCGATGCCGGCCGGGCGCAGCGCCGGTTTGGGTAGCCCGAACGGGCTGATGCCGAAACGCACCCAGGGTTTGGCGGCGTGGATCAACCGGTGCAGGCGGGCGATCAGGTCGTCGACATTGCTGCGGCGCCAATCGGCCCTGGCCAGTTGGCCGCCGCCCTGCAGATAGCGCTGCCAGGAGGGCTCATCCGGGAAATCGACCGGGCTGTCCATCTGCGTTACCGGATAAGGATAAAAGTAATCATCGATATGGATGGCGTCGATGTCGTAGCGCTGCAGCACGTCTTGGAACACCGCCAGCGTATGTTCCGCGGCGGCCGGCTCGCCGGGGTCAATCCACAGCTGATCGCCATAGCTCTTGACCCATTGCGGTTGGCTCCGGCTGACGTGGCTGGCCGACAGCACCGATTTGGCGCTGCTTTGCCTGGCCCTGAACGGGTTGAACCAGGCATGCAGCTCGAGCCCGCGGCGGTGCGCTTCGATGATCCAGAAGGCCAGCGGGTCGTAACCGGGCGAGATGCCTTGCTTGCCGCTGAGGAATTCGCTCCAGGGCTCGAGCGCCGACTCATAAAGCGCATCGGCGCTGGTGCGCACCTGCAGGATCACGGCATTCAGCTTCAGCCTCACAGCCAGATCGAGCAGGGCGCTGCATTCGGCTTGCTGCCGTTCCGCACTCAAGCCGGGTTTGCTGGGCCAGTCGATATTGGCTACCGTAGCGATCCAGGCCGCGCGGAATTCGCGCGGTGCTGCTGGGGCCGCCTCGGTCAGCTCCGGGGCGGAACGGCTGCGCAGCTGCGAGTCGGCGCTGGCAGCGAAGGGCATCGCGGCGACTGCGGTCAAAGCCTTGCGACGGGTCAGCATTCGGTCAAACCTTTATCAACCAGCGCTGGTGCCACAGGGCCCAGGCCAGGAGGGTCATCGCCGCGAGGAATCCGATCGCATACAACAGCGAGGCATTGACTGGCGCGATCGGCAGCGCTTCGATCGGTGCATAGAGCCAGGCTTTCAGACTCGTCGGACCGACCTTGATGAAGCCGAGCATTCTGGCCAGGAATCCGGAGAAGGCAAAAAGAAACAGGGCATTCACACCGAAGACCTGCAGCGGTAAGGCCCAGCGCGCGAGCCGGGCGCGCAGCAAGGGCCGCGGCATCGCGTCGAGCAGCCAGAAGAAGACGCTGAACACAACACAGGCCCAGCCGGTCATCGCGACGGCATAGGACGGGGTCCACAAATTCTTGTTGATCGGCATCAGCCAGGCGCCCAGCAACTCACCCAGCCAGAGGCAGGCCAGCCCGCAGAGCATCAGCCAGATCGTTTTTTCGCCCGCATCGCGTCTGGCTTTCAGCCAATGTCCGGCCAGCACGCCGGCCAGTTGGCTGGCCACTGCAGGCAAGGTCGAAAGCAGGCCTTCGGGGTCCCAGGTCCGGCTGCTGCGCCAGAGATGGCCGTCGAGCAGCCAGCGGTCCAGCCAGGCGCCGACATCTTCGCCCGGCTGCAGCGAGCCCTGGTGCCAGACGCCAGCAGCATCGGGCACCGGCAGGCCTAGCTGGATCAGGCTGTACAAGGCCAGCAGACCAAGTGCCCAGGCCAGTTGGCCGCGCCAATGCCACCACAGCATGATCGGTGCCGCGAACAGCGTGCAAAGCGCCAGTCGCTGCAGCACGCCAGGGATGCGCAGCTCGCTCAGGTTGAAAGCAGGAATCAGGTTCAGCGCCAGACCGATCGCAAAGATGATGGCAGCGCGCCTGGCCGTCTGTGCCAGCAACGCCGTCCGGCTGATGCCGGCCGCAGCGCGTGCCCCCAGGCTCAGTGTCATCGAGATGCCGCTGATGAAGATGAAAAATGGAAAGATCCAGTCGGTAAAGGTCCAACCATGCCATGCGGCATGACCCAGCGGGCGGTATAGCGCTGACCAGTTGCCGGGGTTGTTGACCAGCAGCATGGCGGCGATGGTGAAGCCGCGGAAGGCGTCGAGGGAAAGCAGGCGCTGGCTCATGCCTTGGCCTTCTTGCCAAACTCCTCGGGGATGCGGATCAAGGCGGCCATAACAAACGAAGGCAGGGTCGCGATCAGCACCCAGATGAAGAACCATAGATAGCCGAGCTGGGCCTGCAACCAACCGCTCCACATGCCTGGCAGCATCATGCCCAGCGCCATGAAGCCGGTGCAGATCGCGTAATGGGCGGTCTTGTGCTTGCCGTCGGCGACCAGGATCATGTACATCAGGTAGACGCTGAAGCCCATGCCGTAGCCGAACTGCTCGACCGCCAGCGCGCTGCTGATGAGGGCCAGATTGCCCGGCAAAGCCCAGGCAAGCAGCAGGAAGGCGGCATTCGGAACATGCATCAACAGCAGCAGCGGCCAGAGCATGCGCTTGAGCCCGAAGCGCGAGATCAGCCAGCCGCCGATCAGCCCGCCGATCGTCAAGGCGGTCAGGCCGACGGTGCCGTAAGCGATGCCGACCTGCTTGGTCGACAAGCCCAGGCCGCCGGCCGACAGCGGGTCGAGCAAGAACGGTGTGGCGAGCTTGAGCAACTGTGCTTCGGGGAAGCGGTAAAGCAGCAAAAAGCCGACGATGACGAGGATGCCCGGCTTGCGGAAGAACTCGGCAAACACGGCGATGAATTCACGCCCCAGGCTGGCGGCCTTGCGGCCGCTGATGTCGCTAACCGGCTTGGGTAGCATGAACAGGTGATAGATGGCCAGCAGCGAGAACAAGACAGCCATCAGGAAAAACACCATCGACCAGGCGGTCTGCATGCTGCCCGTGCGCTCCTGTAACTCGCCCGCCAAGTAGACCAGACCGCCCTGGCCACCGATATTGGCGAGCCGGTAGAAGGTCGAGCGCACGCCGACAAAGGCCGCCTGGCTATGCTGGGGCAAGGCCAGCATGTAGAAGCCGTCGGCGGCGATGTCATGCGAGGCCGAGGCGAAGGCCATCAGCCAGAACATCGCCAAACTCATCTGGAATGCTTTCGGCCCTGGAATCGTCAAGGCGACCAGGGCCAGCGCGGCGCCAACGAAGAATTGGAGCGCAAAGATCCAGACCCGCTTGCGGCTGAACAGCTCGATCAGTGGCGACCAGAGTGGCTTGATCACCCAGGGCAGGTAGAGCCAACTGGTGTAGAGCGCGATCTCGGTGTTGGAGATGCCGAGGTTCTTGTACATGATCACCGACAGCGTCATCACCACCACATAGGGGAGGCCCTGGCCGAAGTAAAGCGTCGGAATCCAGCGCCAGAGGCTGGCATTGGTCGGCTTGTGCTCCATCTTCAGCTTCCGTTCAGCGCCTGGCGCACGCTGCCGCCGGCAGCGTCAAGCGCGCTGCGCGCCTGTGCGACGTTGAAGTTCTTGCGCAAAGCCACGATCGCCACCTTGACATGGAAGCCGCAGTCTTGCAAAACGGCCGCCGCCTTGTCCGGGTC
>CAIJIT010000200.1 GCA_903820745.1 uncultured Burkholderiales bacterium
GCGGTGCATTGACGAGTGCGCTTGATCTCGTGCGCTTCGACTTCAGCGACCTGATACAGCACGCGACCACCGAGTTTCAGGAACACCGGGCCGCTGCCGAGCATGCGCCAGCGCTCCAGTGTTTTTTCGCTCAAGCCCCAACGGGCTGCGAGTTGGCGTGGTGTGAGTAGCTGCGGTTGAGGAACAGTATTCATGGCGATTTCTCCGATCAGTTCGGCATGCCCTTGCTGTCCGTCAGTGGGGCTCAGTGGCATGCGATAAACGAGATTTTTCGCGGCTTTTCACCGACGGGCAAACAGGTGAGATGGCCGAATCATCGAAACCGTGGACTCCGGGCGGCGGCATTGCTCTCCTTGGCCCAGGAATTCGGAAGGTCGCCCGTTAGAAACCGCCCTCGCTGGCAAAAGCGGCCACGCGCCCGCTGCCGCCCTCAACTCCCTGATCGACCAAACCAGTCTCTGTTGTCACCATTTGACGGTGTGCAAACCAGTCGCTGTTTGTGCGATTTCGTCCCTTGAACCATCAACCCTTGGAGAACCCACGATGAAGCTGAACCCCTTCCGCAAAAAGACCAGCGGCTACTACGACGCCATCAAGGCTAAGTTCGACGATACAAATCGCGAGCTTGCTGCCACACAAAATGAACTGGCCAAAGCAAAGGCCGAGTACGACAAGGAGAACGCCAGTTACCAACAGATCCGTGATGCGGCGAGTTGTTACGCCCTCAGCAACACCGAGAAGCAAAGCCGCCAGCACAAGGTGGTGTCCGAATGCTTCAACCGCGTTAATCAGCTGGAAAGCGACGTCAGCCAGATCCAATCCCGACTGCAGCCGCTACGCCGAATATTGGAAGCGCCGCAGCGCTATGACGAAACCCAAGCAACACTGCTGCGTCTGGTCGAGCAGAGCCGGTCGCTGGCGGTCGAACACCACAAGGCCGAAGCCTTGATCGTCAAGGTGGAAAAACGACTGGTTGATGTCGAAAGCCGAATGGCAGCAGAAACGAATGCCGCATCCCGACAGATGATCGCCACCGAAGGTGATTTCGTCGTCCCAGAGTCACTGACCCGGCTTGAAGTGGAGTTGCGCCTGACCCGTGCATCAATGGCTGATTTGCAGCTGCAACGCGATGCTGTCGCCATCCAGAACAAGGAATTGCCTGAACAGATCAGGGACGCCGAGCGCGACTTCATTCACGCCCGCGCGGTGATTGCAGAAATCGAACTGTACGAGCAGTTGATGCCGGTCATGAACCTGTTCGCACGCGCAGCCGCAACCCGGCACCAGAACAGCCGTCGCCACGAGGACGAATACAAATTCAACATCGAGATTCCGCGCGAGCTGCTTGAGTCTGCCCGATCTGAGCTTGCTGCAGAAATGCCGAGCGCCTGATGAACGAAGGGGCGAACGGCGGGCAGTCGTGGCATATCCGCCGCTCACCCGGGCGTGGCCTTGATCATTCGATGCGCCCACTCTGCCGATGCCACGTAATGCCCGTCGGTGCTGACCGCGAAAGGCATCGCGGAAAGTCGACACCTGCGCCGAGCTTGGTGCGACTGAGTGTCCCAGTGCCGCGACAAATAGCAACGTTTGACTTGGCTTGTGCCCGCCACAGCGCGTTCATGGAGGCCCGCAAACCACTCTCAACAAGGAGATTTCAATGAGCACAATCACAAGCCTTCGGGCGCAGGTGACAGACGCCAACCACCGTTCACGCGGAATGATGAACATCGAGTTCGATGGCGACACTCACGGCCCGTATCGGGTTATCCACGACGGGCGCACCTATTGGTACACCGGCAAATCAGGCACCAACCGCGCGACGGGATTACCCGTGCGCGAAATGGCCACCGAGGACGACTGCCGTCTGTGGATCACGCTGGGCGGCACCGCCGTGTGGGAGGATTGATGATGCAGCCAGACCAGCAAGCCAGTATCGCCGCGCAATTGGCGGCGCTGCCCAATACGCCGATGAAGGCATTGTGGTTGCTGTGGGACGAGCACTTTCCCCGGCGGCCCACCCACACCAATCGCAGCTACATCGAATCCCGCATCGCCTACCGGATACAAGAACTGGCCTACGGGGAGTTGCCCGCAGGCATTCGCCGCCATCTGGCCGATTGCGGTGCCAAGCATTCGAAGATCGCCATCGCCAAGAAAGGTGGGCGCGGCACGGAATTTCATCTGATGCCCGGTACCGCGTTGGTTCGTGAATGGGATGAGCGCGAATACCGCGTCACGGTCACGCCTGCCGGTTTGTACGAACTGGATGGGCAACTTTTCAAAAGCCTGTCGGCAGCAGCGCGCCACATCACCGGTACGCAGTGGTCAGGGCCGAAGTTCTTCGGGCTCATCGATAGCAAAGGGGTGCCGCGATGAGTGAGCCAATTCTCGTGCCACCCAAGCACTGCGCCGTCTATTGCCGGGTATCCAGCGCCGAGCGTCTCGACCAGTCATTCAATTCCATCGATGCGCAGAAGGAGTCGGGGCATGCCTTCATCAAAAGCCAGACCCATGAGGGCTGGATTCCGGTAGCAGATCATTACGATGATGGCGGGTTCTCCGGCGGCAATATGGATCGCCCCGCCTTGCGCCGCCTGATGGCGGATATCGAGGCAGGCAAGGTCGATATCGTGGTCGTCTACAAAATTGACCGTCTGTCACGGTCACTGGCCGACTTTGCACGGATGGTGGAGACCTTTGACCGCTGCCGGGTCAGTTTCAGCGCCGTGACACAGCAGATCAATTCTGCGACCTCGATGGGCAGGTTGATGCTCAACGTGCTGTTGTCCTTCGCGCAGTTCGAGCGGGAGGTCACCGGCGAGCGCATCCGCGACAAGATTGCGGCCAGCAAGGCCAAGGGCATGTGGATGGGAGGCCCATTGCCACTGGGCTACGACGTGGACAACCGGCTGCTGGTCATCAACGAGCGCGAGGCCGCCATCGTCCGGCGTATTTTTGAGGACTTCGTGACCGTGCGTTCGGCCACGATGATGGTGCGCAACTACGCCGCCGAGGGCGTCGTCACCAAAAGCGGTAAGCCGTTCTGCAAACAGACCATCTACAAGATGCTGTACAACCGGATATTTTTGGGCGAGATCGTCCACAAGGGGCAGAGCCACCCCGGCCAGCATCAGGCCATCATCACGCAGGCGCAGTGGGATGCGGCGCACGCGCTCATCGCGTCCAATCCTCAAGGGCGGCGGCAGGACACGAAGAACCGGGACAAAAAACCTGTCTTGCTGCGCAATCTGCTATTCACGCCCGATGGTGAACGGCTGATGCCGACCTACACGATCAAGAAGGGCAAGCCCTATCGCTATTACACGGCCGGCCGGGATCGTCGCTTTGGTGCGTGGGCCAGTCGGTTTGGTTCGCTGCCTGCCGAGCCCGTCGAGGAGTTGGTGGTCGCGCAGGTGCAGGATGCGCTGTCGGCACCGCACTTCGTGCAGGCGGTGTGGAACAAAGTGCGCGAGCAACGGCCTGACTTCTCGGAACCCGAGGTGGTGTTGCCGATGCGCCAACTGGCGACGATGTGGCCTCAGCTATTCCCGGCAGAACAGTGCCGATTGGTGCAATTGCTGATCGAACGAATCGTGCTCGGTGGCACTGGGATGGAAATCATCTGGCGCGACAGCGGCTGGCAGGAACTGGCCTGCGAACTGATCCCCGGCACCATCGGTGCTGAATTGGCTGAACTGGAGGTAACAATATGACACGTATTCGAACAACCGGCGCGCCGGTCTCACTGCGGCGGCGGGAAGATGGTGCGATGAAACTGTCGACCTTCATTCCGCTGAAAATCAGGAGGCGTGGTGTCAGCAAGGTGATCGTTCGACCCGAGGTTGGGGCGGGCGGCGAAGGTGCTTTGCCGGGCAACGGCAACAGTGGCGGCAGTCAGCACGACAACCCGCTGCAGGTCGCACTGTCGCGCGCCTTTCACTGGCAGCGACTGCTCGATGACGGACGGGTCGGCAGCGGCAGCGAGATCGCCAAGTTGGAAGGCTTGCACCACTCGACGGTCAACGAACTGCTGCGCCTGACGCTGCTGGAGCCCGCCACCATCCAGAGCATTCTGGCCGGTAAGCAGCCCCGATGCATGAGTCTGCTGTGGTTTCAGCGCAATCCGCTGCCGCTGGACTGGGCCCTGCAACGTCAAGTGGTCGAGCGGTTCGATGCGTGATCCGCTTGACGCAACAAGGCAACCGGTCGGGATAGTTGACAACGAACTGGCAGCGCCAAACCCGCGTAAAACCGGGGTTCTCAGCAGCGACTACCCGCAGGACAAACAGAGAAAAGAGACTGGGCTGGCGCGGAAAACGCCCATTTCGTCAGCTTCTGCCAATGCGTCACCCGCAGCACGGTAGGCCGGAACCCCGCGTGGTGTGGGGATTTCAGGCAAGAAAAAGGGCTCGGAGATTATCCGAGCCCTTCAATTTGGTGGAGCCGGGGGGAATCGAACCCCCGTCCGCAAGTCCTACGCTACAAGATCTACATGCTTATCCGGTCTATTGATCTCGCTTCGAGCTACCCGATCGGCAGGGAAAACTCGAGGCCAGACCCGTCCTTTTTAGCGA
>CAIJIT010000201.1 GCA_903820745.1 uncultured Burkholderiales bacterium
TCGTCGGCCGCTTCGAGGTTGGTGCGGGTGGCGGTTTCTTCGATGTCGCTGCCGCGGGTCGAACGCGCCGAGTTGACGTCCACCGAAACCAGTGCTTCGGTATGGTCGATCACGATCGCGCCGCCCGAAGGCAGGTTGACGGTGCGGCTGAATGCGGTTTCGATCTGGTGTTCGATCTGGAAACGGCTGAACAGCGGCGCGTCGTCGCGGTAGCGTTTCACGCGATGGCCCTGGTCAGGCATCACATGGTTCATGAACTGGCTGGCCTGTTCGTACAGGTCATCGGTGTCGATCAGGATTTCACCGACATCGGCAGTAAAGTAATCGCGGATCGCGCGGATCACCAGCGAGCTTTCCTGATAGATCAGGTAAGCGCCCTTGCCACCCTTGGCCGCATCGTCGATGGCGGTCCAGAGCTTGAGCATGTAGTTCAAGTCCCACTGCAGCTCCGCGGCGCTGCGGCCGATGCCAGCGGTGCGGGCGATCAAGCTCATGCCCTTCGGGTATTCAAGCTGGTCGAGGTTTTCTTTCAGCTCTTCGCGGTCTTCGCCTTCAATCCGGCGTGATACACCACCGCCACGCGGGTTGTTGGGCATCAAGACCAGATAGCGGCCGGCCAGCGAGACAAAAGTCGTCAGCGCAGCACCCTTGTTGCCGCGTTCTTCCTTTTCGACCTGGACCAGCAACTCCTGGCCTTCGCGGATGCAGTCCTGGATGCGCGCGGTGCGTACATCGACGCCGTCGCGGAAATAGGTCCTGGCGATTTCCTTGAATGGCAAGAAGCCGTGGCGTTCCTCGCCGTAATCGACAAAACAGGCTTCGAGCGAGGGCTCGACGCGGGTCACAACGGCCTTGTAGATATTGCCCTTGCGTTGCTCACGGCCTTCGATTTCAGTCTCGAAGTCCATCAACTTCTGGCCATCAACGATTGCGAGGCGCCGTTCTTCCGGCTGCGTCGCATTGATCAACATGCGTTTCATATCATTTCTCCTCGCGCGCTTGCGGCCGGGTTTCAAATCCGGCCGGCAGGCACGCAGCATCACGCTACGGCATGGACAGGTCCATGCAGCAGCACATCAATGCACGAGCAATGTTCGATGAACCGAGGAAGGAATCGCCCTGGACTGGAAGCTGAATCGTCAATCGATCAGCTGGACCAGCGTTGGCGCGTGCGACCGAACAGTCGGCGAAGTGGCCCGCTCCCGTGAACGCGCAGCAATGGGCTGTGCGACCCTGCCAGAGCCCAGCAGCACAGCCTCACCGGCAATGGGCCGGGGCTGCGCATCAGGGCGATGGGGGGTGGAAGGAGTGATCGGGCTCATCTGCGAGGACTGCTGGAAGCTGGTGCGAGCGGGTCGGGCATGAATTAGCCAACCTTCTCGCGCCTTGGGAAACCTTGTCTTTGCCAGCAAGTAGCGCTTGTTCGCTTGCGCGATTTTCATGCGTGCCTTGCCGGGCGTGGTTCATTCTTGATTGCTCTGCCGCGTGCCATCAAAAGCCGCCCTGTCACTTGGGGAAAGGGCTCTCTTCATCGCGGTACGCGTTGCATCACCTATATTTTGACCAGTGTCGGAATTGTTCCTGCACTGATCGCCAAATCAACGTCGTCCAAAAAACCTCGGCTTCACGCCGGTTCATCGTCTTTCAGATGGCCGGGTAAAATCAGACAAATCAAATACTTACGACGCTAACTTGGTGAGCATGATTATAAGGGCTAAAGCTGCAGCGTCGGCCATCTCCAAAACCCGCAGGCCCGCAGCAATTGCCAAATCTGCACAAGCCAGACCGTTGGGCCCCCGACGTGAGCCAGCGCAAACATCGACGACCAGGCTGCCAGCCCCGCCGGCCGCGGAGGCAATCGCCGCAGCACCTGCGGTGCGCCGCGTGATCATCGACGAAGGCTCGGCCGGTCAGCGGCTCGACAATTTCTTGCTGCGCGAACTCAAGGGCGTGCCCAAGACCCATGTCTACCGCGTCATCCGGGCGGGCGAAGTGCGCGTCAACAAAGGCCGGGCGCAAGCCGATACCCGCTTGCAACTCGGCGACGAAGTGCGCGTGCCGCCGGTGCGCCTGCCCGAGCGCGTCACCGCGCCGCAGGAGCATGTACCGGCGCGCGAGTTCCCGGTGGTTTATGAAGACGACCATCTGATCGCCATCAACAAGCCGGCCGGCGTGGCCGTGCATGGCGGCTCCGGGGTCAGCTTTGGGGTCATCGAGCAAATGCGCCGCGCCAGGCCGCAAGCCAAGTTCCTTGAATTGGTGCACCGACTCGACAAGGAAACTTCGGGCCTGCTGCTGATTGCCAAGAAACGCAGCGCGCTGGTCGCCCTGCAAGAGCAGTTTCGCGAACGCGAGACCGGCAAGACCTATGCAGCGCTGGTGTCAGGCGCCTGGACCGAGAACCACAAAGTCATCGACCTGCCGCTGCTCAAGTTCACCGGCAGCGATGGCGAACGCTGGGTGCGGGTGATCGAACATGCCGATGACCCATCATTTGAACAGGCCAAGCGCTCGATCAGCCTGGTCAAGGTCGTGAAGCGAATGACCGCCTACAGCCTGCTCGACGTGACGATCAAGACCGGCCGCACGCATCAGATCCGCGTCCACCTCGCGCATGCCGGCCATGCCATCGTCGGCGACCCGAAATACGGCGACTTCGAAGCCAACCGGGCTTTGGCGCGTGGCACTGCGTTGCCGGGTGTGCGCTTCGACCGGATGTTCCTGCATGCCAAACGCCTGCGCTTTGTCCACCCTGCGACCGCGCTGGAGATCGAATTGCTGGCACCATTGCCCCCCGAATGTGAACAGTTATTGAGTCTTTTGAAACCATGACACCGAAGCAATTTGATTTGATCATCTTCGATTGGGACGGCACTTTGTTCGACTCGACTGCCTTGATCACCCGCTGCATCCAGGCCTCGGCGGTCGACGTCGGCATGGCCGAGCCGAGCCGGGAGAGCGCCAGTTATGTGATCGGCATGGCCTTGCCCGAAGCGCTGGCCCATGCGGTGCCTGATCTGCCGACGGCGCGCTACCCCGAGCTCAGTCTTCGTTTTCGCCACCATTACCTGGCCGCCCAGCATGACTTGATGTTGTTCGATGGCACGCTGGAGATGCTGGCGGCGCTGAAGGCGCGCCGGCATTTGCTGGCCGTGGCCACCGGCAAGAACCGGCGCGGGCTCGACGATGTGCTCAAGGCGGTCGAGTTGCAAAACCTGTTCGATGGCACGCGCACGGCCGATGAAACCGCCGGCAAGCCCGACCCGCGGATGTTGTTCGAGCTGATGCATGAACTCGAGATTGCGCCCGACCGGACCCTGATGATCGGTGACACCACCCATGATCTGCAACTCGCCGGCAATGCCGGTGTAGCCTGCGTTGGGGTTGGCTATGGCGCCCATGACCATTCGAATTTCGCCGCTTTCAAACCCTTGCATGTCGCCGCATCGGTGCCAGATTTGCATGCCTGGTTGCTCGAGAACGCCTGAATGAAACCGGTCGACAAGGAACTCCCGCTCTGCCCCTCGGACGCCTTGGCCGAGCGCGGCCGCGCGCACAGCTTCGACGTGCTGCAAAACAGCAAGCCCGAGCGTGCCTTCGTCTTGCGATTCGATGGCCAGGTGGTCGCCTACCTGAACCGTTGCGCCCATCTGCCGACCGAAATGGACTGGCAGGAGGGTGAATTTCTTGACGCCGACAAGGAATTGATCATGTGCTCGATCCATGGCGCGGTCTACGATCCGCTGACCGGGCGCTGCGTTTCGGGCATGTGCGGTCACCGTGGGTTGACCCAGGTCCCGGTCAAGGAACGCGCCGGCCAGGTCTATTGGTATCCTTCTGCAGCAATTCAACCCGCATTTGATGAATGACTCGCCGCCCCTTATGAACCCCAACGAAGAATTGCCCCCACCGATTCAAGACCCTGTCATCGCTGCTGCTGCTCCGGCCGCAACTTCGGCGCCGCCGCCGCCCGCTGGCTATGAGCAGTTGCTGGCGCAATTTGCCAGCGACTATCTGCAGGACAAGCGCAGCGCCAGACGCTGGCGTTTTTTCTACAGGGCAATCTGGCTGGCCTTGCTGGCCTTGGCGGCCTGGACCTTCATGTCGCAGCGCCATTACATGCCGGCACCGACCACGCCGCATACCGCCCTGGTCGAGTTGCGCGGCGAAATCGCCGGCGACACCGAGGCCAGCGCTGAATTGCTGGTGTCGGCCTTGAAGAGTGCTTTCGAGGACGAGGCCGCGCAGGCGGTGGTGCTGCGTATCAACTCGCCTGGCGGCAGCCCGGTGCAGGCCGGCATCGTCTATGACGAAATCAAGCGCCTCAAAGCCAAGCATGACAAAAAGGTCTATGCGGTGGTTGAGGAAATCTGCGCTTCAGGCGCTTACTACATCGCCGCGGCGGCCGATGAAATCTATGTCGACAAGGCCTCGATCGTCGGCTCGATCGGCGTGCTGATGGACGGCTTCGGCTTTACCGGCCTGATGGACAAGCTCGGCGTCGAGCGCCGCTTGCTGACCGCCGGCGACAACAAGGGCATGCTCGATCCGTTCACGCCGCAAAACGCCAGGCAGCGCGCTTATGCGCAGGCCATGATCGACCAGATCCATCAGCAGTTCATTGCCGTGGTCCGCGAAGGCCGGGGCAAGCGCTTGAAGGAAACGCCTGAAACCTTCTCAGGCCTGTTCTGGAACGGCGAGCAGGCGATCAAGCTGGGTCTGGCCGACCATCTGGGCAACCTCGACTTTGTGGCGCGCGAAGTCATCAAGGCCGAGGATGTGATCGACTACACGCCGCATGACAACGTTGCCGAGCGGTTGGCCAAGCGCTTTGGCGCGGCGATGGGCGAGGGCGCAGTCAAGTCGCTGCGCAGCATGGCGCCAGTTCGTTAAGGCCCTTAATCTTACTGTGTCATAAAAAAATGGCATAATATTTTCATCTTTCCTTTTGAAGGGCTGAGATGGACATCGCTAAAGAATTCGATGACTACATGGCGCACCTAATGCAAGGGCTTGGTCATGCGGACCGGCATTCGGGATTAGTTGGTTATTGCACCGGTCTGATGCTGCCGTTGTCGCGCAAGAGCGTGGAGCCCATTGCCGCACGAGTGGACCCCTTGCACGCCAGCGCGAAACATCAGTCGCTGCA
>CAIJIT010000202.1 GCA_903820745.1 uncultured Burkholderiales bacterium
GCTCGCGTACAAGGCCGTTAGGCATGGCGCATGGTTTGAAGAAGTGAGTGAGAATTTTTCCACGCAGACCTGTTCCGACTGTGGTTGGGTCGGGGGACCCAAAGGGCTCGAAGGTCTTGCAATAAGGCCATGGACCTGCTTGGGGTGTGAGAGTTTGCATGATCGTGATGTGAACGCTGCTCGCAATATCCTGTCAAAGTTCAGAGCCGGCTGCGGACATGCAGCCCCTGTAGAGGGAATCCCCGCCCTTTAGGGCGGGGAGGATGTCAATGTGTCTATGGGCCAGCGCATCAGAAGCCGCGAGTATCGCGGCATTGGTAGCCTTGGCGGCGACAATCGCTGCATGCCACGAATCAGCGCGCTCCCGACCGAAGCTTTGCCCAGCCAGACTGCCAAGGGCCAGCCGCGTCCCGCCGAGCGCTTTGCCCTGCAGGTGGCTGACAGCTTGATCGACGGGCTGGGCTTGTTTGCTGCCGAGCCGATACCGGCGCGCAGCAAGATCGGCGAGTTGCGTGGTGAATCGATTTCCCTGCGCGAAGCCAGGCAGCGTGCCAAGGGCCGGGCGCGAATCCATATCGTCGCCGTGTCGGACAGCCGTGCGATCGACGCGACCGATTCGCCCGGGCTGCTGCGCTATGTCAACCACGGCTGCGCGCCGAACGCGCTGCTGAAAATCAGCCAGGGCCGTGTCGAGTTCTATTCGATCCGCGCGATCGACGTCGGCGAAGAAATCAGCTGCCATTACGGCCAAACCCACCATGGCGGGCGTCTGATCTGTCGCTGTGGCGCCGCCACTTGCGCCGGCACCCTGTAGCCCATCTTGCAGGCCGGGGGAGGTTCTGCCCCGCATTTCGCTGCGCTGCATGGCGGGCTACGGCCGGGCGGGCCGGTGCCGGAACCGGTAGCCCGACATGCAGGCCGAAGGCCGCAATGCGGGGACGACGAAGCTGGGCCGAGCGTGCCAGCCTCGACTCAGGACAGCAGCTGACCTTCAGCCGGCAATAGCCAGAACAGGCGCAGGTCTTGCGCCGAGAACAAGGCATCGTCCAGCAGCATTTCCTGGTCGACTGCTTCGTCTTCTTCGTACGACTCAGCGATATAGGCTTCACGCTGCTCGCCCGGGGGCATCGCTACCGCGGCGATCGAGGCCAGCATGGTGTCGAGCATCTGGCCTTGCTCGCTTTCGCTGTCGAAGACATACCAGTCGGATTCGTAGTCCTGCACCGCCTGCATGAAGCCTTCGACCCACATCAGGCCCGAAGGCGGCAGTTGTTCGAGTTGTTCGGCGTTCAGCACGCCTTGCGACAGCAGATCAGCCTTGGTCGCATCGTCGAATTCGGTGATCAGCGGCATCAGGAGCATCGCTTCCGGGTTGTCGCTCAGCGCTTCCGGGTCGAGGCTTTCGGCGATTTCGTTCCAGCGATTCAACAATGCGTTGGTGAATTCTTCGATCTGATCCAGCGCGTCGAGAGGTGTCGGCCATTCCGGGCCGAACAAGGCGTCCATCGCCTGCAAGGGCGAGGACTTGACCGGGCCGCAGAGCAGCGCGGTCATATAGCCGTCGAGCGTGTCGATCGGCACCGGGTCTTCGTCCTCGGTCAGGTCGGCAGCGAGGATCTGCAAGAACGCTGCGAGGCGCTCGGCGTTGTCATGGTCAATGGTGTCGCTCATGGGGACTCCTGTGATGGGGTGAACCGGCCCGGGTGAATTTCACCCCCGGGGCCAGCTGATGGTCAATCCTAATGGGAATCAACTGCGGGGTCAGAGCTTTTCGGCAACCCAGGCTTGCACGCTGGCCAGCGCTGCGGGCAGGGCTGAAGGGTTGGTGCCGCCGGCCATCGCCAGATCGGGTTTGCCGCCGCCTTTGCCGCCGACCTGGCTGGCAACAAAATTGACCAGCTCGCCGGCTTTGGCTTTGGCCATATGGTCGGCAGTGACACCGGCGGCCAGGTGTACTTTTTCCCCTTCGACCGCCGCCAGCACGATGATCGCGCTCTTCATCTTGTCCTTGAGTTTGTCCATGGTTTCGCGCAGCGTCTTGGCGTCTGCACCTTGCAAGGTCGCGGTCAGCAGCCTGGTGCCTTTGAAGTCGATCGCCTGGCCCAGCAGCTCATCGCTTTGCGCGGCGGCCAGCCGGCTCTTGGTGGCGGTCAATTCTTTTTCCAACGCCTTGACCTGGTCGAGCACCGCCTGGACGCGGATCTCCAGATCAGCCGGCGCGGCTTTCAGGCTGCCCGCAATCCGGCTGACCTGGTTTTCAAGCGACTGGCAATAGGCCAGCGCGTTGTCGCCGGTAACTGCTTCAATGCGCCGTATACCTGCGGCCACACCGCCTTCGCTGACGATCTTGAACAGACCGATGTCACCGCTGCGGCTGACATGGACGCCGCCGCACAGCTCTTTCGAACTGCCGATGCTCAGCACCCGCACGGTCTCGCCATATTTCTCGCCGAACAGCATCATTGCGCCGCTTTTTTGCGCATCGTCTAGCGCCATCACCTGCGCGCTTGTCGCGGCGTTCGTCAGCACTTCGGCATTGACGATGTCCTCGACCCGTTTGATCTGCTCGGCCGTGACCGGCGCGTTGTGGGCAAAGTCGAAGCGGGTGCGCTCGGCGTTGACCAGCGAGCCCTTCTGCTGGACATGGTCGCCGAGCACCTCTCGCAGCGCCTTGTGCATCAGATGCGTGGCGCTGTGGTTGCGGGTGATCCTGACTCGGGCTTCGGCGTTGACCCTGGCGGTGAACTGATCGCCGACGCGGACGCTGCCTTCGAGCACCCGCCCATGGTGGCCAAAGACATCGGCCTGGATCTTCAGCGTGTCTTCGACTGAAAACCGGCTGCTCGGATTGCGCAGCTCGCCGCTGTCGCCAACCTGGCCGCCGCTCTCGGCATAAAAAGGCGTCTGGTCGAGCACCACGACCGCATCGTCGCCGGCCTCGGCCGCATTGACGCTGACACCGTCGATATAGACGGCCGTGACTGTCGAAGCCTCGCAAACCAGTTGCTCATAGCCATGGAAGGCTGTCGGCATGCCGCTGTAGTCGAGGCCATGGGCCATCTTGAATTTGCCTGCGGCGCGTGCCTGCTGGCGCTGTTGCGCCATGGCTGCGTCAAAGCCGGCCTGGTCGACGCTGACGCCGCGTTCACGGCAGACATCAGCAGTCAGGTCGACCGGGAAACCGAAGGTGTCGTGCAGCTTGAAAGCGAGATCGCCATTGAACAGCTTCAGCTCGGGCGTCAGCGCGGCTTCGAGGATTTCCATGCCGTTGGCGATGGTCTGGAAGAAGCGCAATTCTTCCTGCTCCAGCACCTCGGTGACACGTGTCTGAGCCTGGCGCAGTTCCGGATAGGCTTCACCCATCTGTTTGACCAGTTCGGCCACGATTTTGTGGAAGAAGGGCGTGCGCGCACCGAGCTTGTAGCCATGCCGGATGGCGCGGCGGGCGATGCGACGCAGCACATAGCCGCGGCCTTCGTTGCCGGGGATGATGCCGTCGACGATGGTGAAGCTGCAAGCGCGGATATGGTCGGCAATGACTTTCAGCGAAGCGCTGTCCTTGTCGCAGTCGACGCCCGGGCCGGCGCTGTCGACCGCAGCCTTGGCGGCTGCCAGCAGACTGACGAACAGGTCAATCTCATAGTTCGAATGCACATGCTGCAGCACGGCAGCCAGGCGTTCCAGGCCCATGCCGGTATCGACCGAAGGCTTGGGCAGCGGATGCATCACACCGTCTTCGGTGCGGTTGAACTGCATGAAGACGTTATTCCAGATTTCGATGTAGCGGTCGCCGTCCTCGTTCGGGCTGCCCGGTGGGCCGCCGGCGATTTCGGGGCCATGGTCGTAGAAGATCTCGGTACAAGGCCCGCAGGGGCCGGTGTCGCCCATCATCCAGAAATTGTCAGAAGCGTAGCGCGCGCCCTTGTTGTCGCCGATGCGCACGATGCGCTCGGCCGGTACGCCGATCACCTGGTTCCAGATCTCGTAAGCCTCGTCGTCGTCGGCGTAGACGGTGACCCAGAGCTTGTCGGCCGGCAGCTTAAAATGCCCGGTGAGCAGTTCCCAGGCATAGCCGATCGCATCGCGCTTGAAGTAGTCACCGAACGAGAAGTTGCCCAGCATCTCGAAAAAGGTGTGGTGGCGCGCGGTGTAGCCGACATTGTCGAGGTCGTTGTGCTTGCCGCCGGCGCGGATGCATTTCTGCGAGGTCGTGGCGCGGCTGTAGGCGCGCTTGTCAAAGCCGAGGAAGACATCCTTGAACTGGTTCATCCCGGCGTTGGTGAACAGCAGGGTCGGGTCGTCGCCCGGCACGACCGGGCTTGAGGCGACGATCTGATGCCCTTTGGACTCGAAGAACTTCAAGAACGTCTGACGTATTTCGGCTGCTTTCATTCCGGGCTCTCTGCTCGCACTTGGGCCTTGGGAACAAGGACAATGCTTGATTTTTGGGGTTGCCGATTATATGGCGCCGCCCATCGATGCTTGGTCCGGATGCGGTTAGAGTGAGGACCAAGATTCAATGACCGTCTGGAGAAGACACCATGCAAAGCAAGACATCCCCCTTGGCGGCCCTGGAAGACGCCAGCCTGTTGCGCACCCAGGCGCTGATCAATGGCGAATGGGTGGCCGGGCAATCGCAGTTTGCGGTGACCGACCCAGCGACTGGCGCACATCTGGCCGATGTGGCCAATCTCGGGGCGATCGAGGCCGAGGCGGCGATTGCTGCGGCCAATAACGCCTGGGGCCCGTGGCGCAGCAAGACCGCCAAGGAGCGCGGCGCAATTCTGCTGCGCTGGCATCAACTGCTGATCAAGCATACCGACGACTTGGCGCGCATCATGACTGCCGAGCAGGGCAAGCCTTTGGCTGAAGCGCGGGGCGAGGTCGCTTACGGCGCTAGTTTCATCGACTGGTTTGCCGAAGAGGGCAAACGCGTCTATGGTGAAACGATTCCGACCACCGACAACAACAAGCGCTATCTGGTGATCAAGCAGGCGATGGGTGTCTGTGCGGCGATCACGCCGTGGAATTTTCCGATCGCGATGATCACCCGCAAGGTGGCGCCGGCGCTGGCCGCCGGTTGCACCGTGGTGATCAAGCCGGCCGAAGCGACGCCGCTGTCTGCCTTGGCGGTGGCTGAGCTGGCGCAGCGCGCCGGCATGCCCGCTGGCGTGCTGAATGTCTTGACCGCCGATGCCGAGAATTCGATCGCGATCGGCCATGTGATTTGCGATAGCGATGTGGTGCGCCATCTGTCCTTCACCGGCAGCACGGAAGTTGGCCGCATTCTGATGAAACAATGCGCGCCCACGGTGAAGAAGCTGTCGCTGGAGTTGGGCGGCAACGCACCTTTCATCGTGTTTGACGATGCCGACCTCGACAGTGCGGTTGAAGGCGCGATGGCGAGCAAATACCGCAATGCCGGCCAGACCTGCGTCTGCGCCAACCGCTTCTATGTCCAGGCCGGCGTCTACGACGCTTTCATCGAAAAACTCTCGGCCAAGGTGGCGGGCATCAAGCTCGGCAATGGGTTCGAGGCTGGCGTCAACCTGGGGCCGCTGATCGATGCGCAGGCGATCGACAAGGTCGAAGCCCATGTGGCCGATGCCCTGGCGCTTGGCGCGCGTCTGGTGATGGGCGGCAAGCGCGCGACTGCTGCCGGCGCGCAGTTCTTCGAGCCGACGCTGCTCGCCGATGTGACCCCGGCGATGCTGTGTTCGCGTGAAGAGACTTTCGGCCCGGTCGCGCCGGTATTCAAGTTCAACACCGAAGCCGAAGTTATCGCGCTGGCCAACAACACCGAGTTCGGTCTGGCCAGCTATTTCTACAGCCGCGACATCGGCCGCATCTTCCGCGTTGGCGAAGCGCTCGAGTACGGCATGGTCGGTGTCAATACCGGCCTGATCTCGACCGCTGAAGTGCCCTTCGGCGGCGTCAAGCAGTCAGGCCTGGGGCGCGAAGGCGCGCATCAGGGCATCGACGACTATGTCGAGATCAAGTACATGTGCATCGGCGACATCCAGCGCTGAAAAACTGGGACGAAAAAAAGGCCCCTCGCGGGGCCTCTTGCTGGGCGAGGCTTGCTTAGAAGTCGCTTTGCACTGTCATGCTGAAGAACCTCGGCGCGCCGGCAT
Source organism: uncultured Burkholderiales bacterium (assembly GCA_903820745.1). GTDB lineage: Bacteria > Pseudomonadota > Gammaproteobacteria > Burkholderiales > Burkholderiaceae_C > Paucibacter_A. Next base: position 6,135 of record CAIJIT010000202.1, read on the forward strand.
AGACCTGCGGGTTGTTCGCAGCCGCAATGGCGATCGTCGAGCCGCTGCCCGAATTGGCCAGTAGATATTGCCTGTCGGTGATGTTGCTCATGTTCACGCGGATCAACGGACTCTTGAAGATGCCATTGTTGGGCAACTGGTAAGCGGCGTTGAAGTCGACCGTCGCGAAGCCACCGATGCTGACGTCATTGACCAAGGTCAGGTAGCGCTTGCCGGTGTACTTGCTCGAAATATTCAACATCAGCGGACCTGACGCGTATTGCAATGCAAGCGCCCCCATGGTCTTCGGCGTATCAGGGAACTGCATGCCTGCCGTTTGATACACGCCAGTCGCACTCTGCAACATATTGCTGTTCATCGTGCTCTTGGTGAGGCCGCCTGACACATAAGCCGAAAGGCCATTGACCGGCACGGTGCCGAGTTCGACTTCGAGGCCGGTGACCGTCGAGTCGCCGACGTTCCAGTCGTGGCTCGTGCCGGTTGCCGGGTCGAAGCTCGAAGCAATGCGATTCTTGAAGGCAACGTGGTAAGCCGTGACTGAGCCCTTGAACAGCTCATGCTTGTAGCGTGCGCCGATGTCAACATTGACCGAAGTTTCCTGTTGAACGGTCAGCGGTGCCAGCGAGGTATAGGTGCCGACACCATTGGTGTAAGTCACGCCATTGGCCAGGCTGAAATACTCGAAATTGCCAGGTGCCTTGAAGTTCTTGGTGGCGCCGATGAAGCCTTGCAATGCCGGTGTGAACTGGTAGCTGGCGTTCAGGCTTGGCAGCACTTCCGAATAGGTCTTCTGGATCTTGTAGTCTGCCCCTGCGCCGAACGTGGCGAAAGGCGTACCCGGACCTGCGGCATTGTTGGTGAAGTCGCGCTGGATCTGGCGCGAGCTCAGGCTCGGCGTCACCTGCAACTTGCCACCGTCAAGGTCGATCGTGTCTTGTACGAAGGCGCTCTTGCCAGTTGAGATCGTCAGCGCATCGCGGTTTTGATACAGCGAGCCATCGGCATACTTCAAGAGCACGGCGCTGTTCTTCAGCCACAGGTCGGCGATATTGCCGTTGTTGTCGATCGTGGTTGCCGGCGCGGTCTGCTTGTGCTCCGCGCGCTCGAACCAGACGCCACCGAGGATATGGTGGTTGTCGACGGTATAGCTGAGCTTGGCGTTGACGCCCGGACGATGGGTCTCGGTCACGCTGCCGCGGTAGATCATCACGGTGTCAAGAACGTCACCGTCCTTGTTGATGTCAACGACACCGCCCTTCAACTTGGTCGGGCCGGCGCTCTCGGCCAGCGAGGTCTGCTGCACGCCACCGGTGCCATAGCCGTACCAGAAGTAGGGCTCGATGTCCAAACGCAGCGCCGGGTTGATTTGGATATTGGCCTTGGCGTTGATCAGGAAATTCCTGAATGGATTCAAGGCATAGCCGTAATAAGCCGTCGCTCCAGCGATCGAGCTTTCGCTTTGCGCCGTTCCGCTAACACCTGCCAGATGCTGCGGCACGGTCGCCGAGTAATCAGCGTAATAGCCTTCGGTATTCAATTGCGCCAGCGTCAAAGCGCGGATATTGTTGTTCACCGCGCTGTTGTACAGCAGTCCGGCTGACAGCTTGGTGTTGCCCAACTGATATTCGGCGCCGGCGTCGATATGGTCGCGCTTGGCCGCTCCCAGGCCCTTCCATTTGTCGGCTCCGGTCTTGGAAACCGAGAGGAAGCCCTTGAAGTCACCCAGCTTGCCGGTGTCAACGCGCAGGAAGGTGCGGTGGTAGCTCAGTTCACCGAACGAAAATGCAGCGCGGACGCGTGCCTTTTCCAGGGGTGCACAGGTGGTCATGCCCACATTGCCGCCCGAAGCGCCGACATGGGGCGCTTCACTGTCGGTGGCACCCTGCGTGACGAAGACTTCGCAGAGGTTTTCGCTGTCAGTGTATTCCTGCGGATAGACCGCGAAGTTGCCCGAGTCATTGACCGGTGCGCCGTTGATGGTGAAACCCATCTGGTCGCTGTTGAAGCCGCGCACGCGCAGATTGCCGCCGAACAGACCGGTGGCGTCGACGCTCGAGCTGTTCACACCCGGCAGCAGCGACAGGGCCTGGAATGGATTGCTTGACGAGCGGGTCTTCTCGATCTGCGCCTTGGTGACCGTGCTCTTGGCCTTGGCCGAGTCCTCGTCGATCATCAGACCCGAGCCGAGCTTGTCGCCCTCGCCAGTGACGGTGATCTTGCCGATTTCGGTGGTTTGCTGTGCCGAGGCAGCGCAGGACAGGGCTGCCAGTGCCAGCGCGATGGCTGTGTATTTGAAGTTTTTCAAGGGATCATCCTTTGTGGGGAGGGTTGGGTCAAACGGGGTTAAAAGAATCAAGGATGAGCGGCTTCAGCCGCCTTCTGCATGTTGGTATTCGATCGGAATGATGAAGCGGCGCGAGGCCTGCCCGACAAACAACTCTGCTGGAAAAGCCGAATAGGCCACATTGCGCACCGTGCGCAAGGCCTCGTTGTCGAGCAGTAAGGTGCCAGCGCTGGCCTCAATCCCGGAGCCGAGCAGTCGGCCTGCACGGTCGACTTCGATCCAGACTTTGACAGTGCCTTGCGGCCGCAATTGCCTGGCTTCGCGGCTGTTCGGGTAACGCTTGGCCGCGTTCAGCATTGAACGAATCCTGCCGGCATATTCATTTTCCAGCGATGCGATCTGGGCTTTCGCGTTGTTGTCCGTTGCGGCAGGGGCAGAGATGGTGATGGCAGAAGGCGAGGGCGGCTGGATCTCGCGCGGTCGCTCTGGGGGCTTCACCAGCACCGGCGGCGGCGGCTCCAGCTGGATCGGCGGCGGCGGTGCGTCAACACGCGCCACGAACACGTCGGGCATCCTGATGTCCTTCATGGGCGGCAGCGGCTCGGGGGGCGGCAACTCGAGCTGTTCCTTGACCAGCATGACTTCGAGCGGCTTCTTGATGATTTCAAGCCCTTTGCGGGCCAAGCCCGAGGCCAGTGCATAGACCAGCAGCAGATGCAAGGCGAGGACGATCGCAAAACCCTTGACCCGCAGTTGTGCATGCTGCTGGCTGACAAAGCTGTTGCTCATGCTGGCAGCGCTCATCGATTCGGGCGCGCCTGGCAAGCTGATGACCAGATCACGGACGCGCGATGCAACGGCAGGCGTTGCCCACAGCGCCTGCCGTCAGCTGGTTCAAATAAAAAATCCATAAGTAAAAAAATGTAACGCAGTAAACTAGAAGAACCGCCTATTTTGTCTTTTTACCAACAAATTTGCTTGAAATTTTACATTCTGGGCGGGAAGGCTCGGGCCAGCAATGCCAGGGTTGTCCGGAAGGCTCAGCGGCATTTTGCCGTGTAAATATGATCGCGCTGTGACAATCGGGGGCAGAGCTGAACTGCTTCGAGCTTGGCTCAGGGTTGAACGTCCGGTTTTATGATGCCGGCCTGAATCCTTCCTCGATTCACCGTAGCACCGGAGTCATGCCTTGCTGAATGCCAAGTTCGAAGCGCTGAGTAAATTTTCCAATCGCAGCCTGCTGCTGTTGGCTGTCAGCTTGTTCGCCGCCTGTGCGGCGCCGCGGCCCGAGCAGAAGCCGATCGAATTGAGCATTTTCTCGATCAACGATTTCCACGGCAATATCCAGACCAAGCTGCCGGCGCCCTTGATGCCTCGGCTTCCCGATGCGCAAACGGGTGAAATCAAGGCGCAGGCTGCAGGCGGCGTGGCTCATCTAGCCACAGCGCTGGAAAAACTGCGCAGCCAGCGGGCCAACTCGGTCTTCGTCGCTGCGGGGGATCTGATCGGCGCTTCGCCGCAAATGTCGTCGATGCTGAAGGACGAGCCGACCTTGGCCGCGATCGGTGAATTGGGACTGGTGGCCTCGGCGCTCGGCAACCATGAACTCGACGCCGGTCTGCCCGAGTTGCTGCGCAAGGCCCGCGGCGAATGCCCGCCCGAGGGCTGTGCCTGGGCCGGGTTCAAGGGCCCTGGCTTCCCTTATCTGGCAGCGAATATGCTCGATGCGCAAACCGGTAAGCCGCTGCTGCCGACCCATGTGATCAAGCAGGTCGGGCCATTCAAGGTGGCTTTTGTCGGTGTGGTCACCCGTGACACGCCGCGGGTCGTGGTGCCCAAAGCCATCCGCGGCCTGCGCTTCGCCGACGAGGTTGATACCTTGAACGCCATGCTGCCGCAATTGCGCGCCGAGGGTGCACAGGTGCTGGTGGCGGTGATGCATGAGGGCGCCACGTACGATGGAGAAGCCAATGATCCGGCTTATGCATGCCCGGGGCTGCAAGGCCGCGGCGTCGACATCGCCAAGAGGCTCGACCCGGCTTACGCGATCATCATCAGCGGCCATACGCATCAGGCCTATACCTGCAAGATCAATGGCCGCTTGATGGTGCAGGCCGGCAGCTATGGCGGCTGGTTGACCGAAAGCCGGCTGACGCTCGATGCCCAGGGTCAGGTGCTTGACGCTCAGGCAGTCAACTACCCGGTGTTGCAGTCGATCTATGCGCCGAACCCGGCATTCGTCGCGCTGGTGCAGCGCGCTGCGGCGCTGACCGTAGCCGCCCGTATCAAGCCGGTGGCGCTGCTGACGCAGGGCGCTCAGCGCAATCCGAAAGCGCCTTTTGGCGATTCGCAGCTGGGCAATCTGGTCGCCGATTCTTATTTGGCCTATGGCCAGAAACGCGGCGGGGCCGACATTGCGCTGATGAATCCTGGCGGTATCCGGGCTGACCTGACGGTCGAGTCCGGCCAGATGGTGACGATGAGCGACCTGTTCGCGATCCAGCCTTTCGGTAACGACTTGGTGGCGCTGACCTTGAACGGTGCGCAGTTGCAGCAGTTGCTACAGCGCCAACTGCCCAGGACCGACATAGCGCCGCGGCTCTTGCAGGTGTCTAACAGCCTCAGCTACCAATGGCGTAGCGATGCTGATGGTGCAGGTCAGCTTGGCGAAGTGATGGTGGACGGCAAGCCGCTCGACCTGGCACGCGACTACCGCATCATCGTCAACAACTTCATGGCCGATGGTGGCGACGGCTTCAGCATGCTGCGCCAGGGGCGTGACCGTCAGTCGCTTGGAGGCGACGTCGACGCCTTTGTCGAACTGCTCCAGGAGAACCCTGAGGCGGTGAGCCAGGCCCAGCCGGGCCGGATCCGCAAGCTTTGACCCTGAAGTCCGATGACAAAGCCTGAATCGGTCAATTTCCGGCAGGCCTTGCGCTTCTGGCTCAAACTCGGCTGCATCAGCTTCGGCGGGCCGGCCGGGCAGATTGCGCTGATGCATACCGAGCTGGTTGAGAGGCGGCGCTGGATCAGCGAAAAGCGTTTTCTGCATGCCTTGAATTACTGCATGCTCTTGCCCGGCCCCGAGGCGCAGCAACTAGCGACCTATATCGGCTGGCTGATGCACAAGACCCGTGGCGGCATTGCCGCCGGCGCGCTGTTTGTGTTGCCGTCGCTAGTCCTGCTGATCCTGCTGTCGTGGATCTATCTCGCCTTCGGCCAGTTGCCTGTCGTCGCGGCGATTTTCTACGGCATCAAGCCTGCGGTGACCGCGCTGGTCCTGCATGCGGCGCACCGGATCGGCAACCGGGCGCTGAAGAACGTCTGGCTCTGGGGCATTGCGGCGGCTGCTTTTGTCGGGATCTTCGCGCTCGGCCTGCCTTTTCCTTTGATCTTGCTGCTTGCGGCATTGACCGGGCATTTCGGCGCAAGACTGGCGCCGCAGGCGTTCACGCCGGGTAGCGGGCAGAGTGCGGTGAGCTTGGGCTATGGGCCGGCGCTGATCGACGATGACACCCCAAGCCCGGAACATGCGCTGTTTTCGCGCCAGCGCTTTGCTCTGGTACTGCTGGGCGGCTTGGGTGCCTGGCTGGCGGCGATCGGCCTGCTGCTGGTGATCTACGGCTGGCAAGGTAGCTTGACGCAAATGGCCTGGTTCTTCACCCAGGCCGCGCTGCTGACATTTGGCGGCGCTTATGCCGTCCTGCCCTATGTCTACCAGGGCGCGGTGGAGCAGCAGCATTGGTTGAGCGCGGCGCAGATGATCGACGGCCTGGCGCTGGGTGAAAGCACGCCGGGCCCGTTGATCATGGTCGTGGCCTTTGTTGGCTTTGTCGGTGGCTGGGTCAATCAGGTGTGCGGACCCCAGGCGCTGTTGCTCGGTGGCGCGCTGGCTGCCTGCGTGGTGACCTTCTTTACCTTTTTGCCTTCCTTTGTCTTCATTCTTGCCGGCGGGCCGCTGGTCGAAGCCACCCATGGCCAGCTCAAATTCACTGCGCCCTTGACCGCGATCACCTCGGCCGTGGTCGGCGTGATCCTCAATCTGGCGCTGTTCTTCGCCTGGCATGTGTTCTGGCCTCGGGGGTTTGCCGCAGCGGCTGATCTGACCTCGATGCTGATTGCCCTGACGGCGCTGATCGCGCTATTCCGTTTCAAGCTCGGCGTTTTGCCCTTGCTGGCGGGCTGTGCCGGTGCCGGGCTGCTGTTCAAGCTGCTGCCATGAGCAACATCGCCAAGCGGCTCAACGCAAGTCCAGTCGCATCAGGTCCTTGGCCAACTTGACGCCGCCGGGCAGCCTGATCGCATCGGGCAAACAGCCATATTGACTGAAGCCGAAGCGTCGATAGAGCCTCACCGCAAGCAGATTGCTGCTGGTGACGCTCAGGGTGACCTGCTCGAGCCTGGACTCGGTCCGCAGCATCTGCAAGGCCTGTGCCATCAATCGGCCACCGATGCCCTGGCCCTGCCAAGCATCGCTGACCATCATGCCTTCCAACTTCGCCAGATGCTGCACCTTGATTCTGGCTTCATGCTCGCAACTGACCGCGCCGACCAGGGTGTGGCCGCTCCAGGCCGCCAAAGTGAATAGATTGGCCCCACCATTGCCTCCGCTCAAACGGTTGTGATAACTGCTGGCATCGCGTTGCAATTCACTCTCGGCGTCCGAGGTAAAGGCATCCGGATGCCGTGCCAGCATGGCATCGCGCAGTTCCTTGTAGGCTTGTAGATCGGCTTGGCCGAGCAGACGGATCTGGCAATCTGCCGGGCCCGGATCACCCATCAAGGTCTTTCGAGATGGGTGGATTGCAGACATTGCGGCTTGGATCGCAGTTCAGCCGCCGATGTAGTGCATCTCGACGCGGCGCTCTCCCGAAGGGGTCTGACCTGAACCCTCGGAGCGCAACTGTGAATAGCGATCGGCGCGCAGACCCCAGATCTGACCGATGCTGCCCGCCAGTTCGCTGTCGCTGGCCTGGGCCCGCAGCAAGGCGCGCAGATCATGGCCGCGGTGTGCAAACAAGCAGGTGTAGAGCTTGCCTTCAGTTGACAAGCGCGCGCGATTGCAATCGCTGCAAAAAGCCTGGGTGACGCTTGAGATCAAGCCGATTTCACCCGATGCCTGTCCGTCCGAATAAGTCCAGCGCTCGGCGGTTTCACCGGCGACGCTGGCCGACAAGGGTTGCAGATCGAACTCGCTGCGCAGGCGTTGCAGCAATTCACTTGACGGCAGCACTTCGCCCATCGCCCAGCCATTGGTGGCGCCGACATCCATGTACTCGATGAAACGCAGCACCACGCCGCTGCCGAGAAAATGCCTGGCCATCGGCAAAATCTGCGAGTCGTTGGTGCCGCGCTTGACCACCATATTGACCTTGATCGGACCCAGGCCCGCAGCCTGCGCCGCTTCGACGCCGGCCAGCACTTCGCTGACCGGAAAACCGACATCGTTCATGCGCTGGAAGATTTCATCGTCAATGGCATCCAGGCTGACAGTGATGCGCTGCAGCCCGGCGTCTTTCAAGCTCTGCGCCTTGCGCGCCAGCGTCGAGCCGTTGGTGGTCAGGGTCAAATCGAGCGGCATCCCCTCAGGTGTGCGCAGCGCAGCGAGCATCTCGATCAGGCGTTCGACATGGCGCCGCAGCAGCGGCTCGCCGCCGGTCAGGCGCAGCTTTTGCACCCCATGGGCGACAAAGATCCGCGCCAGCCTGGTGATTTCCTCGAAGCTGAGCAGGTCGGCATGGGGCAGGAATTCATACTTTTTGTCGAAGATCTGCTTGGGCATGCAGTAGCTGCAGCGGAAATTGCATCGGTCGGTGACAGAAATCCGCAGATCACGCAGCGGCCGGCCGAGCGCGTCGCCGAGCAGTCCGGTCGGCTCCTGCACCCTCGGTATTGGAAGCTGCAGCGACTGTCTATGGTCGATCAAGGGGATGACTTTGTTTGCCATACGGGCGATTGTGCCCGCACTGCTGCTTGCTTGGCCCGGTCAAGGCTGATTTTTGGCGCTGCGGCGGGCAGATGCAGGGTTGATCGGGGTTTGTACCGAGATCGGCGAGCTTGCGCCAGGTCAAGACATGAATTACTATTTACTGACCGGTCGGTCAATAATGTTGGCCGATTTTTTATCGCCCCCACCGAAACAGGTTTCTCATGCCAGATTCGCAAGTCCTGACCAGCCAGCAAGGCGCAGTGCTGACGCTGACCTTGAACCGTCCCACCGCATTGAACGCCTTCACCACCGTGATGCTGGTGCAACTGCGTCAGGCGCTCGAAGCGGCGGCGGCCGACAAGCAGGTCCGTTGCGTCGTGATTACCGGGGCCGGGCGCGGATTTTGCGCCGGCCAGGATCTGTCAGACCCTTCGATCAAACCAGGCTTCGAGCCCGGCGATTTGCCCAAGGACATCGGTGCTTTGCTCGACAGCTGCTATGTGCCTTTGGCGCTGTGCCTGCGCGCGATGCCGGTACCGGTGATCGCAGCGGTCAACGGTGTCGCCGCCGGCGCTGGTGCGAATTTCGCCCTGAGTTGCGATCTGGTGCTGGCCGGGCAGTCTGCGAGTTTCATCCAGGCTTTCGGCAAGATCGGCTTGATTCCGGATTGCGGTGGCAGTTGGCTATTGCCGCGTCTGGTCGGCCGGGCGCGTGCTCTGCAACTGACCCTGCTCGGCGACAAGCTGCCGGCTGCCGAGGCGCAAACCATGGGTCTGATCTACCGCTGCCTGCCTGACGCCGAATTGGCTGAAGCCGCACAGGCCCTGGCGCAACGCTTGAGCCTGCTGCCGGTGCTGGCGCTGGCGCAGACTCGCCAAGCCTTTGATGCCGCAGGTTTGA